>CAZKYG010000027.1:0-2567 GCA_964556915.1 uncultured Gemmatimonas sp.
CCATCGCCGCGCCGGACGCGCGCATCGCGGCGGCGCGCGCCGGGTCCACCTGGTCGATCGTCGCGAGGCGGCCGCCGGCGTTGGCCCACGCGCGCACCACGTTCGCGTCAGCGACGCCCGCCACGCCATCGAGGCCGATCATCGCCAGGTCGCGCACGGCTTCCGCCGCGGCCGATGTGCCGTCGGCGATGATCCCGAACGCGCGGTCGTAGGGCAGGAACCAGCCCGCGTACGTGTTGAAGCTGCGCGAGAGCGGCACGTTGATGGTGCCGGGTACGTGGCCGGCGGCGTACGCGTCCGCGCGGCGGGTGTCCACGACCACCATCCCCGCGCCCAGCGCCTCGCGCAACGCGTCGAGCGACATCGCCGGCGGCACGCGGTCCGGGTCGTACGGCGCCGGGCCCTCCCGGTTGAGCTTCTTCATCATCGCGAAGTACTTCGGCGGCTCGGGCTGACCCTCGAGCACCGCGTGCACGAAGGTGTCCTCGTCGTCGATCGCGAACGCCCAGTTGAACCGTTTCTCGTAGCCCACCGTGCTGTGCGGCACGGCGGACAGTCCCTTGCCGCACGCCGACCCCGCTCCGTGGCCGGGCCACACCTGCAGCCAGTCGGGGTAGTCCCTGAACTTCCGGAGCGAGCGGAACAGCGTGCGCGCCGAGGCCTCCATCGTGCCCGCGACCTTCGCCGCGCGTTCGAGCAGGTCCGGGCGGCCCACGTCGCCGACGAACACGAAGTCGCCCGTCGCGATGCCGATGGGCTCATCAGCGGCCGCGGTGTCGGTGATGAGGAACGACAGGTGCTCGGGCGTGTGGCCCGGCGTGTGCACCGCCTGCACCCGCACGTTGCCCACGACGATCGTGTCGCCGTCCCTGAGGAGCCGCGCACCGTCGGCCTTCGCGTACGCGTACGTCCAGTCCGGCCCGCCCTCGTCCGAGAGATGCAGGGTGGCGCCGGTGCGCCGGGCCAGGTCGCGGGCACCCGAGAGGAAATCGGCGTGGATGTGCGTCTCCGTCACGTGCGCGATGCGCACGCCCTCGGCCGCCGCCATGTCGACGTACTGGCCGATGTCGCGGTTGGGGTCGATGACGAGCGCCACGCCCGCACGCCCGCAGCCGATCAGGTAGCTCGCCTGGGCGAGCTTCGGGTCGAAAAACCGCTTGACGATCACGCCCGAAAGCTAGCCGCCTCGCCCACGGGGATGCCATTTTGAGGCCATGAAGCGACGTCACTTCGTGGAAACCATGACGCTGGTGACCGGCGGCATCGCGGCGCCCAGGTGGGCGGCGGGCCGGCACGCCGCGCCGGCAGCACCCGCCGCGCAAGCCGCCCAGGCCGCGCTCCGGGTGAACGGCGCGCGCGTGAACGCGCACCTGGCCGCACTCTCGCGCTTTGGCGCCAACCCGCAGGGCGGCGTCTCGCGCGTGGCGTACTCCGACGCCGACCGCGACGGGCGTGAGTACGTGAAGGGCCTCATGCGCGACGCGCACCTCGAGGTGACCGTGGATGCCGCGGCCAACATCTGGGGTCGCCGCCCGGGCGCCGACCCGTCGCTCACGCCGATCATCATCGGGTCGCACATCGACTCGGTGCCCGAGGGCGGCAACTACGACGGCGACGTCGGCTCGCTCTCGGCGATCGAGGTCGCACAGACGCTGGCCGAGCGCGGCGTGAGCCTCCGCCACCCGCTCGAGGTCGCCATCTGGCAGAACGAGGAGGGCGGCCTCTGGGGCAGCCACGCCGTCACGGGCACGCTCAGCGACGCCGAGCTCGCGCAGGTCTCCAACAGCGGCAAGACGGTGCGCGACGGCATCGCGTTCCTTGGCGGCAATCCGGCCAACCTCGCCAGTGCGCGCCGCGCGCCCGGCAGCGCCACGTGCTACCTCGAGTTGCACATCGAGCAGGGCGGTACGCTCGACCGCGAGAAGATCGACATCGGCGTCGTTGAAGGCATCGTCGGTATCGGGCAGTGGAGCGTCACGGTCACCGGGTTCGCGAACCATGCGGGCACCACGGCGATGGCCGACCGGCACGACGCGCTCCTCTCGGCGGCGCGGTTCGTCGAGGCCGTCAACCGCATCGTCACGTCCCGCCCGGGACGTCAGGTCGGCACCGTCGGGCGCATCCAGGCGTTCCCGGGCGCGCCGAACGTCGTACCGGGCCGCGTGGAGTGCCTGCTCGAGATCCGCGACCTCGACAACGCGAAGATCCGGACGCTCTACGACGAGGTGCGAGCCGAGGCCGCGAAGATCGGCGGGATGAACGGCACGTCGTTCACGTTCACGCCGTACTCGACCGAGGTGATCGCGGCGCTGAGCAGCCCGGCGATGCGGGCACACATCGCGGCGGCGGCGAAGGCACTCGGCCTCTCCTCGAAGGTGATGCCGAGCGGCGCGGGGCACGACGCGCAGGACCTCGCCCGCATCTGCCCCATGGGCATGATCTTCATCCCGAGTGTCGCCGGGATCAGCCACGCGCCGAAGGAGTTCTCCACGCCGGAGGCCGTGACCAACGGCGCAAACGTGCTCCTCCACGCCCTGCTGTCGGCCGACGCGAACCCGCCGGCCCGC
>CAZKYG010000028.1:0-16593 GCA_964556915.1 uncultured Gemmatimonas sp.
GCCGCTCGCCGCCGCCGTGAACGCCGACGACGCGGCGCGCGAGGACGCGGCCGGCGCGGCGCTGGCCACGGAGTTCCGGCGCCTGACGCGGCGCGAGCCGTTGTCGACGGCGCCGATCATCGCGTTCGTGCTCCGGCAACGCGCGGAACTCCGGGCGCTCCTGCGGATCACCTGGGGCATCGCCCTCGGCGCGTCGCCGCGGCACATCGCATCCACGCTCGGAGCGGCCGCATGAACTGGACGGTGCGCGGCATCGCGTCTCCGGCCGTCGCGTCCGGCCTGCGCCTGGCGGGCATCCCGACCGACACCGTGACCGACGGCGACACGGCCGCCGCGCGGCTGGGCGTGCTCGCCGCCGACCGGACCCTGGGCATCCTCCTCGTCGAGGAACGGCTGCTCGACGCCGTTCCGCCCGTCGTGCGACGCGAGGTGGAGCGGCGGCCCGCCCCGATCGTCGTGCCCGTCCCCACGCCGGCGTGGGGCGAACCGCCGGGCGACGCCGAGGGCCTGATCCTCGAGCTGCTGCGGCGCGCGATCGGCTACCGGGTGCGACTCAAGTGACCGCGCGGATCGTCCGGGTCGCCGGCTCCCTCGTCGAGGTGACGCCACTGCGCGCGGCGCTCTACGACCTCGCGGTGGTGGGGGACCGGCGCATGATGGGCGAGGTCATCCGCCAGCGCGGCGACGTCGCCACGGTGCAGGTGTATGAGGACACCACCGGCCTCGCTGTCGGCGAGCCCGTGGACTCGCTCGGCGTCGCGCTCACCGCGCAGCTCGGCCCCGGCCTCCTCGGCGCCATCCTCGACGGCGTCGGGCGGCCGCTCGCGCGGCTCGCCGAGGCGACCGGTGACTTCATTGCGGCCGGCGCCCAGGTGGACACCCTCGATGCGTCGGTGCGATGGGAATTCACCGCGACCCGCGCGGCCGGCGAGGTCGTCGCGCCTGGCGACATCCTCGGGCACGTGCGCGAGCCGTCGGGCCGCGCGCACGCCATCCTCGTGCCGCCGGACGCCGGCGGCACGATCGCCGCCATCGCCGGCGGCGCGTTCACCGTCTCCGACGCCGTCGGCGCGTTCGCGGACGGCCGGCCGATCCGACTGGCGCACCGCTGGCCCGTGCGCGTGCCGCGGCCCGTCGCGCGCCGCCTGCCCGCCGAGCAGGCATTCATCACCGGACAGCGCGTGTTCGACCTGTTCTTTCCGGTGGCTGAGGGCGGCGCGGCCGTCGTGCCCGGCGGGTTCGGCACCGGCAAGACGATCATCGAGCAGTCGCTCGCCAAGTACGCCGACGCGGACATCGTGGTGTACGTGGGATGCGGCGAGCGCGGCAACGAGATGACCGACGTGCTGACCGAGTTTCCCGCGCTGCAGGATCCGCGCACGGGGCGGCCTGTCATGGAGCGGGCGGTGCTCATCGTCAACACCTCGAACATGCCGGTCGCGGCGCGCGAGGCGTCCATCTACCTCGGCGTGACGGTGGCCGAGTATTTCCGAGACCAGGGCAACCGCGTGGCGCTGATGATCGACTCGACGTCGCGCTGGGCGGAAGCGCTCCGTGAAATGGCCGCGCGACTGCAGGAGATGCCGGGCGAGGAGGGATACCCCACGTACCTCGCCAACCGCATGGGGCAGTTCTTCGAGCGCGCAGGGCGCGCCGATGTGCTCGGGGGCCCGCCGCGCCAGGGCGCCGTGACCATCATCGGCGCGGTGTCGCCACCGGGCGGCGACTTTTCCGAGCCCGTCACGCAGTCGGCGCTCCGCGTGACGGGTGCCATGTGGGCGCTCGACGCGGCGCTCGCGCACCAGCGCCATTACCCGGCGGTGGACTGGGAGGCGAGCTTCTCGCTCTATGCCGGGCTCGTGGCGCCGTGGCTCGCGCGCCAGGCGGGCAGCGCATGGAGCGGCGTGCGGGCCGAGTTGCTCACGCTCCTGCAGCGCGACCGTGAGCTCCGCGATATCGCGAGCCTCGTGGGCCCCGACGCGCTCGAGGACCGTGACCGGCTCGTGATCGACCTTGCGGTGCTGGTGCGTGAGACGGTCCTGCGGCAGAACGCGTATCACCCGCACGACGCACGGTCGTCGCTCGAGAAGACGTTCGCGCTCGCGGATGCCGCGTTGCGGGCCTACCAGGCCGGCGCGCTGGCAGTCGCGGGCGGCCAGTCGTACGCGACGCTCGATCTCGCGCCGGTGCGGCGCGCGCTGTCGGCGCTGCGTGACGCGCCCGACGCCGACGTGCCGGCGCGCACCGCCGATGCACGGGCGGCGGCGCAGGCACTCGCGCCGCCCACGGTGCCGGCGGCGAGCTCCGGCGTCGGTGCCGATGCGCCAACGCCGGTCGGGGTGACGCCATGACCCGCATCGCGATGGAGCGCACGTACCGGGGCGCCGCCGCGGCCGGCGGGCCGCTGCTCTTCCTCGAGGGCACGCGCGGCGTCGCACTCAATGAATGGGTTGTCGTTCGCATGGACGGCCAGGCCGACCGGCGCGGCCAGGTCATCGAGGCGGGCGAACGCACCACGGTGGTGCAACTCCTGGATGAGACCATCGGGCTGCAGCCCCACGCGGCGCGCGTCATCCTGACGGGCGATGTCGCGCGCACGGTGGTCGGTCGCGAGCTGCTGGGTCGCGCGTTCGACGGACACGGCGCGCCGATCGACGGGCTGCCCGTGCCGGTCGGCGAGGCGCTGCGCCCGATCACGGGCGCGCCGATCAACCCGGTGCGGCGTGCGCCGCCCAGCGAGTTCATCGAGACGGGCGTGAGCGCCATCGACGCGATGAACACGCTCGTGCGCGGCCAGAAGCTGCCGGTGTTCAGCGGCCCGGGGCTGCCGGGCCTCGAGATCGCGGCCCGCATCGTGGAGTGGTCCCGCGCGCCGCGCGGCGAGCCGTTCGCGGTGGTGTTCGCCGCAATCGGGATCACCGCGCGTGAAACGGACGAGTTCGCGCGCCGCGTGCGCGAGGGCGGCGCGATGCCGCGCACCGTGCTGTTCCTGAACCAGGCGTCGCACCCGGCCGTCGAGCGGCTGCTCGCGCCCCGCCTGGCCCTCACCGTGGCCGAGCACCTCGCGTTCGACTGCGGGCTGCACGTGCTCGTGGTGCTCGCCGACATGACGCACTACTGCGAGGCGTTGCGCGAGATCGCCACGGCGCGCGAGGAGATCCCCGGGCGGCGCGGATATCCGGGCTACATGTACACGGACCTCGCGTCGATCTACGAGCGGGCGGGCATCGTGCGCGGCGCGCCGGGGTCGATCACGCAGATCCCCATCCTCACCATGCCGGACGACGACGTCACGCACCCGATCCCCGACCTGACGGGCTACATCACCGAGGGACAGATCGTCCTCGATCGCGACCTGCACCGGCGCGGCATCGCGCCGCCGATCGACATCCTGCCGTCGCTCTCGCGGCTCATGGGCGGGCGCATCGGCGCCGGCCGCACGCGCCCGGAGCATCGCGAATGGAGCGATCAGTTGTACGCGACGTATGCCCGCGGCCGCGAGGCCCGCACCATGGCCGCCATCGTCAGCGAGTCGGGGCTCCCGCCGGCGGACCGTCGCGCGATGGCGTTCGCCGAGGCATTCGAGCGGGAGTTCATCGCGCAGCCGGGCGGCCGCCGCACGCTCGATGAAACGTTCGAGGTCGGCTGGCGACTGCTCGACACGCTCCCGCGGGACGACCTCTTCCGCATCAGCGACGCGACCTGGGACCTGCGCCGCGGGCGCGGTGCCTCGTGACGGGACGCCGCCTCACGGCCACGCGCATGAACCTCGTGCGCGCGCGACGCGAGCTGGTGCGCGTGCGGCACGGCATCGGCCTCACGCGCCGGAAGCGCGAGGCGCTCGTCGCCGAGCTCTTCCACCTCGCGCGCCCCGCCGTGGACGTGCGCGCGCGCATCGCCGAGTCCGCGGCGCTCGCCTACGATGCGCTGGCCGGCGCCCTCGCCGCACACGGCGCATCGGGACTCGCCGCCATGGCGTGGTCGTTGCGCGCCCCGACCGTCGAACTCCGCCCCGCGGTCGTGTGGGGCCTGGCCGTGAGCGACGTGGTGGCGCGCGATGCCGTCGCACGAACGCTCGACGCGCGCGGCGTGGCGCCCGCCGCCGCAGGGCCGGCCGCCACCGCGGCCACGGCACGGTTCGAGGCGCTGGCCGACCTCCTGATCGACGCCGCCCCGCGCGAACAGCGCGTGCGCCGCCTCGGCGACGCGGTGCGCGAGACGACGCGCCGCCTGCTGACGCTCGAGCACCAGGTGGCACCGCGCCTCGCCGCGCAGGTGGCGACCGTACGCCAGCAACTCGAGGAGCGCGAACGCGAGGAACACCTGCGCCTGCGCCATGTGCAACGCAGCCGGCAGGCGCCGCCGCGCTGAGGCCTCGCGCCGGGGCTACACCCGCAGTGCGTGGCGCGCGAGGCGATCGACGAACTCGTCCTCGCTCAGCTTCTTGCCGAAATACGACGGCGACGCGCCGACGATGCGGCGCGTGTGCACGGCCAGCATGCGTGCCCGCCGGAACCCGCCACGCACGGCCACCACGGCGGGATCCGTGCCGTCAATGACGATCGGCAGCCACACGCGCGCCAGCCGTGCGACGTCGAGCAGGGTGGCCGTGCCGGCGAGTCCAGCGCGCCCCATCCAGCGGTCCACGCTCCGCCGCGGGATGCCGGCATCGCGGGCGATCGCGTCCGCCCAACGGGGCACCGGCGCCGAGCAGAAGAGCGGAACCGTGACGCCCTGCAGCACGGGCGGCAGGCACGCCAGACGGTCGGCGATGCGCGCCATCACGCGCGCCGGCGGTGCCGGCGTGCGCAGCCGCTCGAGCCGCGCGCGCAACGACGCCGCGTCGTCGTCCTGGCCGCGCAGCATCACCTCGTGCGCGCCAAGCGCCGCGGCCGCCACGATCCATCGCGCATTCTCCGGCGACAGCCGTGTGTAGAGCAGCGCGGGTATGCGCGGCGACGCGAGCACGGTGCGCAGGCGCAGCCAGTCCGTGTCGTCGGCGATGGCGGGATCGACGACGATCGCGTCCACATGGTTGCCGGCCGCGGCCGCCACGAGGCTCGCGGCGTCGGCGCACGGCGTGACCACGTGGCCCCGGGCAAGTGCGGAGCGTAGCGCGACGATGCTGTCGTCGGGAAGGAAGGTCAGGATGCGCACGCGGAAGATCGATGCGATTCGGCACAGTTTCGTCAGGGCGCCGGGCAGCGTCAAGAATGACGGCACCGTCATTTTGTCGCCGCGCGACCGCGCTTGTCGCGCGATGCGGGCCCGCGTAGCTTTCCCATCCCGCGACCAGTGCACGCTGGTCCGAATTGCGCCACGCGGTGCACCACCGCGCGAGTAGCTCAGCTGGATAGAGCGTCGGCCTCCGGAGCCGAAGGTCGTGGGTTCGAATCCCGCCTCGCGCATCCCTCCCTTCCCTCCCGCCGCCATCCGCGGCGGCGTCCGGGGCCTTCCTCACGACCCCTCGCACGAGCACCCTCGTGCCGCACGAACCCCCGATGGACATCTCCGACCTCCGGCACAAGCCGCTGTCCGAGCTGATCGCGATGGCCGAGGAGTTCCAGCTCCCCGAAACCGCGAGCCGGCGGCGACAAGACCTCATCTTCCACGTCGAGCGGGCACTGCTCGACCGCGGCACGGCGCTCGAGGCGGAAGGCACCCTCGAGGTCGGCCGCGAGTCGTTCGGCTTCCTGCGCAGCGCGGACTACAGCTACCTGCCCGGCCCCGACGATGTCTACGTCTCACAAACGCAGATCAAGCGATTCGGGATCAAGACGGGCGATACGGTCCGCGGACGCGTCCGCCCGCCCAAGTCGTGGGAGAAGTACCTGGCATTGCTGCAGGTCGATGCCGTGAACGGGATGCCGCCCGAGGCGATCCAGGGGCGCATTCCGTTCGACAACCTGCGGCCGAAATACCCGGACCAGCGGCTCCGCCTCGAAACGGCATCGGGGGACCTCTCGATGCGCGTGGTCGACATCATCGCGCCCATCGGCAAGGGCCAGCGCGGCCTCATCGTGGCGCCGCCGCGCGCCGGCAAGACGATCCTCCTGCACAAGATGGCCAACGCCATCGCCGAGAATCACCCCGAGGTCACGTTGTTCGTGCTCCTGATCGACGAGCGCCCCGAGGAAGTCACCGACTTCATCGCCTCGGTGCCGGGCGCCGAGGTGATCAGCTCGACGTTCGACGAACCCGCCGCACGCCACGTGCAGGTGGCGGACATGGTGATCGAAAAGGCCAAGCGGCTGGTCGAGGCCCGCAAGGACGTGGTCATCCTCCTCGACTCCATCACCCGCCTCGCGCGCGCCCACAACACCGTCACGCCGCTTTCGGGCAAGATCCTGTCGGGCGGCGTGGACGCCAAGGCGATGGAGAAACCGAAGCGCTTCTTCGGCGCGGCGCGGCGGATCGACGGGGGCGGGTCGCTCACGATCGTCGCCACCGCCCTCGTGAGCACCGGCTCGCGCATGGACGAGGTCATCTTCGAGGAGTTCAAGGGCACGGGCAACATGGAACTCGTCCTGGACCGCGACATCGCCAACCGCCGGATCTTCCCGGCCATCGACATGCTGAAGTCCGGCACGCGCAAGGAGGAACTCCTCCTCAACGACAAGGAGAAGAACCGCGCGTTCCTGATCCGTCACTTCCTCGGAGACCAGGCCCCCGAGGACGCGATCGCGTTCCTGCTCAAGCGCATGGCCCGGACCGCCAACAACGAGGAGTTCTTCGCGCGCATGGCCGAGGGCGAGTGAGCGACCTGCGGCTCGGCCGGTGGATGGCCATCGACCTCGGCGACCGGCGCATCGGAATCGCGATCGCCGACCCGACCGGCACGATCGCATCGCCCGCGGGATTCATTGCGCGCCGCGCCGGGCACCGCGTGCCCCTGACGGCGCTGCTCGACAAGGCCGCCGCGCTCGAGGCCCGCGGCTTCGTGGTGGGGCTCCCGCTCGACGAGCGCGGCGAGGATGGCCCGCGCGCGCTCGAAGCGCGCCGCCTCGCCGAGGAGCTCACGGAGCGCACCGGCTTCGAGGCACGACTCGTCGACGAGCGGTTCACCACCACGGCCGCGCTGCGCGCCGTGCGGGAGATGGGCGGCTCCACGCGCGGACGCAAGGGCGACGTCGATGCCATCGCCGCCACCGTGCTGCTTCAGTTCGCGCTCGAGGCCGAGGCCCGCCGCCCGTGACCGCCCGGCGCCGCGTGCCCCGCGTGCCCCGCGCGATCCGCTGGACCGCCATCGCCGCGCTCGCGGCCCTCACCGGCGCCGCATGGTGGATCATCGGGCTGCCAGGCAACCTCACGCGCGGCGACGAAGTGCGCGTGTTCGTGCGCAAGGGCGCCACCTTTCGCGAGGCGGCCGATTCGCTCGCGGCCCACGGCGTCATCCACTTTCCGCGCCTCTTTTCCGCCTACGCGCACGTCCGGGGGCACGATACCACGCTGCGCTGGGGCACGTATGTCCTGCGCACGTCGTATGCGTGGGAGCAGACGCTCGACCTCCTCCGCCTCGCCAAGGGGGTCGTCCACTCCGTGACGATCCCCGAGGGCTGGATGCTCTCCGAAATCGCCTCGGCCGTGGGCGACGCGCTCGACCTCCCGCCAGACTCGGTTGTCGCCGCCGCCCGCGACACCGCGCTGCTCCATCGCCTCGGCGACCCCTCGCCGACGCTCGAAGGATACCTCTTTCCCGCCACATACAGCTTCCCCGACCAGTCGTCCGCACACGAGGCCGTGCGCACCATGGTCGCCGCGTTCGAGCAGGCGTGGAAGCCGGCGTGGGACACGGTGCTCCCGCGCATCAAGCTGTCCCGTCACGACGTCATCACGCTCGCGTCCATCGTCGAGCGGGAGGTCGTGCGTCCGGAGGAGCGGCCCATCGTCGCGGCCGTCTACCTCAACCGCCTCCGCGTGGGGATGGCGCTGCAGGCGGATCCCACCATCAACTACGCGCTGGGCCGGCGCCCGGGCCGTGTCCTGCTGAAGGACCTCAAGGTCAAGTCGCCGTACAACACATACATGTATCCGGGCCTGCCGCCGGGCCCGATCGGCTCGCCCGGACTCGCCAGCATCGAAGCCGTGCTCTATCCGGCGCACGTGCCCTACCGCTTCTTCGTGGCCGCGCCCGACGGGCACCATGAGTTCACGCGCACGTACGCGGAGCACCTCGCGGCCATCCGCATGGTGCGGTCGCGTCCGGACTCGGCCGCGCACCGCGCGCCTGCCCCGGCGAAGCCCCGGTCACCGTGAGCGCCGTCGCCGTCGTCTCCACCCGGGGCGCGCGCCGCTGGGCGCGCGGCCACGCGTGGATCTTCCGGTCCGATGTCGTCGAGCCGCCAGCGCACGACGCCGGCGCCGTGGCCGTACGGGAACAACGCGGCCGGCAGATCGGCTGGGCCTTGTGGAGCCCATCGTCCGAAATCGCCCTCCGGCTCCTCGACCCCGATCCCGTCGCGCGCATCGATGCCGGCTGGTGGCAACGACGCATCGCCGCCGCGGTCGCCCGGCGCGACGGCCTCGACCGCGTGGCCACGGCCTACCGCCTCGTGCATGGCGAGGGCGACGGACTCCCCTCGCTCGTCGTCGACCGCTACGACCGCTGGCTCGTTGTCCAGCTGCTCTCGGCGGGCGTCGAGGCATACCGCGGTGAAATCGTTGACGCACTCGGCGCGATCACCGGCGCCGCCGGGATGCTCGCCCGGAACGATGCGTCCGTGCGCGCGCGGGAAGGCCTCGAGCGGCGCGTCGAGCCGCTGACCGGCACCGTTCCTGACCACGTGGAGGTGGACGAACACGGCGTGCGGTACGCCGCCGCGCCGCACTCGGGCCAGAAGACGGGCGCGTTTCTCGACCAGCGCGAGAATCGCGTGCTCGTCGGCACGCACGCCCGCGGGCGCGCACTCGACCTCTTCAGCTATCACGGGTCGTTCGCGCTGCACCTCGCGCGGCGGGCAAGCGCGGTCACCGCCGTCGACAGTTCCGCCGCCGCACTCGAACGCGGCCGCGCGAACGCCGCCCTGAACGGATACACCAACATCGCCTTCGTCGAGTCGGATGCGTTCGAGTTCCTCCGCCGCGCGCGCGGCGACGCGCCCTACGACACGATCGTCGTGGACCCGCCGGCGTTCGCCAAGAACAAGCCGTCGCTGGCCGGCGCCATCCGCGGGTACCGCGACCTCAACCTCCATGCGATGCGCCTGCTCGCCCCCGGCGGGATCCTGTTCACCGCGAGCTGCAGCTATCACCTTGGCAAGGCGGCGTTCCTCGAGATGGTGGCCGATGCCGCCGCCGAGTCCGGGCGACGCCTCGCCCTGCGCGCCATCACCGCGCAGCCGGCGGACCATCCCGAGCTGGTGACCCTGCCCGAGACCGGCTACCTGAAGGGCGCCCTCCTCGAAGCGCACGACTAACCGGGCGTCGTGCCACGCCGGGCGCCGCGGTGACGCGTGCGACGCGTCGGTCGTCTCCTTCGACAGCCGGAGTCCGGCCGGCTCTGCACGGGCGTTGACCACTCGAGCGGCCCTCCTAGCTTTCGGACGGGCCACCACGGGAGCAGCCCACGACGCGCGACCGCATGATCCAGCAACGCCCCCCGCGATCCCTCCGCCACGAGTACGACACGTACGTCGAGCGCGAGGTGGACGCCTACAAGGAATCGGTCTCCCGCACGCACCTGCTCGGGATCGCCGAACTCGCGCAACAGGTTCTCGAGGACGAGCTCCAGCTCGGCATGCGCGACGTGCTCCTGGCGGCCGAGGTGGACCGGATCATCGCGCGGCGCCTCAAGATTCCCGCGTTCGACACCTGGCGCCGCCGTCGCATGCGCAACGCATCCGAGCCGAAACGCCCCGAGTACTGGGGCCTGCGCCCCGATACGCCGCTCGCGCACGCCATCGGGCCGGCGTCGCTCCGTGCCCCTGTCGTCGTGTCCGGCGCGCGCGTGCAAGGCTCCGCGCTGTACCTGGCCGCCAACGGCTGCGAGGTGAAGGCGATCGAGCCAGAGGCCGACGTCGTCGAGCGCGTGCTGTCGGCCGCGGCCGATGCAGGCCTGAATGCACGCGTCACCGGCCTCGCCACTGACCTCCGCCACTGGCACCCCGACGGCATCGTTGCCGCGGTGGTGTGCACCCCGGCCGCCTTCGCCGACCTTTCGCCGGTCGAACGGCAGCGGGTCATCGAGCTGCTGCAGGGCGCAACCGCGGACGGCGGTGTCCACCTTGTGGAGACCATAGTTGCCGGTCAGGTCGCGCTCACCGAGGAGGAGCTCCGCACGCACTATCGCGGGTGGGAGATCAGCATGGTGCCGGAGCCTGGCGCGGCGCAGACCTTCGTCGCCCGGAAAGCCGTGATGTAACGGTTCGACACGAAAGCCACGAATCGCACGTGTCGAAATCCGACGGCCCGCCCCTTCGAGGCGGGCCGCGTCGTATCCAAGTCTCTGTGAACTCGTCAGTTACGGGACCCACTGCTGCGGCACTGAACGTGCGTCAGGCATACATCGATCGGGTGCAACCTTTTAATACCAGCAGGCAGAACCATGAAGAAGCGCCAGACCATTCCGCAGACAGCTTCGGGCACGCGGCCCGATGACGAAGAGCCGATCGGCATCGTGATCTCCAGCGGCGAGCGCCGGGAGCCCGAGCCGCGTTTCGCGGCCTACGGGTGGGGCCCGGTACCCTGCGCAGAAATCGCCGGGGACGCCGTCGCGGTCGCATAGGCGGGCATAGACGCGCGAACACGTCATGTGAAAAGAAGAGGGGCACCGGTTTGCACCGGTGCCCCTTTCTACTTCGCCAGGAAGGCTACTTCTTCTTCTTCGCCTTCTTCTTGGCCTTCTTCTTCGCAGCCATGGTGCAGCTCCTGTGAAGGAGTGGTTTGCCCTGGCGATCCCCCGGTGGATCGCTGGGTTCGGATCCGCGTTTCCGCGGCGCCGTCGTGACGCGGCCGACCTCGCCGCGTGATTCTCAATCGCGCATGACGTTCAATTGTCTGTTGCGACAGCGTCGAACCTGCAGTTCCGGCATTGCGACGTGCACCGCCGCTCGCTACAGAATTGTGCGCGAACCGAAATCGCGCAAGTACCTGCCGGACTTCGCGCTATGCTTCCGACGACTGCGGCCCGCGATTCGTTACGGCATTCGGTGACGCCGGGCACCACGCCGGGCCGCGCACCACGGCGCGTTTTCCCTCGTGCGCGCGACGGTCGCAGTGCAGATTACGTCGCATGGACCTCGGCCTGAAGGGAAAGAACGCGCTCGTCTGTGGCGCGTCGAGCGGACTCGGCCTCGCGATCGCGCGAGAGCTCGCGCGGGAAGGCGCGAACGTCGCGCTGGTGGCGCGACGCGAGTCCGAGCTGCTGGCGCACTGCCAGACGATCGCCACGGAAACGGGCGTGCGGGCGGTGCCGATTCCCGCGGACCTGACGCAGTCCGATGCGGCCGCGCGGGTCGCGGCCGCCGCGATGGACGCGCTTGGCTCGGTGGACATCTGCGTGGCCAATGCCGGCGGCCCGCCGTCCACCGTGTTCGAGTCCACCACCGACGAGCAGTACCAGGCCGCGCTCACGCTCAACCTGATGTCGTCGGTCCGGCTGGCGCACGCGGTCGTGCCGGCGATGCGCAGGCGGAAGTGGGGGCGGATGATCTTCCTCACATCCATGGCCGCCAAGCAGCCGGTGCCCGGCCTGCTCCTGTCAAACACCGCGCGTGCCGGGCTGCTCGGCTTCGCCAAGACGCTCGCCACGGAAGTCGCGCGCGATGGTGTGCTCGTGAACACCGTGCTCCCCGGCCACTTCGACACCGCGCGCGCCACGCAGCTCGCCGAGATGCGGGCGCAGCGCGAGGGGCGTCCGGTGCAGGAGCTCATCGCCGCGCGCTCGGGGCAGATCCCCATCGGTCGTTCCGGCGACCCACGCGAGATGGCCGCCGTGGTCGCCTTCCTTGCGTCGGAGCGGGCCAGTTTCGTCACCGGCACGGCCATCCAGGTGGACGGCGGCCAGATCGGCACGATTGTGTAGGATAGACGATAGAAGATAGAAGATAGAAGATAGACGATAGACGATAGACGATAGACGATAGACGATAGATCAGGGCGATGGCGGGTGGACGATGTCTTGCTTGAGGCTCGAGACGATCATCACCAGCTCGTTGCGCTCGCGCTCGCCGATCCTGAACGCGGCGAGGGTCTCGCCGATGTGTCCCGTGAAGGCGTTCCACACGTCGTTGGTGATTTCCATCTCGGCGTGCACCGTCTTCATGTCGCGGCCGGGATAGAAGCACGGCCCCTTGGCGACGGCGCACAGCTGGTCCACGAGGTGCTGGCGGATGCGCTGCAGGTCGGCGGGCTCGAGCCCCTTGAAGAACGGCGCGATCACCGGATCCTTGAGTTCGCGCGCGAGGATGTCGTCCACCACGGCGGCGATCGCCTCGTATCCGCCGAGGCGCGCGTAGAGCGAGGGCTCCGGCGCCGGATGCTGTACGCTGGCGCAAGCGCCGAGGAGCGCGGACACGATTGCGGTTGCGAGCAGGTGGCGACGAACGGAAATCGGCATGACGCGGACTGGAGGTGGGTGAACGTACCGCTTGGCGGCGCAGCGCCGGCGCGTGCCATGAGAAGCTAGCGGCCGGGCAACGCACGACACGTGAGCGCCATCACACGCGCCTTTCCCGGGCCCGCGCACGGTGCGACGTTTCATGGGGCGCCGCGCGTGCGGCAGCCGTCCAAACGACCAGAAGACACGGAACCTTTGTGAAAGCGCTGACGAAGGCGACCGCCGGCCCCGGGTTCACCCTCAAGGACGTCCCCGAACCGGCGATTCGCGACGACGAGGTCCTCATCCGCGTGCGCAACGCGGGCGTGTGCGGCACCGATGTGCACATCCACGACTGGGACGCCTGGGCGCAGGGACGGTGCCGGCCGCCGTTCACCGTGGGCCATGAGTTCGCCGGCGAGGTGGCCAGGGTGGGTTCGTTCGTCACCGACGTCAAGGTCGGCGACCGCGTGACCGCCGAGGGACACATCGTCTGCGGACGCTGTCACCTGTGCCGTACGGGCAACTCGCACGTGTGCCCCAACACGAAGATCATCGGCGTGGACCGCGATGGCTGCTTCGCGGAGTACATCGCGATGCCCGCAACCAACGTGTGGCACCTGGACGACGCCGTGTCGTTCGAGGTGGGGGGCATTCACGACCCGATGGGGAACGCGTTCCACACCGCCCTGCACGGCACGAACCTTCCCGGCGCCACGGTCCTCGTCACCGGTTGCGGGCCGATCGGGATCTTCGCCGTCGGCATCTGCCGGACGGCGGGCGCGTCGCGTATCGTCGCGAGCGACGTGAATCCGCGCCGTCTCGAGCTGGCGCGCGCGATGGGCGCGCACGACGCGGTGCACCCGCAGGACGCCGAGGCGGCGGTGCGCGCCGCCACGGACGGCCTGGGCGTTGATGTCGTGCTCGAGATGAGCGGCGTGCCGGCCGCCGTGCACCAGGCCTTCGGGCTCGTGCGCGTCGGCGGGCGGGTGCAGATGCTCGGCATTCCGTCGAAAGCCATGGAGATCGAGCTCGCCACCGAGATCATCTTCAAGGGCATCACGGTCTACGGCGTGGTGGGCCGGCGCATGTACGACACGTGGATCCAGATGACGCAGTTCCTCCGCAGCGGCCAGTTCGACCCGCGTCCGGTGATCACGCACCGCTTCCCGCTCGAGCAGCACGCCGAGGCGATCGCAGCGATCAAGTCGGGCGAAGCCGGGAAGGTTGTGTTTGAGATGGCAGGTGGCAGATAGCGGATAGCAGAAGCTGCCCCCTGCCATCCGCCCCTGCCGTCTGCCATCCGCCATCTGACGTCTGCCTCCTGCCATCTGCCTTCTGTCGCCATGTCCCTCAATGCCGGGTTCCGCGCCACCCTCGAGGCCCAGATCGCCACGCTGAAGGCGGATCGGGTCTACAAGACGCTCAACCACCTCGACTCGCCGCAGGCGGCCCGCGCCGTCATGGAAGGCCGCGGCGAGATCCTCATCCTGTCGTCGAACAACTACCTGGGGCTGTGCGCGGAACCGGACGTCATCAACGCCGGCAAGCAGGCGCTCGACCGGTTTGGCGCGGGCACCGGGAGCGTCCGCTTCATCTGCGGCACCTTCACGATCCACCGAGACCTCGAGCAGGCGCTGGCGCGGTTCGTCGGGACGGACGCCGCGATGTCCTTCGTGTCGGCGTGGAACGCCAACGAGGGGCTGACGGCCACGGTGGTGGAAGAGGGAGACTTCGTCGCGAGCGACGCCCTGAACCACGCGTCGATCATCGATTCGATGCGCCTCGCGAAGGCGATCACCAGGTGCACCACCGCCGTCTACAAGCACGGCGACATGGACGACCTCGTCGAGAAGCTGAAGGGTGCCCGGTCCGCGCGACGCCGCATGGTCTGGACCGACGGCATCTTCTCGATGGAAGGCGCCATCGCAAAGCTGCCGCAGCTGCTCCAGATCGCCCGGGATCACGACGCGGTGCTCGTCGTGGACGACTCGCACGCCACCGGCGTGCTCGGCGCGACGGGGCGTGGCACCGCCGAGCATTTCGGCGTCGTGGGCGAGGTGGACGTGATCACGTCCACGCTCGGGAAGGCATTGGGCGGCGCTGCCGGCGGATTCGTTGCCGGGCCAGCGGCGCTCTGTGACATCCTCACACAACGGTCGCGCCCGCAGCTCTTCTCCAACGCCTTGCCCCCCACCGTCGCGGCGAGCGCGCTCGCGGCGGTGCAGTTCGTGGAAGCGCACCCGGAACGCGTCCGCACACTGCGTGAGAACGCGGCCTGGTTCCGTGGCGCGCTCCGCGAGGCCGGGCTCAAGCCGCTCGACGGCGAGACGCCGATCGTGCCCATCATCGTGGGTGAAACCGCCGACGCCATCCGGATGAGCGAGATGCTCCTGGACGCCGGGATCTTCATCACGGGCTTCGGGTTCCCCGTGGTCCCGCACGGCACTGCACGCCTCCGCTGCCAGGTGTCCGCCTCGCACACCCGCGACGACCTCGATTTCGCCGTCCGGAGCATCCGGCAGGTCGCCGCCAGGGTGGGTATCGTCAAGTAGGCGGCGGGGCCGTCCGGGAGGGGCCGCGGGCACGATCCCCGGCGTTGCGCCCCGGTTCTGGCGTGACGACCTTCCGGCTCCCGTCGTCCGATTGTTGAGCAGCCGGGCGGCCGCAGGGCCGACCCGGCCGTGCGTATCGTACGTTACCCCAGGGCTTCCTCTCCTCGGTTTGAGGTGCATCACATGCGATCGTCCCGGTTCAGCAATGCGGTACTGGCGGCTCTCACGGCCACGACGGTCGCCGCGGCCCCGGCCGCGGCACAGGGCGCGGCTGACTGGGACGTGCGCCCCAACTCGTGGTACTGGGGCGTCTACGGCGGCCAGACATCGTTCCCGACCACGATCGCGCGCACCACGGCGCCCACGATGGGCATCGAGTGGATGATCACGCGCACCGAGTTCGCGCTGAACGTCTTCGCCGAACAGTCCTACTTCAACGCGGTCAGCACGATCCCCGACTATCCGACCTCCGCCCCGCGACGGGTGGACATCCAGGACATGCGCCGCGTCGGCGCGTCGGCGATGGTCTTCCTGCCGCAGTACAAGTTCTTCCACCCGTGGTTCGGCGCCGGTTACGCGTTCAACTTCATCCGCCAGGCGACGCCCGAGGGCAGTTCCTACGCGAGTCCCGCCGCGCGCGACTCCGTCACGGCCCGCGTGGACGATGGGCGGGCACAGGGCAAGCTCTTCGCCGAGTTCGGCATGATGTTCGCCTGGAAGCAGTGGGCGCCGTTTGCGCAGTACACGGTCATGCCCACCAAGGGAACGCAGAGCTGGATGGTGAACGGCGACGGCTTCACGAACGTCTGGAAACTCGGCTTCCGCTACAGCTTCGGCCCGGCGACGCAGGAACGCTGGTAGACCGTCGGGCGGCTCTCCCCGATCGCACGCGGGGCGCGGCATACGCCGCGCCCCGCGTCGTTTTCCCTCATCCGTAGCGGGTACCGGCGAGGAACCGCGCCGTCTGCGCGCGCGCCGACACCCACGGATTCCCGCGCACCAGGAACCGCATCGGCCAGTCGGCCGCCACGTTCACGCCGATCCGCGGCGTGACGAGGATATCGCGGCGGCGTACCGGCATGCCTTCGAGGATCCGGATGCCGCCGCGCCAGAGCGGTCGGCCATGGTGCGCGCGACCGGTGATGCCCATCGCCGCGCACAGTCTCCCCGGGCCGCTCGTGAGGTCGCGGTCGCGCACGGCAGCGCCCCGCCGCGAGCGCATGGCCGCGATGCCTTCGACGGGTTCCGCCGCGCGGATCAGCACCGCGCTCGGGAGCCCCTCGCGCCGCGTGACGGCGTTCGCACACCAGTGCATCCCGTACACGAAGTAGACGTACGCGACGCCCGGCGCGCCATACAGCACGTCCGTGCGTGCCGTGCGGCCCGCGGCCGCGTGGCACGCCGCATCGTGCTCGCCGAGGTAGGCCTCGGTCTCCACGATGCGCGCGCGGCACCGGACGCCGTCCACGGTGGTTTCGAGGATCCGCCCGAGGAGATCGCGCG
>CAZKYG010000029.1:0-7922 GCA_964556915.1 uncultured Gemmatimonas sp.
CGGGCGCGCGCCTTGGCGCCGAGCACGGCGAGCGTGTCGGCGATGCCGCGCCGCAGGTCCACCGGTTCGGGCGCGGTCGCGAGGTCCATGTACGAGAAGCCCTTGACCGCGGTGACGAGGTCGTGCACGCGCGAGACGGCCCGGCCGATGTCGTGCACCAGCGCGCGCATCGTGCAGCCCGCCGCGAGCCAGCGGAGCGCCGCCTCGAGCTTGTCGCCCGACAGGGCGTCGGCCAGGCGGTCGAGCGATGCCGTCGTGACGCGCGTGTCCGCGAGCGCGGTGGAGAACGCGTCATTGCCGTCGTGCGCCTGCAACCAGTCCGAGATGTCCTCGACCCGATCGGCGCGCTCGAGCGGGCTCATCACGCCCGCCAGCGGTTGTTCGGCGCACTCTTGGTGGAGCGCGTCCAGCATGGCGGCCTCGGCCGGGGTCAGGCCGGCCGCGCCCAGGGCCCGCGACGCACTGTCCGACTCGGCGGCCGCCGCGGCGAGCAGCGCCGCGCTCCGTGCCGCCGCGGCCGCGGGGTTGTTCAACTCGTGGGCGAGGCCGGCGGCGAGCTTGCCCAGCGACGCCATCTTCTCGGCCTGCGAGTCGCTCGCCTTGAACGTGCGGGCCCGGTCGAGCATGGCGTGCACCAGCGCCGCCGTGACGGCGGGGCACGCGACGGGCAGCTGCGGGATCAGCTCGCGCGCGATCACCAGGGCCTCGACCGGCTCCTCGACGAACGAGTTGCCGGGTGCGACGGTCATGCGCGAGTAGGGCAGCATCCCCGTCACGTCGCCGCCGCGCCACTCCATGACCTTGCGCCACGCGCCGCCGTGTTGCTGGTGGTGCGACCCGCGCCCGCTGAACATGATGATCATGCCGAGCGTGATGGGCTCGCCCGCGCGCGCGAGCACGTCGCCCAGCGCGAAGTGCTGCACGGTGCCGTGCGTCGCGAGCCACTCGAGCTCCGGGCGCGGCGCCGCGCCCACCGTACGGTGGGCGGCGAGGCGTTCGACGAGCGCCGGATCGGCGCCGACGGCCGGCGGCGGGGGCGTCACCGCCCGCCGGCGGCTTCGAGCGCGAGGCCGATCTCGCGAACCTGCATCGCGTGGCGCTGCATGTGCCCGCCCACGAACGCGATCCATTCGTAGAGGTTGAGCGGGCCCAGCGCGGGGTGCGGCCGGTGGGCCGTGGCGAGCGCGTACCCGTCGCCGTCCACCATCGCCGCCTTCACCGCGGCGCGCGCGCTCGCGAGCCGGTGCATGGCCTCGTCCACGGTGATCATGCCGCTCGGCTCGCCGGCGGCCGTCGTCTTGATCGGTCGCGAGCGATCCACGAACCGTTCCGGCCGGATCAGCGGCAGGATCGGCGACGTGTCCGTCTCGCGCGCGAGCCCGTGGGCGCGTTCTTCGGCGATCCACTGGCCCAGTCCCTTGCCGATCCGCGCCTCGACGATCGCGACGTGCTCGAGGACGTTCACGACCGACCATCGGCCCTCGCCGGGCGAGTCGCCATGACGGTGCACCGCGATCTGCGCCACGGCGGCGGTGAGCAGCGCGCGTTGCTGCCCGATGTAGTCGTCGAGCTCGGCCATGCGGGGGTGCATGCGGCGAATATAGCGGGGCCCCCACCGGGCGGTTGCGGCGCCCCGGCGCACGACCCAACCTTCGGGGCCGCGCGAACGTGCGGTGGTCCCTTCTTGCGGAGCGCGCTGCCGTGGCCAAGCCGGTGATCCTCACGGTCGACGACGATGCCGAGGTGCTGAACGCCGTGGAGCGCGACCTGCGCCGCCAGTACCGGCAGGACTACCGGGTGGTGAAGGCGGCGTCCGGCGACGAGGCGCTCGAGACGGTGCGCCAGCTGCACGCGCGCCACGAGCCGGTCGCGCTGTTCCTCGTGGATGAGCGCATGCCGCGCATGAGCGGCACGCAGTTCCTCGCCCGGGCGCGCGACGTGTATCCGTCGGCGCGGAAGGTCCTGCTCACGGCGTATGCCGACACGGAGGCGGCGATCGCAGGCATCAACACCGTCGGCCTCGATCACTACCTCATGAAGCCGTGGGACCCGCCGGAGGAGCGCCTGTACCCCGTGCTCAGCGAGCTGCTGGCGGACTGGTCGGCGTCGTACGTGCCGCCGTTCGCGGGCATCCGCGTGGCCGGCACGGCATGGTCGCCGTCGTCGCACACGGTGCGCGACTTCCTCTCGCGTCATCAGGTGCCGTACCAGTGGGTGGATGTGGATGCGGACGCCTCGCTCCGCGCGCTCGCGGAAGCGGCGAGCCCCGGGCTACGGCGGCTGCCCGTCGTGTTCTTTCCCGACGGCACGACGATGGTGGAGCCGTCCACGCGGGCGCTGGGGGAGCGCATCGGCCTGACGACCGCGGCCGCGAAGCCGTTCTACGACATCGTGATCATCGGTGGCGGGCCGAGCGGCCTGGCGGCCGCCGTGTACGGCGCCTCGGAGGGGCTGCGCACGCTGCTCGTCGAGGGCGACGTGCCGGGCGGGCAGGCCGGGACGAGTTCATCGATCGAGAACTACCTCGGATTCCCGGCGGGGATCGGCGGCGCCGACCTCGCGCGCCGCGCGGCGGCGCAGGCGCGGCGCTTTGGCGCGGAGTTGTTGACGCCGGCCGGCGTCACCGCGATCCGGCACGCGCCGCCCTACCACGTGGTCACCCTCGACACCGGCGCGGAGATCACGTGCTACGCACTGCTCATCGCGTCGGGCATGCATGTGCGGCGCCTCGACGTGCCCGGGATCGACGCGTTCACCGGAGCGGGCGTGTACTATGGCGCCGCGCTGAGCGAGGCCGCCGCCTGCCGCGACCGCGACGTGCTGGTCGTTGGCGGCGCCAACTCGGCCGGCCAGGCGACGATGCTGTTCGCGCGCTACGCGCGGCGCGTGACGATGATCGTGCGGGGCGACTCGCTCGCCGCATCCATGTCGCAGTACCTCGTCTCGCGCATCGCCGACACGCCGAACGTGGAGGTGCGCACGCGCACGCGGGTGACCGGCGCCGCCGGCACCGGGCACCTCGAGTCGGTGACGGTGGAGGCGGACGGCAAGCCACCCGAGCGCCTGGCCGCGGAGCACATGTTCATCTTCATCGGGACGGCGCCGCGCACCGAGGCCGTCGCCGGCGTCGTCGAGCTCGACGAGCAGGGGTACGTCGTCACGGGGCCCGACCTCCTGCGCGACGGCCGCCGGCCCCGGGGGTGGACCCTGCCGCGTGACCCGTTCCTGCTCGAGACGAGCGTGCCCGGCGTGTTCGCGGCGGGCGATGTACGGCACGGCTCCACCAAGCGCGTCGCGTCGGCGGTGGGCGAGGGATCGGCCGCCATCGGCATGGTGCATCGGTACCTGCAGACCGTATAGTCGGATCACCCGTTCGGAGGAGGCGGCGTCGTGGGCACACCGGAAGTGGAGGACCTTGGCGGGATCTTCACGCTGCGGCAGGGCGACAACACGCGGGCGTGGAACGGCATCCGGTACCGGACGGGGATCGCGGCGCGCAACACGACCGCGAAGAGGCTGTCGATGAACGTCGCGACGGTGCCGCCGGGCGCGTGTGCGTACGCACACATCCACGTGGACTTCGAGGTGATGCTCTACATCCTCGCCGGGCGCGTGCGGCACGAGTACGGGGACGGGCTGTCGAAGAGCGTCGAGAACGGGCCCGGGGACTTCATCTATATCGAGCCGGGCGTGCCGCACGAGGTCCTCAACCTGAGCGACACGGAGCCGGTGGTGGCGGTGGTGGCGCGCTCCGACGCCAGCGAATGGGAGCACATCGTGGACTACCCGAGCACCCGGCGGCCGCGCGCGGGCTGAAACCCGGGCGGGGGCGGCCCCCGTTCTTCATATGGAAGACCGGACCGGCCACCCCACCCGCACACAACCCGAATGTCCACTCTCGCGCACGACTTCCGCGTCGCCCGCCGGCAGCTCACGAAGAGCCCGCTGTTCACGACGATCGTCGTGGCGACGCTGGCCCTCGCCATCGGGCTCAACACCGCCGTGTTCTCGGCGCTCGACGCGCTGCTGCTGCGTCCGCTCCCCGGAGTGCGTGACCCGCAACAGATCGTCCAGCTCTACCGCAGCTGGCCTGGCGGCATCAACTACGGGTCCAGCTCGATTCCGCACTACAACGACCTGCACGATCGCACCGCGGACGCGTACAGCGGCGTGGCCCTCTGGGCCTTCACGCCGCTGAACATCTCGGCGACGGGTACTCCGCACCGCGTGATGGGCTCGCTTGCGTCGGCGAACTTCTTCTCCACGCTTGGTGTCGTGCCGGCGAAAGGGCGCTTCTTCGTCCCCGCCGAGGATACGGGGCGCCTCGCGCACCGCGTGACGGTGCTGAGCTGGTCGTCATGGCAGACGCTGTTCGGCGGCGACGAGAACATCATCGGCAAGCATGCCGTGGTGAACGGCGGCGACTACGAGATCGTCGGCGTGGCGCCGCGGGACTTCAAGGGCATCATGCCGATCATCACGCCGGCGCTCTGGGTGCCGCTCACGCAGCTCGAGGAGGCGCGACCGGGGTCTGGCTTCCAGTGGACGGCGCGCGGCAACAATTCGTTCAGCGTCATTGCGCGCCTCAAGCCGGGCGTAACCGTGGAGCAGGCGCGGGGCCGCATGGACGCCCTGGTCACGCAGCTGCGCGCCGAGCACCCGGACGACTACAAGCAGTCGGGGATCAGCGTGATCCCGCAGTCGGAGGCGGGCATCCATCCGATGATCAAGGGCGCTGAGGTCGGGCTGTCGGCGGCGGTGATGGCGGTGGTGGCGATCCTGCTGCTGGTCGCGTGCCTCAACGTCGCCAACCTGTTCCTGGCCCGCGCGCGCGACCGCGCGCGCGAGATGGCGGTGCGGCTCAGCATCGGCGCCACGCGCCGGTCGCTGATCCGCCAGCTGCTCATCGAGAGCCTGGCGTTCGCGGCCGTGTCGGCGCTGGTGGGGCTCGGCATCGCCCAGTGGGCGATCACCGTGGCCAATCGCATCACGCTTCCGATCGACTTCGACTTCAGCGCGGGGCTGACGCTTTCGCCGACCGTGCTCGCGTTCACGGTGGTCGTGTCGGTGGTGGCGGCCTTGCTCTTCGGCATCGCGCCGGCGCTGCAGGCCACGAACCCGTCGCTCGTGCCGGCGCTCAAGGGTGAGGCGCCCGCGGGCGAGTCGCGGTCGCGCGTGCGCAACGGCCTCATCGTGGCGCAGATGGCGCTCTCGATCGTGCTGCTCGTGAGCGCCGGGCTCTTCCTGCGCAACCTCAAGGCGGCATCCGCGGCCGACAAGGGGTTCAACAGCGCGAACCTGCTCGTGGCGGACATGGACCCCGGCATGCAGGGCTACACCCGCGCCCGCGCCGAGGCATTCTACCGCGACCTCACGGCGCGGCTGACGTCGCACCCCGGCGTGCAGGCGGTCGGCTACGCGCAGTGGCTGCCGCTCTCGGCCAACGAGAGCGACACGGCGCCGGAGATCCCCGGCTACACGCCCGGCCCCAACGAGAACATGGGCGTGCAGTACGGGATCGTGGATCCCGGCTATTTCCCGGCCATGGGAATTCCCGTCACCGCGGGCCGCGCCTTCCAGGTGAGCGACGACAGCGCGTCGCAGCGGGTGATGGTGGTCAACCAGGAGTTCGTACGGAAGTACCTCGGTGGGCACGACGCCCTCAGCACGACCATTCGCGTCGGCGGCAAGGAGTACGCGATCGTCGGCGTGGTGCCGACCGGCAAGTACTTCCGCCTTGGCGAGCCGCCTACGCCCTTCATGTACTTCGCGCAGGCCCAGCGGTTCGACGCGGGGTTGAGCGTCGTGATCCGCACGACGGTGCCGCCGGAAACGCTCATGCCGGCGCTCCGGCAGGATGTGGCGGCACTCGACCCCACGTTGCCGCTCGCGAACGTGAAGACGATGGACCAGTTCCTCGGGTTCGCGCTGTTGCCGGCGCGGCTCTCGGGCGTCGTGCTCGGCGTGTTCGGGATGCTCGGCCTCGTGCTCGCGGCGATCGGCGTGTATGGCGTGATGGCGTACTCGGTGGCACAGCGCACGCGTGAGATCGGCATCCGCATGGCGATCGGCGCCGCGGCGTCGGACGTCGTGGGTCTCGTCATGAAGCAGGGCCTGCGACTCGTCACGATCGGCGCGGCGATCGGCCTGGTGGCGGCGTTCGGCGCGTCGCGCGCGCTGGCCAGTGTCCTGTACGGCGGCGGCCAGAACGACGTCGCCACGTTCGTGACCGTCCCGCTCGTGCTGCTCGCCACGGCGATGCTCGCCACGTGGGCGCCGGCGCGACGCGCGGCCGCCACGGACCCGCTCGCGGCGCTGCGACAGGAGTAGGCAGGGGCCCGGACGGCAAACCCGGCGGCGATTCCGGGCCGCGGAGCGAACGCGGCAACGGCTCGGCCCGTGGGCGCGCGGCTCATCCCGCGCGGGACGCAACGTTCCCGCGCGACGTGCGACCGTTGGCGCATGCGAATCGCCCGCGGATCGTCGATACACGGCGCCGCGCGTGGCGTGGCGCGCCGCGTGGCGCGTCACGCGGCGGCGGCGGCGTTCGTTGCGCTGGGATGCCTGGTGGCGGGTGCACCGGTGCGCGCCCAGTCGCCGACGGGGAACGCGTACGTCGATTCGGCGGCTGTGGCTCGTGCGGCGTGGCAGCGCGCGGTGGCGGCGATGCAGCGGCACGACACCGCCGGCGCCCGCGCGGAGGTGGCGCACGCCGCGGCCGCATGGCCAACGCAGGAGGCCTACGTGTGGGGCGTCGCGGCCCTGGCGGCGCGTGCCGCCGACACGGCCACGCTCGTGCGCGCCCTTCGCGACTACGCCGCGCTCGGCCTCGGGCGGGACCTGGCGCACGAGCCGGCGCTCAACGCCTACGCGGGCGCGCGGTTCCTCGCGCCGCTCGCCGCGCTCCACGATGCGAACCGCGCGCCTCGCGGCCGCGACGCGGTGCGCGCGACATTTGGCGACACGGTGTTCTGGCCGGAAGGGGTGGACGCCGCCGGCGCCGCCGGGACGTTCTACGTGGCGAGCGTGCGGCATCGCACGATCGCCGAGGTGCGCGTGGCGCCGCCCGCCGGCGACGAGGCGGCTGCCCAGGGCCGCGCCCGCGTCCGCGAATTGCTGCCGCGCGGCACGCCCGGCGTGGGCGCCATCCTGGGCGTGCGCGCGGACGCCCCGCCCGGCCTGGTGTGGGCCACCACCGCCGGCAATCCCCAGATTGAGGGATTCCAGCCGGCGGATTCCGCCAACGCGGCGCTGCTCGAAGTGCGCATCGCCGACGGCGCCATTCTCCGGCGCTTCGACCTCGCGCCGTCGCCGAATGGCCACGTGCCCGGCGACCTCGCGATCGGCCCGCGCGGCGACGTGTTCGTGACCGACTCGCGCGACCCCGTGCTCTATCGACTGGCGCCGGGCGCGACGGCGCTGGCGCCCATCCGTCACGTCCTGTTCCGGTCGCTGCAGGGCATTGCGCCCACGCCCGACGGGGCGGCGGTGTACGTCGCCGACTGGTCGCACGGAGTGCTGCGCGTGGACCTCGTCTCGGGCGCGGTGACGCGCGTGGCCGACGCGCCCGGATCCACGTCGCTCGGGTGCGACGGCATCGCATGGGACCGCGGCGCGATCGTCGCCGTGCAGAACGGCGTCGCGCCCGCGCGCGTGATGCGCTTCACGCTCGACGCCGCGGGCACGGCGTTCACGCGCGCCGAGGTGCTCGACCAGCGTCCGGACGTCGCGGACGAGCCGACGATCGGGACGGTCGCGCGCGGCGAGTTCGTCTACGTCGCCAACAGCCAGTGGGACAAGCACGGCGACGACGGCGCGGTGCTCCCCGGCCGGGTGCTCACGCGACCCGTGCTGCTCGCCGTGCCGCTGCCGCCCTGACCGATCGCGCCGCGCCCTGGGCGGGTGTCCGCCGGGCCGTGCGT
>CAZKYG010000030.1:0-11868 GCA_964556915.1 uncultured Gemmatimonas sp.
GGCCCATCGGCGCACTTCCGGCATTTCTCGGCGCGATGCTCGCGACTTCGTTGAGTGCGATCGCCTGCGTGTGGGCGATCCAGCACGTGCAGCGGGCCGCGAGCGCACCGGCGCTGGACGCCGCCCTTTCGTTGTATCGACTGGCCAGCGTGGCCGCGCCAGTCACGGTCGCAATAAAAGGTGCATCGCTTGCGGCGATTGTCTGGGCCATCATGGGGACGTTCGACCACCCCATACCGTACCGGACGTGCATCGCGGCCGCGTGGGCGGCGGAACCCGTGCTGGCCATGCCGACCTTGTGCTTCGCCGCCGCGGCGTTCGCACGAGGCGCGACGACGCCCGGCGACATGTACGTGCCACTCGGCATTGACCTGATCTGGCAGCCTGGCTCGACCGCGCTTGCGCTGCTCTCCCACAGTGCCAACATATTCACCCTTGCGTGGCCTGGCCTGATGTGGCTGCTGCTTCGGCGGCATGTCGGCGTCGGGTTCCGGCGCTGGTGCATGGTGTTGGCGATCGGTGTGCCGGCCGTCCTGCTGGTCCTCATGCCGGTCCTGCAGTTCACTTCCTGAACCCACCATTCCCGATGTCGCACGCTGCTGCCATGCCGCATCCGCCTCAGGACACCGCCATTCGCGTGGATGGCGTTGTGGTCCGGTACCCCAGGTTCACGCTCGGTCCCGCCACGTTCGCCGTCGCCCGGGGCGAGCGATGCGCGGTCGTGGGCGCCAACGGCGCGGGGAAGAGCACGCTGCTCAGTGCGCTCGCCGGGCAACTCACGCCCGACGCGGGGACGGCGCACATTGGCGTGCTCGCCATTCCCGGCGACCTGGTCGCGGTGCGCGCGACGGTGGCGTACGTCGGGGAGCGCCTGCTCTGCTGTCCGTGGCTCACCGCCGCGCAGCATTTCACGCTCCAGGCACACTTCTTCCCGCAATGGGAGGCCCGGGCGGCGCTGGAGACGGCGCGGGCGCTCAGCCTTCCGCTCGATGTGCCGCTCGGCAACCTCTCGCGGGGGAACAGCATGAAGGCCGCCCTGTGCTCCGCCGTGGCACAGCACGCCACCGTGCTGCTGCTCGACGAGCCGACGGCCGGTCTGGACCCTGTCGCGCGCGCGGAACTGCTGCGCCTCCTGTCCACCGAGCTGGCCGCGCGTCCCGAACTGACGATCCTGTTCGCAACGCACATTCTTGAAGACCTGGACGATCTCGGAGCAACGGCGCTCGTCACGTTGCGCAACGGCAGCCTGGCGATGCACGCGATTCCTTCCGCGAGTGGGCGCGGGGCGGCCCGTGAGCTCGCACAGCAATTGCTCTTCGCGTCCCTGCCGGAGCGTGCCTCATGAACCGGGCCGTCGCTGCGTTGTTCCGCCTGCACCTGCTGCGCCTGCGCCGCACGGCCGTGACCCTGGTCGTCACCAGTTGCGCGTTGGCGGCACTCTACGCCGTGCAGCATCCAGTGACCGTGGACAGCATGCTGCCGTGGTTTCTTGGCGGCGCCGGCGTCCTCCCGATGGCCCCAGCCCTGCTCATGGCGCGCGAAAAGGCCGACGGCTCACTGCGCTACTTCGCGTCGCTCCCGGTAACGCCAGGGGACCACGCGTCGGCCCGCGCGTTGACCGTGTTCCTCCTGACGCTTCCCGCTGGCGCCATCGTCATGCTGGCCATGCGCCAACCGCCGTTGAGTCTCCCTGCCGGGCTGGCGGGCATGGCGGGCGCCGGCGCATGCGTGGCCATGGCGGGGCTCGGGCTGGTGCTGCTTGCCGTGCAGATTGCTCTGCCCCCTGGCGAGGGCTTTCGCTATCTCCTGTACACGTTCGTGGCGTTCCTCGGCGTCATGCAGGTCGCCGGCTTTGTTGGGAAACTGGGCGTCGCGGACATCGCCATGCGCGTGCTCCGGACACCGACCGGGCTCGGCGCACTGAGCGCCGCGCTCTGGATCGCGATGGGCGTCGCGATCTGGGCGGCCCTCAAGGTGATCGGAACGAAGACGGTGGCGTACCGTGGTGATCCGGTCATCATGCCGTAACCATGCGACGCCGGCAGGTGCGACCAGCCACCGGCGCGCGCGATGGTGGCTGGTCGCTCAGCCGTCACATGCGAGGACGATCTTGCCGACCTGATGGCCTGACTCGAGTTCGGCGTGCGCGGCCGCGGCGTCCGCGAGCGGAAATGTCCGGTACACGACCGGCTTGATCGTCGCCGACTCCAGCAACGGCCAGATCGTCCCGCGAAGGTGACGCGCGATCGCACCCTTGAACGCCGCGGGACGGGCCCGGAGCGTCGAGCCAGTGATCACCAGCCGCTTGGCCATCACCTCGCGGATGTTGAACTCGCCCTTGGCGCCACCCAGCGTGGCGATGAACACGAGGCGACCGTCGTCTGCCAGCAACGACAACTCGCGCGGCACGTACGAACCGCCCACCATGTCGAGGATCACGTCCGCGCCACGCCCGTCCGTGGCCGCCTTCACCACCTCGACGAAATCGGACGTGCGGTAGTTGATCGCCATCTCGGCGCCCAGCGCCACGCACGCCGCACACTTGGCATCGGTGCCGGCCGTCGCGAAAACCCGCGCACCCATCGCACGCGCCATCTGGATCGCCGCCACGCCGATGCCGCTCGAACCGCCCTGCACGAGGAACACCTCGTTCGCCGCCAGCCGGCCGCGATCGAATACGTTGCTCCACACCGTGAAATACGTCTCGGGCAGCGACGCGGCCTCGACCATGGACAGCCCGCGCGGGACCGGCAGGCATTGCACGTCGGGCGCCACGCAGTACTCCGCGTAGCCCCCACCCGCGACGAGGGCGCATACCGGGTCGCCCACCTTCCATATGGTAGTGCCCGGGCCGACCCCGGCGATGGTACCGGCCACCTCCAGGCCGGGGATATCGGTCACGCCCGGCGGAGGTGGGTACGCGCCCTTTCGCTGGAGGATGTCGGGCCGGTTCACGCCGGCCGCCGCCACCTTGATGAGCACCTCGCCGGGGCCGGGCTCGGGGCGGGGGCGGGCGCCGAGCGCGAGCACCTCGGGTCCACCGGCCTCTCGAACCACGACAGCGCGCATCGGGATTGGTGTCATGACCGCAATGTGGGCGACGGACGCGCCGCGGGACAGTCGGCGCGGAGCGCGCCGCGCCAGGCCTGCGGCACAACCATTCCCGCGGCCCGGGTGTCTGATCGGCAGTATTGCTCTCAGTAACTGAGAGGTCTTGCGAACCGGGGGCACGATGGGCACGGGATCCACCGACATCATTCGCGGCACTGCCGACATGCTGATCCTGCGGCTGCTCGCCATCGAGCCCATGCACGGCTGGGGCATCGGCCGCCACATCGAACAACGCTCGAAAGAGAACCTCCGCATCCAGCCCGGCGCGCTCTACGCCTCGCTCCACCGCCTCACGCGCGAGGGGTGGATCCGGTCGGCGTGGCGCACCACGGACAACGGCCAGCGCGCCCGCTACTACACGCTCACCGCCGCCGGCGCCCGACGCCTGGCGGAGGAGACGGCCAACTGGCGACGCCTTTCGCGCGGCGTGGCCCTCATCCTCGCCCCGGAGTGACGCGGCCCATGTGGCGACTCCTCTCCGACCTCACCTTCCGCCTGCGCGCGGTGTTCCGACGCGGGGACGCCGACCGCGACCTCGGCGACGAACTCGCCCACCACCGCGCGATGGAAGTGGCCCACCTCCGCGCGGCCGGCGCCTCGGCCGATGCCGCTGAGCGCGAGGCCGCACGCCGCATGGGCGGCGACGGTGCGCGGCAGCGCGAGACCGCGCGCGGCGGCTGGGGCGTGCAGGTGCTGGACGACTTGCTCGCCGACGTGCGCTACGCACTCCGGCAGATGCGTCGCCACCCGGGCTTCACGGCCATTGCCGTGCTCACGGTGGGGCTGGGCATCGGCGCCACGGTTGCGCTCTCGAGCGTGGCCAACGCGGTCATCCTCCGCGCGCTGCCGTACGCGAATGAGGACCACATCCACGTGTTCTGGCGCGACTACGACTGGCGCGGCGACGAATACGACTTCCTGCGCGAGCGAAAGGGCGTGTTCTCCGACCTGGCCGCCTTCTCCACCAGCGACGACGCGTATATCGCCGACCCGCGCGCGACCACCGGCGCGCAGGACCTCCGGTTCGTCGTGACCACGCCATCGCTCTTCGACGTGCTCGGCGTGCGGCCCGCACTCGGCCCGGGGTTCACGGCCGACGACGACCGGCCGCACGCGCCGCCCGTGATCGTCATCAGCCACGGGATGTGGCAGGACGACCTGGGTGGCGACCCGAACGTGATCGGGCGCCGGATCCTCCTGGGCGGCGCGCCGGTGACGATCGTGGGCGTGATGCCGTCCGGGTTCTATTTCCCGACGCCCGACTACCGTGCCTGGCGTCCCTTGCAGCTCGACCCCGCGTCGCCGCAGTACACGAACGGCTACCTCGTGCTGGTCGGTCGCACGCCGGCCGGGCTGCCGGCTGCGCGCCTGAACGCGGACGCGCAGCGCATCGCGCGTGACCTTGGCATGCGGTTTCGCTATCCGGTGGCGTGGGACAAGACGAAGGACGCGCACGTCGTGCCGGTGCACACGTACCTGCTCGGCAGCGTGCGCGGCCCGATCCTGCTGCTGCTGGTGGCTGTGGCGCTGCTGCTGGTGATCGCGTCGGCGAACACGGCGGCGCTGGTGCTCGCGCGCACGAGCGATCGCGGCCAGGAGATGGTGGTGCGCACGGCGATGGGCGCGGGTGGCTGGCGGCTGGTGCGGCAGGTGGGCGCCGAGTCGCTGGTGCTGTCGCTCGCGGCGGCGTGCCTGGGCGCGGGCGTGGCCGAGTGGGGGTTTCGCCTGCTCGTGGCGCGGCTCCCGCTCGGGGCCGGCGTTGCCGGCACGCTGGCGCCCGGGCTTGCCGTACCCGGCGTGGCATTCGCGCTGGCGCTGGCGATCGCGTGCGCCATCGCGATCGCACCGGCGCGCGGACTGCTCCGGCGGCGGTTCGACTCGTCGTTGGCGCGCGAGCGCAGCGAGGCGGGTCTGCGGCGCGGCGCGCGCCGCGTGCACACGGCGATTGTCGCGGTGCAGGTGACGTTCGCGATCATGCTCGCGGCGGGCGCGGCTTTGCTGATCCGGACAGTGGATCGCATCCGCGCGCTGGATCCGGGGTTCGACGCGCGCGGCGTGGCGACGTTCGGGGTCGTCACGCGCGGCGACCTGCCGCCCGAGGCGGGCGTGCAGTACCTGCGCGACCTGGTGGTACGGGTGGCGGCGTTGCCGGCGGTGACGGCCGTGGGGATCACGAACCGGCTGCCGGTGCGCGACGGCGGGTTCCAGGGCGTGGTCACGATCGAGGGCCGGCCAGACCTCGACGGGGCGGCGCGGCCCAGCGCGCTCTACCGGCTGGCGTCGCCGGGGTACTTCGCGGCCATGGGGATGCACGTGGTGGAAGGGCGGGGCATCGACTCGACGGACCTGGCAGGCACGACGCCGGTGACGGTGGTGAACGAGTCGTTCGCGCGGGCGATGTGGCCAGGGCAGAGCGCCATCGGCAAGCACGTGACCACGGGCTGGACGGGCACGCGGATCGCGCGCGAAGTGGTGGGCGTGGCGCGCGAGGCGCGCATGACGGACATGACGGGTCCGGTGCCGTTCACGATGTTCGTGCCCGCCGAGCAGTCGCCCCCGCGCGGCGGCGCGGTGCTGGTGGTGCGCACCACCGCGCCCATGGCGGTGGTGATGCCGGAGGTGCGGAACGCGGCCGCGGCGCTCGACCCGCTCGTGGCGGTGTCCAACATCGAGTCCATGGAGACCGTCGTGACCCGCGCGCTCGCGCAGCCGCTGCGGCTGCGGTTCTTCCTTGGGGTGTTCGCGACGCTGGCGATCGTGCTGTCCGCGGTGGGCGTCTATGGCACGGTGCGGTATGCCGTTGCGCGGCGGCGGGCGGAGTTCGGGATCCAGATGGCGTTGGGGGCGTCACCCGGGCGGGTGCTGGCGGGCGTCGTGCGCGGCGCGCTGGCACCGGTGGTGCTTGGCGCGGGGTTCGGGCTCGCGGGCACGCTGCTGATGTCGCGGGCGTTGAGCGGGTTCCTGTACGGGGTGGCGCCGAGCGACCTGCCGAGCCTGGTGGCGGCGACCGGGTCGCTGCTGGCGTCAGCAATCGTCGCGGCGACCGTGCCGGCGGTGCAGGCGAGCCGGACGAGCCCGGCCGCGGCGCTGCGGGCGGAGTGACGCGCCCGTGGCGCGCGGGGTCATTCGCTGGTCTTGTGGTACATGCGCACCGCGAGCGCCATCACGCCGACGCCCGCGAGCCCGAGGCCCGCGATCTCGCGCCACACCGTGCCCAGGTCGCCACCGCGCACGAGCACGGCGCGCATCACCCACACCAGGTGCCGCACGGGCGTGGCCGAGCCCACGTACTGGGCCCACACGGGCATGCTCTCCAGCGGCGTGAACATCCCGCTCATCAGCAGGTAGATCATCAGGATGAAGAACGCCACGAACATGGTCTGCTGCTGCGTGCGCGTGATGGTGCTCACGAAGAGTCCGATGCCGAGCGCCACCGTGAGGTACACGCCGGCCGCCAGGATCACCACCCACACCGGGCCCCGCAGCGGAATGCCGAACAGGAGGCGCCCCGCGGCGAGCCCCACGCAGAAGAGTGCCATGGCCGTGAGCCACGCGGGGATCATCTTGCCGGCGAAGAACGCCGTGCGTGAGAGCGGCGTGACGTTCAGCTGCTCCAGCGTGCCCAGCTCGCGCTCGCGCGCGACGTTCTGCGCGGTGACGAGCGTGCCGATGATCGTCACGAGCGACACGAGGATGGCGGGCACCATGTAGTGCTTGTAGTTCCGCGTGACGTTGAACCAGCTCTGCGTGCGCACGGCGAGTTGGCCGGCACGGCTCCGGGCCGCGCCGCCCCCCGGGCCGCCCACGTCGTTGGCCACGACGGCAAGCGTCGCCGACTGGTCGCGCGCGAAGTCGGCGATGATCTGCTGCGCGTAGCCGATGGTGAGCCCGGCCACGGCGCCCTCCTCCGCGTTCACCGAGAGCTGCAGGGGCGCGGCGTGCGCGCGCACGAGGTCCTCCTCGAACCGCGCGGGAATGCTCACGACCATGCTCGCGCGGCGCTCGATGAGGTCGCGCTCGGCGTCGGCCGCGCTCGCCGTCACGCGTTCCACCCGGAACTGGCCGCCGCCCTCCAGCCGTGTCGCCAGCGCCGCCGACGTCGTGCTCCGGTCCTGGTCCACCACCACCACGTGCGTGTCGCGGATGGTGAACGTGGCCGCATTGGCCAGCACGATGAGCTGCACGAACGGAATCAGCAGCAGCTGCGCCAGTGTCGCCCGGTCGCGGACGATCTGGAGGAATTCCTTCTTCACGAGGAACCGCGTCGCGCGCATCATGGACATGTCCCTAGCCCGTCAGCCGCACGGCGAGCCGCCGGATGCCCACCGCGATGAGGGCGGTCGTGATGCCCGCGAGAATCAACGTTTCGCGCCACAGGTCCGCGAGCCCGGCGCCCTTCAGCATGATGCCGCGCACGATGATGATGAACCACCGCGCCGGCACCACGTTCGACAGCACGCGCAGCGGCCAGGGCAGCGCCGCAATGGGGAAGATGAACCCGGAAATGAGCATCGTCGGCAGCATCGTGCCGGCCAGCGCGGCCATCATCGCCACGCGCTGCGTGCTCGCCGCCGTGGAGATCACGATGCCCATCGAGAGCGCGGTGAGCGTGTACAGCGTGGACTCGGCGAGCAGCAGCGGCACGTTGCCGCGAAGCGGCACGTGGAAGATCACCTGCGACGCCCCGAGCACGAGCACCACGTCGAGGAAGCCCAGGAGCACGTACGGGGCCACCTTGCCGATCACGATCTGTCGCGGCCGGAGCGGCGAGACGAGCAGCATCTCCATGGTGCCCAGCTCCTTCTCGCGCACGATCGTGATGGCCGTCATGAGGGCGGAGACGATCGTCAGCACGTAGGCGATGAGCCCGGGCACGAACAGGTTCACGCTCTCGAGGGTCGGGTTGAACCGCATCCGCGTCTCGACGTCGATTCGCACCCCCTGCGCGCCGGGCGTGCCGGCCTCCCGCGCGACATGCCATTGCCGGAGCACGGCGAGCGCGTCGGCTTCCATGATGCCGCCGGTGTTGGGGTCCGCACCGTCGGTCACGACCTGCACCGGCACACGCTCGTCGCGGCCGAGGCGGCCGGCGAAGTCCGTGGGCAGCACGATGGCCTGACGCACGTCGCCGCTCCTGAAGTCCGTGTCGAGCTCGGCGACGTTCCGCACAACCTTCACGAGCGTGAACGTGCCCGTGGCGCCCTCGAAGCGTGCGCGCAGCGACTGGGTGGCGGCGTCGGGCTGCGGCTCGACGATCGCGAGTTTCACGCCGCGCACGTCGGACCGCACGGCGTACCCGAACAGCAGCACCTGTGCCACGGGCATCCCGATCAGGATGAGCAGCGTCTGCCAGTCGCGGAGGATGTGCCGCACCTCCTTCACGACGAACCCGCGGAAGGCGGAGAACGCGCCGGCAAGCGGACGGCGGACGGGGCTCATGCGGCCGGTTCCACGGCGCCGGGGCGGGTGAGGCGGAGGAACAGCTCGTCGAGCGAGGCTACGCCCGCGGCGCGCTTGACGTCGTCGGGCGTGCCCATGGCCGCGATGCGCCCGTCCACCATGATGGACAGCCGGTCGCAATACTCGGCCTCGTCGAGGTAATGCGTGGTGACGAGCACGGCCGTGCCGCCGGCGGCCGTCTCGTAGATCATCTCCCAGAACTTGCGCCGCGTGATGGGATCCACGCCGCCGGTGGGCTCGTCGAGGAAGACGATCTTCGGCCGGTGAAGGAGCGCCACGGAGAAGGCAAGCTGCTGCTTCCAGCCGAGCGGGAGCGACTTCACGAAGCTGCGCTCGTGCGTGGCGAGGCCGAGCCGGGCGAGCAGCGCCGACCGGCGGTCCCGGATCTCGGCATCCGTGAGGCCGTAGATGCCGCCGTAGAGTTCCACGTTCTCGCCCACCGTCAGGTCGTCGTACAGCGAGAACTTCTGGCTCATGTAGCCGATGTTGCGGCGGATCTGCTCCGACTCCGTGGCCACGGACCAGCCGGCCACGGTGGCCTCGCCCTCGGTGGGTGTGAGCAGCCCGATGAGCATGCGCATGGCGGTGGTCTTGCCGGCGCCGTTGGCGCCGAGGAACCCGAACACCTCGCCGGGGCGCACGTGGAACGTGATGGCGTCCACGGCGGTGAACGACCCGAACCGGCGCGTGAGGGCCGTGGCGTCGATCGCCAGGGGACGCGCAGCGGGCGGTGTCATGCCGGCTGGTCCGCGTCCACCATGTCGTACATGAACGCATCCTCGATGGTCGCCTCGATCGGCCGCACCTCGGCCGGGAGGCGACGCTCGCGGAGCCACGCCGCCAGCTCGCCGGCGAGGCTGGCGGGATCGGCGCCGGCCCGATCGTCGGTGAAGTGCAACGATGCACCGAACGGCCACACGCTGGCGGCATGCGGGTGCGCGCGCAACGCCGCGAGCATGCCGAGCCGGTCTGCGCCCGTCACGGCGAGCAGCGGCCGCGGGTACGCCGCGGTCACGGCGGCCGGCCGGTCGATGCGCAGGATGCGGCCGTGCTGCATGAGCGCCACGCGATCGCAGCGCGAGGCTTCATCCATGTACGGTGTGCTGACCACGATGGTCAGTCCGCCGGCGCGCAGTCGCGCGAGCAGGTCCCAGAACTCCTTGCGCGAGACGGCATCGACGCCGGTCGTGGGCTCGTCGAGGAACAGGATCTCCGGCGCGTGCACGAGGGCGCAACAGAGGGCGAGCTTCTGCTTCATGCCGCCCGAGAGCGCGGCGGCGCGGCGGCCCGCGAACGGCGCGAGCTGGTGGTAGATGGGCGCGATGGTGGCCATCTCCCGCTCGACGGTCGTACCGAACACGCTCGCGTAGAACGCGAGATTCTCATGCACGCTGAGGTCGGGGTAGAGCGAGAAGCGGCCCGGCATGTAGCCCACGCGGCGGCGGAGTTCCCAGAGGTCCTTCACGGGGTCGAGGCCGAGCACGCGCGACTCGCCCTCGTCGGGCGTAAACAGCGAGACGAGGAGGCGGAAGAGCGTGGTCTTGCCGGCGCCGTCGGGACCGATGAACCCGAACAACTCGCCCGCGCGCACGTCGAACGACACGCGGTCGAGTGCCACGACGTCGCCAAAGCGTTTCGTGAGGTTCGCGGCCCGGACCGTGTCGGGCGGCGCCGCAAGCGCCGCCGCTCCGCCCGATGCGGGGCCCGATGCAGGATTCGATGCGCCGCCGTCCGCCTGGTGGTTCACCGGGGCGGCACCGCGAGGACCAGTTCGCCCGGCATGCCGATCTTGAGCGCGCCGCCGGGATTGGCGACGGCGACCTTCACGGCGTACACCTGCGTCACGCGCTCGTCGCGCGTCTGGATGGGCGTGGGGGTGAACTCGGCCTTCGACGCGACCCAGGTGACGCGTCCCTCGCGCCTCGAGAGGGTCCCCGGCTGCGTGGAGTCCACCTGGACGACCACCGAGGCTCCGAGCCGGAGCTGTGAAAGCTGGTTCTCGGCGACGTAGGCGCGGAAGATCAATGAGTCGAGCGCGGCGATCCTGGCGATCGGCGTGCCGGGGGCGGCGAGCTCGCCGGGCTCGACGTACTTCGCGAGCACCGTGCCCGCGCCCGGCGCCACGATGCGGGATCGCCGGATGCGATCCTCGAGCGAGGCGATCTGCGCGTCCACGCCCGCGAGGTCGCGCACGACGCTGGCGCGCGTGGCGCGGTTGGCCCCGGCCTGCGCCTCGAGCGTGCGGAGGTCACGCGTGGCGGCGTCGGACTGCTGTGCCGTGGCCGCGGACGCCGAGGCGAGCCGCATGACCCGGTCGTAGGTGTTCTGCGCCACGGCGCGCTGGGCCTCGATGACGCCGAGCTGGGCATCCACCTCGGCGGCGTGCGATTGCACGCTCGCGCGACGGGCGCGCAGTTCGTTGCGCTGCAGCACGAGTGGGGTGGTGTCCACGGCGGCGAGCAGGTCGCCCGCGGCGACCGAGGCGCCTTCGTCGGCGCGGACCATGGTGAGGCGGCCGCCGACCTCGGCGCTCACCGTGACCTCGGTGGCCTCGAAGGTGCCGTAGGCGGCGGGCTGTGGCGCGGCGCAACCCGCGGCGAGCAGGAGCGCGGTGAGGCGTGCGGGAACGAACCAGCGGCGCATGATGGGATTCCTCAGCGGGGCGTGAGCCCGAGCGTGGTGACGATGTCGGCTTCGGCCTGGGCGAGCTCGATGCGGTGCCGTTCACGGGCGAGGCGCGCGTCGGTGACGTCGCGGCGGAGGCCGACGGCCTCCGCTGCGGTGATGACACCCTCGCGTCGCTGCGCCTCGCCCTGCGCGAGTGCCTCCTCGCGGAGCGCGACAACCTCATCGTCGTCGGCGAGCTGCGCCTTGAGGCGCGCGCGATTCTCCACGTCGCCCTGGACCGCGCGGGCGAGCCGGTCGGCGAGCGCCTGTTCCTCCGTGGTGAGCACCCGCTCCTGCAGCACCGACAGCTCGTCGTTGCGACCGGCGCTGCCCCACGTGAACGGCTGCCACTCCACCTTCACGCCGGCCTGCCAGTACCCGGCCGGGTCGGCCTTGAATTGGTTGAGGCCCGGGCGGCCGTACCCGCCTTCGGCGAAGGCGACCACCCTGGGGCGGTTCTCCACGCCGGCCAGGCGTCGCTCGCGATCGAGGCGCGCACGGGAGAGTGCGAGCTGCTGGAACTCCGGGCGCGCGCGGAGCGCGGCGGCATCGCCGCCGGCATCGAGGCCGCGCAACCGCGCCGACCAGTCCGGAAGCACGAGCGTGTCGCCGTCGGCAATGGTGACGCCG
>CAZKYG010000031.1:0-4761 GCA_964556915.1 uncultured Gemmatimonas sp.
GGTGCCGTCCGGGGCGCTCTGGGCCGACTCGCTCGTGCTGCTGCGGCCGACCGCCGTGTGGGACGGCATCGCCGACGCCCCGCAGGCGGGGTGGACCGTCCTCGTGCGCGGCAACACGATCGCGGCGGCCGGGCCGGCGGCCACGGTGGGCACGCCGGCTGGCGCGCGCGTGGTCGACCTCCCCGGCACGACGCTCATGCCGGGGATGATCGAGAACCATTCGCACGTCATGCTGCACCCGTACAACGAAGCGCCGTGGAACGACCAGGTGCTGCGCGAGCCGCTCGCGCTGCGTACGGCGCGCGCCACGAATCACCTCCGCAACACGCTCATGGCCGGCTGGACGACGATCCGCGACCTGGGGACCGAGGGCGCGGGCGAGGCGGACGTGGGACTCAAGCAGGCGGTGAACCAGGGCATCATCCCCGGCCCGCGCATGTTCGTCGTGACGCGCGCGATCGTGGCGACGGGCAGCTACGCCCCCAGGCGCACCGACTTCTCGTTCGACCCGATGCAGGGCGCGCAGGAGGCGAACGGTCCGGAGGACGTGATTCGCGTGACGCGCGAACAGATCGCGCACGGTGCGGACTGGGTGAAGGTGTACGCCGACTATCGCTGGGGCCCGAACGGCGAGACGATGCCCACGTTCTCCGAAGCCGAGCTGCGCGCGATGGTCGAGACGGCGGCCTCGTCGGGCCGCGAAGTGGTGGCGCACTCGTCCACGGCGGAAGGCATGCGCCGCGCGGTCATGGCGGGCGTGGCCGACATCGAGCACGGCGACGGCGGGACGCCGGAGGTGTTCGCCCTGATGAAAGAGAAGGGCGTCGCGTACTGCCCGACGCTCGCCGCCGGCTATTCGACGACCATGTATGCGGGCTGGGATCCCGCGACGCAGCCGGAGCCTGCGGGCATTCTCCGGAAACGTGCGTCGTTCAAGGCGGCGCTCGACGCGGGGGTCACGATCTGCGCCGGCAGCGACGTGGGCGTGTTCACACACGGCACGGAGGCGCTGGAACTCGAGCTGCTGGTGAAGTATGGAATGACGCCGGTGGCGGCACTCCGCGCGGCCACGAGTGTCAACGCGAAAGTGCTCCGGATGGACAACCGCATCGGCAGCGTGAAGCCGGGCCTCTGGGCCGACCTGATCGCCGTCGACGGCGACCCGACGAAGGACATCTCGCGCACCGAGGCATCGCACGTGAAGTTCGTGATGAAGAATGGCGTGGTGTACCGGCAGTGACGCCACCGTCGCGCCGCGCGTTCCTCGAGCGCATCGGGATGGCCGTCGGCGGGCTCGTGACCGCGCCGGCTGTCGCGCGGGCGCTTGCCTCCGCGCACCGGCGCCCCGCCCCGCGCCCGGACGAGTTCGTGTTCGCCCGCCTGCGCTACGATTCCGGCGACTGGGATTACAACCCGAAAGTGGCCGCGAACGTCCTCGACTCGGTGATGCAGTACACCAGCATCCCGGTGCAGCAGCAGGAAGTCGTCATCGGGGCCGACTCGACCGAGATCGACGCGTTTCCCTTCCTGTTCATGACGGGACACAAACTGGTGCGATTCAGCGAGCGCGAACGCCGGGGACTCGCGCGCTTCGTGGCCAACGGCGGGCTGCTCTTCTCCGATGACTGCAACCACGACGTGAACGGCCTGTACGCGAAGTCGTTCGAGTCGGAGATGCAGCGGGCCTTTCCGGGAGCCGGCACACTGGCCAGGCTGCCGGCCGGACACCCGATCTATCGCTCGTTCTTCCACTTCGACGGCCCGCCGCGCACGAGCCACGAAATCAACGGCTGGGGCGACAACGTCGTGCACGACTACGTGCGCGGTATCGAGCGCAACGGCCGGCTCGGCGTCGTCTACACCAACCAGGACTACGGCTGCGAATGGGACTATTCGTGGCGCAACAAGCGGTTTCGCACAAAGGACAACACGAAGTTCGCGGTGAACCTCGTCGTGTACGCGATGACCTAGGCGCCGCACCGCGCGCCGCCGCCGGCCGGCACGCCCGAATCACGCCACCATTAACGGCGTGCGTCGGACGGCGTCCTTCACGAGGGCACCATGCGCGCCGTGCGGGGTATCGTGCGCATCCAGCCCCACCGCACCGTGACCGACGCCACCATCGCCGCACCGGAGAGTGACCGCGCGCCGCGCGCGGCCCGGCCCGTCGTGCGGTCGATCGCCGTTGATGCGACGCGCCTGCGCCGGGACCTGCGCGGGATCGGGCGCTACGTGCGCGCGATGTTGCCGCGGTTCGCGGCCCTGCGGCCGGACCTGTCGCTCGGCCTCTTCGTCCGCAACGCGGACGACCTCACGGCGACGCGGACGTGGATTGCCGAACATCCGGTACTGCGCGGGCGGGCAGAGGCGCATCACGCGCGCCATTTCGCCGACGCGGCGGCGGACGTGCACTGGTACCCGTGGAACGTGGCTCCCGCGCTGCCGCGGCGCGGCACGGTCGTCGCGACGGTGCACGACATCGCGCCGATCGTGCGGGCGCGTTTCGCGTGGGATCGCTGGAAGTGGACGTGGCGCTTCCACCGCACGGTGCGCGCGGCGCACATGCTGGTGGCCGACTCCGCCTTCACCGCGCACGAGGTGCAGCGCGTGCTCGCCGTGCCCTCCGAGCGCATCCGCGTGGTGCACCTGGCCGCGGACGCCTTCCCGGACGCCGGCCATGCCGACGACCTTGCCCGCCTCGAGCGCCTCGGCGTGCGGCCACCATTCGTGCTCTCGGTGGGCGCCACGGACCGGCGCAAGAACATGGGCGTGCTGGACGAGGCGATGGCGCGCGTGTCCCATCACCTCCCCGACCTGCTCTGCGTGCAGGTGGGGCCCCGGCGGCGATCGCGGATGACCACCGGCACGGCGTCGGCGATGCGCATCGTGGGCCGCGTGGACGAGGCCGACCTTGCGGCCGCCTACCGGTGCGCGGAGGCGCTGGTGCTCACGTCCACCTATGAAGGGTTCGGCCTTCCGGTGGTGGAAGCGATGCAACTCGGCACGCCCGTGATCTGCGCGAAGACGTCGTCCCTGCCAGAGGTCGCGGGGGACGCCGCCTGGTGGATCGATCCCACCGACCCCGCGAGCGTACAGGCGGCCATCGAAGCGGTCGCGTCGGATCCCGCCACACGCGCCCGCCTCCGCGAGGCGGGCCTCGCGCAAGCGACGCGGTTCAGCTGGGACCGCACGGCGGCGCACACGCTCGCCGCGTTCGACGACGCACTCCGGGCGCGGATCGCCTACTAGGCGCGCCGGCCGCCCGCGGCCCCTTTCGCGCGCCATGCCGCAAGCGCGGCGGCCTCCTGGTCGGCCGTGATCGTGAAGTGTGGGTTCGCGCGGCGCGCGTCGGGTACGGAGGGCCACCACGCGAGCGTGTCCTTGAGGGTCGTCGCCATCGGGCGAAAGCGGAGGCCGGCAGCCACCGCCTTCCCATTGCGGATGGACATGTGCCCGTAGTCGTTCCCCTTCAGCATGACCCACGGAATTGCCTCGTCGATCTTCTGCGCCGTGAGGAAGTCGTAGTCGTCCACGTAGACGAGCGTCGCCGCCGGGTTGATGGTGTCACGCGCCGCCTCGTAGAACGCGCGGGCGGTGAGCGGCGCGCGGGGCCCGACCGCGTTGAACACTCCGCCCGCTCCGTCCTCCACGAGCTTCACCATGAACTCGGCGAGGTCACGGACGTCGATGAACGCCACGGGATCGTCCGCGCGACCCGGCGCCAGCACGTCCCCGCCACGGGCGAGCCGCACGGGCCAGTAGGGAAAGCGGTCCGAGCTGTCGCCCGGCCCCACGATGTACGTCGGGCGCACCACGGTGCCGCGGTCGCCGAACGTGGCGGTCACCACGCGCTCGCACTGCGCCTTGGCCACGCCGAAGGTCTCCGACGGGTCCTTGGCGTCGTGGAGGTCGAGATGCGGCGCGACTGATTCGTCGAGGCCGCGAGTGCGGTACGGGTAGTACACACCCGTGGACGACGTGAAGAGGTACCGGCCCACGGCGGCCTGCAGCAGCGACGCCGACTGCCGCACCCAGTCGGGATTGGTCGCTGAATCGTCGATTGCGGCGTCCCACGACCTGCCGGCAAGCGACTCGAGGTGCCCGTTCCGGTCGCCGGTGAGCCGCTCCACCGCGTCGGGTAGGTCCGCGTCGTGACGCCCGCGCGTAAAGATGGTGACGCGGTGGCCGCGCGCGACGGCGTATCGCACGAGGTGCGGCCCGACGAACCCGGTGCCGCCGAGCACGAGAATGCGCAGCGGCGTGCGCGCGAACGGCGCGGGGTCCGCGGCATGGCGCGGCCGTGGCATGCCGGCGCGCGACAGCCACGCAGCGGCGCCGGCCATCGCGCCGGCGCGGATGAAGTCGCGCCGGCTGGCACGACCAGGAATGGTGCGATCGCGGCCGGTCATGCGCGGAAATTGGCCGCGTGGCGCGGGCGACGGCATACCAGTTGGCGATGCGGCGTGTGCCGCGCCGGCGGGGCCCGTCCCGGCTCAGTCGACCTTCCGCTCGCCGGACCCCATGGCCGCGTACACGACGATGCCGACGCCGCCGACGAGCGCCGTGAGCAGGAGCGGCGCATTGAAGTTGCCGGTGCGGTCGACGAGCCAGCCGGTGACGGCCACGCCAACGATTCCCGGCAGCGTGCCGGCCGTGTTGGCAATGCCCCAGACGACGTCGGCATGGCGGGGCGCCACGTCGAACGGATTCGCGGCGAACCCCGCGAGGCAGAGCGCGAGTGTGCCGCACGCGCCGAACATG
>CAZKYG010000032.1:0-6361 GCA_964556915.1 uncultured Gemmatimonas sp.
CGGCGTTCCAGTCCACGGCCGCCCGTTCGGTGGGCGTGCGTGCCACAGCCGCCCGGAACCGCGCCTTGTACGTCTTGATCAGGCGCACGAAATCCGACTGCGACAACGCGTTCTGGTAGATCCAGGTATTCGGTAGGGGGACTCCGCTGCCGGGCGCGTTGCCGACGTTGGTCGCGTCCGCGCTGTTCGCCACGGCAGCGGCCGAGTCGAACATGGCGAGCGCTGCGGTCATGACGTCGGCATAGCCCGACAGGCCCGGGATGGAGTCGCTCGGGACGCTCGGCGTGACGATCGCGGCCGAGTCGTAGGCGATGGCCAGCGACCCGAGGGCGATGCCGGTGGTGAAGAACCCGAACGCGCGCGCGCGGGCGTCCTGGGCGGGCGAGCCGAGCGCGTTGGGTGGTGTGGCCACGCTCGCCGCCTTGAGGCGGGCGAGGGCCTGCATGCCGTTGGCCGCGCTGCGGGCGGCACGTTCGGCGGCGCTGTACACGCCGTTGAGCCCGGCGTTGCCCGTGCGGTCGTTGACGATCGGGCCGCGCGGGATGAGCGACCGCACGTTCATGCTGAAGTTGTTCAGCTCGGAGTAGTCCTCAAGCGAGAGGCAGTGCGCCTCGGTGTTGATGCAGCCGGTGCAGCCGACCGTCGCCGCCCAGAGCTGCAGGTAGGTGGAACTGATGACCGCCTCGACGCCGGCCGGCGTCGAGTAGGTGCGCGCGACGTCCGGGTTGTTCAGGTTCGGCACGTCGAGCGCTTCCTTGTTGACGCAGGCCGCCATCAGCAGGCCGATCGTTGCGGCCATGCCAAGGCGAAGAATGGATTTACGCATCATGAATCTTCCTCAGGGTGGGGGGCGGCGGCGGCCCGCTCGCGCGGACCGCCGCCTGTGCGCCTACCAGCTGGAGCTGACGGTGAACGTGAACGTGCGGAGCGGCGGGAAGCCGTACGCATCGTTGGCGTTGAGCACGCCGGAGCCGCTGGTGATGTCGGGATCGAACCCGGTGTAATTCGTGAACGTCTTCAGGTTCTTGCCGGACACGGTGAGCGACCAGTCGCCGACCCCGCGCACGCCGCCCAGGCGATAGCTCAGGCTGATTTCGCGGATCTTGACGAACGAGCCGTCTTCCACCGAGATGTTGCTCGGGCCGAGCACGTCGTACCAGCCGCCGACACCGGTGGCGTCGGGCGCGCCCACGCGCCAGTAGTAGCCGATCGGCTTGGCGGTCTCGACCGACTTGCCGAGCTGGCTTTCCGCGCCGTAGGCGAAGTCACCCAGGGACCAGTGCTTTTCCTGGTTGTACACCGCGCGACCACGCACGGCGTCCACGAGGATGTACATCGAGAGGCGCTTGTACTGGCCCTGCTGCGCAATCGACCAGCGGAAGTCCGGGAGCGACGTGCCGCCCACCGGGAGCTTCTTGACGGGCTTGGACGTGGCGCTGGACGTCGTATCGCGGATGACGATCGGCATGCCCCAGCTTTCCTCGACGCCGTACGGCGCCTGGCTCGCCGGCAGCACGGCCTGCCACGCGTTCGTGGTGATGCCGTTCTTCCACGACTGGTTCGGTCCGACCCAGACGATCAGGCCGTCGTCGTTCTTCTGCCACTCCTTGCCGTCGCCGCAGCGCGACTGGAACTCCGTGGGGAGCTCGCTGCACTGGGTGGTCATCTTGCGCCCCCAGATGCGGCCGAGCGGCTCGCCCTTCGTATAGAAGAAGAGGCTGTTGTTGCCGCTGCCGAAGAAGTCGGGGACGTTGAGCTCGGCCACCGTGCTGTGCACGGCGTCGAGGTTGAACTTGGCCGACCATGCCACGTCGCGGCGCTCGATGATCGGCACGTTGAGCGAGAACTCCCACGTGCGTCCGTCGAGCGTGGCGACGTTGCGGTACTGGCTGGAGAAGCCCGCGGCCGCCGGCGGCGTCACCTGCAGGATGACGTTCGTCGTGCGCGTCGAGGCGCGGGTGACCGTGAGGCCGTACTTCTGGAAAATCTCGGCGTCGAACCCGAGCTCCGTTTCGGTGGCCACCTCGGGCGCGAGTTCCTTGTTGCCCAGGGTGTTCGGGTTGAGCGTGCCGCCGCTGCCAATGGTGAAGGTCTCATACTGCCAGCTCGAGCCCGGCGTGTTGCCCGCCTGGCCGCGCGACACGCGGAGCTTGAAGTCGTTGACGGCGGACAGCTTCCACCACGGTTCCTCCGACATGCGCCACGCGCCGGAGACCTTGCCGTAGCCCTGCCACCGGTGCGACTGTCCGAACACCGAGAGGCCGTCGCGGCGTCCGCTGACGTCGAGGATGTAGCGGCCCTTGTACTCGAAGTTGACGTTGGCCACGAGACCCACGGACCGCTGCGACGTGTTGCTCGATCCGATGTTGAAGTTCGTGATCAGCGCGTTGGTCGTGGTGAGGCCCGGCGCGACGAACTGGGCGCCGCTCTGGCTGTCGTCCTGGCTGTCGCGCTGCTCGTACACCGTCGACAGCACGAGGCGCGAGGTGAGGTCGGAGAGCAGGTCGCGCCGCACGGTCCAGTCGAGGTTCATGTTGTACGACTGGCCCCAGCCGTCGCCGCGGCTGCCGCTGCCGAGCGGCACGGAGGGCGACGAGTTGGTCGTGATGCGGTAGCCGATGTTGGTCTGGCCCTTGTCCTGGTAGTTCGAGTGGTCGAACCCGAAGTTGAAGGTGCCGGTCACCCAGGTGAGCGGCTGCCAGTTGAGCGACATCGAGCCGAGGAACCGGTCGGCGTCCTCGGTCGCGTTGGCCTGCTCCCAGCTGTAGGCCGGGTTCACGTTCTGGTTGCCCTGGTCCGTGACGACGGAACGGATGAAGAGGCGGCCGTACTTGTCGCGGCGGAGCAGGTCCACGAACGGCGGCTGGCGCGTGAGGCCGAAGAAGCTGGCGCCGCCCGTGAACTGATTGGTGCGGGCGTAATAGCTGCGCGCCGACACCGTCCAGTCGCTGCCGATCGTGTTCTCGACGTTGAGGCGGATGTTGTCGCGGTGGTAGCCGTCCACGAACACCACCGAGCCGCGCTGCCGCAGGTCGGAAAGCGATGCGAAGAAGTTCGACGTGCCGTACTTGCCCTGCATGTCGACGGTCTCGTTCGAGTACGGCCCGTTGGTCATCGCCTGGCGGACGACGTCGTACGTCACCGGCCAGAGATTCACCTGGAACAGGCCGCGCAGGTTGATCTTCTGCGGGGCGAGCGAGATGCCACCGTCGCCGAGGAACTTGGTCGGCGAGATGACCGTCGTGCCCGACTGCTCGTTCACGCGCAGCGCCTCATCATAGATGTTGAGGCTTTGCATGCAGTCCTGCACGCCGGCCGAGGCGAGCGAGACGGACGTGGCGCCGTTCTTCACGCAGAAGCGCGTGTGCGTCGGGTCCATCGTCATGAAGTTGGTGAGGGCCGGCTGGTACGAGCCCTCGATGTCGCTGGCGCCGCCCTCGAGGCGCGTCGTGATGCGGACGCCTTCGGAGCCGCGCTTGCCCGACTTCGTGGTGATCTGGATGACGCCGTTGGCCGCGCGCGACCCGTACAGGGTGGATGCGGCCGCGCCCTTCACGACCTCGACGGTCTCGATGTCGAGGGCGTCGATGCTGCCGATGCCCTGCGACTGGAGGACGCCGTCCACGATGTACAGCGGGTTGGTGCCGGCGATGAGCGAGTTCGGGCTGCGCAGCTGCACCGACATCTCGGCGCCCGGCCGTCCGCTCGACGTGGCCATCTGCAGGCCCGGGACCTTGCCCTGGAGCGCGGCCACCGGGTTGGTGGCTGGCACCGGCATGTCCTCGGCGCTCACGGACGCCACGGTGAACGGCAGCTTCTTCTGCTCCGTTCCCGCCGTCACGCCGGTGACGACCACCTGCGACAGGCGGTTGACGTCTTCCTTGAGCTTGAAATCGTGCGTCTGCGTGCCGGGACTGAGCGTGATGCTCAGGTTTTCCGGCGCATAGCCGATCGCGCGCACACGCATCTGGACCTGCTGTCCAGCGGCGCGGCCGCCCGGAACGGTCAGCGTGTAATGCCCGGCGGCATTACTGCCAACGGAGATGCCGAGGGCCTCGATGAGGACCTGGGCGCCTTGCAGCGCGATTCCGGTCTCAGTGGTGATCGTGCCAGAGATTGTCGCTCCCTGGGCACGTGCCTGCGCGGGTGCGCAAAGCAGAAGGGCGAGCACGACGGGCAACAGCCCGCGTGGGCGGAGGGGGGTGTGCATCGGTCTTCCCCGGCTGAGGGTGGGGGTGGTGCGTCCAGCCAAGTCATGACAACCACTTCTACTGCGAACTACAATGGCAGCGATGCGCGCACGCGCAGCATCGTGAATGTGCAAAACCCTTCCTGGGGGACTCCCTCCGCGTATCTGTTTTACCTCCAATACCACCGGAGCGCAAGAAGCCGTCACAGCACCCGTTGCGGGGGTGACGGACGGGAGCCAGCGACGGATCACATTCGTGCCTGCACGTCCACGGACGTCCGGCGCACGCGCTCATGGGCCAGTCATGTTGTGACCGCGTCGTCGCTACCATAGAATCAGCCGCCTGATGACACGCCGCACCCGCGGGTCCGGACGGGGATCTCTGGCGCGTTCGGCCAGCCAGGCTGACCCTGCGGCCGGGGCGGCGGCCGGCACGATGCCGCGCGGCGCCGGCGGCATGTCGCTGGTCCGCGCGCGGGCTGCGCTGGTTGCCGCCGCGGTGGCGGTGTGCATCGCGTTCGCGCCCGCGCTGCGTGCGCCGTTCCAGTTCGACGACCTCGACACGATCGCGGGGAACGTCTCGATTCGCCGGCTGTGGCCACCGTCAGTGCCGCTCTCGCCGCCGGCCGACATCGCGACCACGGGCCGCCCCGTGGTCAACTACACCTTCGCGCTCAACTACGCGTTGAACGACTGGCTTGGCCTCAACCAGGCGGCCGACGCGAACGACCCGGCCGTGACGTTCGGGTTTCATGCCGTCAACCTGCTCCTCCACCTGCTGTGCGGCGCCCTGCTGTTCGGGTTGGTGCGTCGCACGCTGCGCGCTCCGCCGCTTGCGGCGGAGTGGGCAGCCGTCGCGGACGGCCTCGCCGCGGCCGTCTCGGCGCTGTGGCTCCTCCACCCGCTGCAGACGGAGGCCGTGGACTACGTCACGCAGCGCACGGAGCTCCTTGTCTCGGTGTTCTACCTCGCCACGCTCTACGCCGCCGTGCGGGCATGGGAAAGCGGCACCGCCCGGTCGCGGCGGCGATGGTTCGTCGCCGCGGTTGCCGCGTGCGTGGCGGGCATGGGGAGCAAGGAGGTGATGATCACGGCGCCGCTGGCCGTGTTCCTTCATGACCGGGCGTTCGCCGCGCAGTCATGGTCGCCGGCGCCGGCGAGCGCCGCCGAACGCCGCACGTTCTACACGCTCCTCTGGGCGACGGCCGCGTTGGGCGCCTACGCGATCGTCACCGGCGCGCGGGCCGAGACGGTCGGTTTTCACCTCGGGGTGCCGTGGTATCGCTACCTGTACAGCCAGGCGTGGGCGATTGCGCACTACCTGCGCCTGAGTGTCTGGCCGTCGGCACTGGTGATCGACTATGGACAGGACCCAATCGGCGGGCTGCGGCCGGTGCCGGGCGCACTGTTGCTCGCGACGCTGCTGGCGGGGACCGTGGTGGCGTGGCGCCGGTCGCCGCCGCTCGCGTTCGCCGGCGCCTGGTTCTTCCTCCTGCTGGCGCCGTCGTCCAGCGTGGTACCCATCCGTACGGAAATCGCGGCGGAGCGCCGGTTCTATCTCGCGCTTGGCATCGTGCTCACGGTGGCGGCGATGGCGGTGGTGCATGGTGTGCGACAGATGTCGCGTGCGCCGGCCGGCGACTGGCGTCGGCGCGCGGCCGGCGTGGCGCGGCAATGGTGGGTGGTGCCGGCGCTCTGCCTCATGTGTGCCGGTCTCACGTATCGGCGGAGTCGCACGTACACCGATCCCGTGGCGATGTGGCGCGGGGCCGTCGCGGCCGTGCCGGGCAACGCCCGCGCGCACCACAACCTTGCGCGCGCCCTGCTGTACGCCGAACCGCCGCGCGCGGACGAGGCGGAGGCGGAGCTTCGGCGCGCGATCGCGGCCGATTCGACGTACCTGCCCGCATGGCCGAACCTCGCGTCGGTGCTCGCCGTGCAGGGGCACCAGGCGGAGGCGCGCCGGCTGCTCGAGCACGCGGTGGCCGCGGATTCCGACTATGCGGCGGCGCTCTCCGGGCTGGGCTACCTGCTCGTCGGCATGGGGGAGAACGCGGCGGCGGTGGCGCCGCTCGAGCGGCTCACCGCCCGATACCCGAGCGACGAGGGCTTCGTGGCGCTCGCCACGGCGTACGGCTCGCTGGGCCGTGCTGACGACGCGATCGCCGCGCT
>CAZKYG010000033.1:0-3611 GCA_964556915.1 uncultured Gemmatimonas sp.
ATTCATGTACAGGAAATGGGCGACGCCGAATGGAATCATCGCGGTGCCGAACAGGCCGTGCGCGATGCGCCGCGTGGCGGCGCCGCGCAGGAGGCCGACACCGGAGGCGTCAGGTTCAGCCCGCCGGGCCGCGGCCCAGGCGGCGGACGCCATCACCGCGCTCTTGCATGCCGCCCACCAGGTGTTCACGCCCCACGCGAGCAGCATATGGGGGAGCCGGACGAGCACGAGCCACGCAACGACGAACGCGAGCAGCACCCGCGAGGCGCGTGACGCAAGGCGCGGCACGAGCAGCCCGGCGCCGGTGGCCACCATGATCAGTGCCGTGACGTACGCGAGCGCCGTGTGCGCGGGGACGGCGGCGGGCACGGGCGCCCAGATGGAAGGGAAGCCGCCGGTCACGAGGCCGATCACGCCGAGGCCGGCGATTGTGGCCGCGTACACCACGTAGGCTGCGCTCGTGGCCGGGGCGTCGTGCGGGCGGCGTGTCATGGACGATGGGGATTGGCGCTGTGGCGGTCGCAGTCGCGGTCGGGGCGTACAATTGCTACCCCGCGTGCGGGCAAATCCGCACCGGCGCGAGCACTGGAACCGGAACCAACCGGTGCGGCGGCGGATAGTCCACGCGTGAGTCCGCCGCGCGTTCCACCCAAGTCGCCTGGCGCGAGGTTCGCCGCGCCGCCACACCTGCGCATTGCCCGGCCGGTCACCAACCTGGCCCGCGCCGCCGCGATGTACGAGCAGGGCCTGGCGCTCCAGGTCATCGGGCGGTTCGAGGATCACGACGGGTTCGACGGCGTGATGCTCGGCGACCCGCGCGCGGCGTGGCATTTCGAGTTCACGCAGTGCCGGGCGCATCCCGTGCGTCCCGCGCCAACGGCGGAGGATCTCGTGGTGCTGTACGTCCCGGACGAGGGCGACTGGGCCGCAAGGTGCGCGCGGATGGTCGCGGCGGCGTTCGCGGAGGTGACGCCCTTCAACCCCTACTGGGCCGTCCGCGGGCGGACGTTCGAGGACCCGGACGGCTACCGCATCGTGCTCCAGCGCGACTCCCCGCCATCCGTCCAGGCTGACTAGCTTTCCGTCGTGCGCCTGAACCGCGTGGCCGCCGCGCTGGCGGCCCTGGGACTCATCCACGGCACGGTGATCGCGAGCCTCGTGTGCGCCACGCCCGCGGGGATCGTCGGCGCGCATGCCGGGCACGCGGACGCCGCCTCCGCGATGGTGCACGGCGGGGCCGTGGCGATGGACCACGCGCCGGCCACTCCGGAACATGGAACGCCGGCGCACCACGAACGGCCGGGCCAGGCCGACTGTTGCCGGGCGATGGCGTCGTGTTCCGGCGAAATGGCGTGTGGCGCCGCGGTGGCCGCATCGCCGCCGCATCCGGTCGGGCCGCCGATCACGGGAGTCGCGCAGCGGGTGGCGCGCTCACCGCTCGTCGCCCCCGACCCGCCGCCGCCCAAAGCGTAGGCCGCCCCACCACCCGGTGTCCACGCCGCCGCGCACATCGCGCGCCGGCATCGGTGCGTCGCGCGGGTCCTGTCCCGCGCACGCGCGGCCTTCGTCCCGAGTTCACATCATGACTGACCGTATTCGTTCCGCCGCCGGCTTTGCCCTCGCGGCATCCCTCTCGTTCCTGCCGCGCCACGCGCGCGCGCAGGATACGGCGGCCGTTCCGTCGATGGATCGCATGGGATCCGGCACGGCCTGGCTTCCCGACGCCGCCGCGCAATCCGCGCGCCACGTCATGGTTGGGGAGTGGACCGTGATGGCGCACGGCGCGGCCTTCGCACAGTTCGACGCCCAGGGCGGCGCGCGTGGCGGGTCGCAGGTGAACCTCCTCAACTGGGCCATGGTCGGAGCCAGCCGCATCGTGGCGGGCGGCCGGTTCCAGGCGCGCACGATGCTCAGCCTCGACGCGCTCACCGTGCGCGACGGCGGATATCCGCTGCTGCTCCAGAGCGGCGAGTCGTGGCACCGCGCGCCGCTCCACGATCGCCAGCATCCGCACGACTTCCTCGGCGAGCTTGCGCTCCTGTACGAACGGCCCGTTGCCGGGCCGGTCGGCCTCTCGTGGTACGCCGCCGCGTCCGGCGAGCCGGCGCTCGGGCCTGTCGCGTTCATTCATCGCGCGTCGGCGGCGGACAATCCGCTCGCGCCGCTCGGTCACCACTGGCAGGACGCGACGCACATCTCGTTCGGCGTGCTCACGGTCGGCGTGTACACCGGCGCATGGAAGTTCGAGGCGTCGTCGTTCAACGGTCGCGAGCCGGACGAGAACCGGTGGAACCTCGATCCCGTGCGGCTCGACTCATACTCCGGCCGCGCGACGTGGAATCCCGACGCCAACTGGAGCCTGACGGCCGGCTACGGCTACTTCGCGAACCCGGAGCCCGCACACCCGGGCGAGTCGCTGCATCGCGCCACCGCGTCCGTGCTGCACGCGAGGCCGATCGGCGCGGATGGCCGGTGGGCGACATCGGTCGTCTGGGGCGCCAACGTCGTGGGCAGCGACGGCGCGTGGACGTCGAGCGTGCTGCTGGAGACGGAACTGAACCTCGACGCGCGCAACGCGATATTCGGGCGCGCCGAATCCGTCCAGAAGACCGCGGATGACCTCGCGCTCGCCGCGGCGCCGCATGCGTTCGACAGCGGGCGCGTGTTCGCGGTGTCGGCCCTCACGCTCGGCTACGCGCGCGACCTCGGCGCGCGCGGCGGCGTGTCGATGGCGCTCGGCGGCGCCGCCACGCTCAATCTTGTGCCATCCGCGCTCGAGTCGGCGTACGGTTCGCGCGCTCCCGCCGGCGCAACCGTGTTCCTGCGGATCCGGCCCGCGCGCGCGGCGGCCTCTGCGATGGACCATATGCACATGCCGATGGAAATGTCGCGATGACGACGCGGCCCGACCATGTCCGAATCCGGCGAGACACCGCGCACGGGTGTTCGTAGATTGCTCCCATGTTCGATGACGCCACCTGCCACGCCGCCGCCACGGCGCGCGACCGCCGCTACGACGGACTCTTCTTCATCGGCGTGACGTCCACCGGCATCTACTGCCGCTGCGTCTGCCCGGCGCGCACGCCACGCCCGGCGAACCGCCGGTTCTTCCCGTCCGCGGCGGCGGCCGAGTGCGCCGGGTTCCGCCCATGCCTGCTGTGCCGCCCGGAACTGGCGCCGGGCGCGGCGCCGATCGACGCGGCGGAGCGCCTCGCACACGCGGCGGTGCGCCGCATCGAGGCGGGCGCGCTCGAGTCGCTCGGCATCGAGGAACTCGCCGCGGAACTCGGCGTCACGGGCCGCCACCTCCGCCGTGTGATGCTGCGCGTGTTCGGGGCGTCGCCGGTGGACATCGCCCAGACCCATCGCCTGCTCACCGCCAAGCGCCTGCTGCGCGACACCGACGTGGGGATGACGCGCATTGCGTACGCCGCGGGGTTCCGCAGCGTGCGCCGGTTCAACGCGCTGTTCCGCGAGCGCTACGGCATGCCGCCGACGCGGGTGCGCGGCACGCGCGTACGCCGCGATCCCGGGCTGACGTTCACCCTCGCGCCGCGTGGTGACTTCGACGGCCGCGCGCCATTCGCGCACCACGCGGCGCGATGCGTGAG
>CAZKYG010000034.1:0-4344 GCA_964556915.1 uncultured Gemmatimonas sp.
GGCGAGGGACTCATCGTGCACGGCCTGGCGCGCGGCGACGCCGCGGCGGCGCGCGTGGGGGCGCTGCTCGACGAAGTCGGCCTGCCGCGGGACTACGTCACGCGGCGCCCGCGCGATCTCTCGGGCGGCGAGCGTCAGCGCGTGGCCATCGCCCGCGCGCTCGCCGTGGATCCCGAGTTCCTGGTGCTCGACGAGGCCGTCTCCGCCCTCGACGTCACCACGCAGGCGCAGGTGCTCGCGCTCATCGCGCGCCTCCGCGACGCGCGGCACCTCACGTGCCTCTTCATCGCCCACAACCTCGCGGTCGTGCAGCAGGTGGCCACGACCGTCGCGGTGATGTACCGCGGCCGCATCGTCGAACAGGCGCCGGCGCACGGGCTGTTCGCGCGGCCGCGACACCCGTACACGCGCGCGCTGCTCGACGCCGTGCCGGTGAGCGACCCGCGTGACCGCCACACCCGCGTCGACCTCCCGCCCGATGCCGGCGCCGCCCCGGAGCCCGGGTGCCCGTTCCACCCGCGATGCCCGCATCCGGCGAAGGACGCCACCTGCCGGGCCGCCGCCCCGCCGCTCCAGGAACTCGAGCCGGGGCACCTGGTAGCATGCACGAAGGTCACTGCTGCAGGTTTGTAGCCGACGCCCGACGTCCCTGCCGGTTCCGGCACCGAGTCCCCCTCCCACCGGAGTCCCGATGCCCCCTGCCCTTCCGTCCGCTGAAGAAGTCGTCGCGAACCGGTCGTTCTTCGGCCACCCGAGAGGACTCGGGACACTCTTCGCGGTCGAGATGTGGGAACGGTTCTCGTTCTACGGCCTCCGCCCGCTCCTCATCCTGTTCATGACGGCGGCCCTCACGTCGAAAGGCTTCGGGTTCGACCGGCCCAAGGCGGCGGCCATCGTCGGCATCTACGCCGCCTGCGTGTACCTCTCCTCGCTCCCCGGCGGATGGATCGCCGATCGCTGGCTGGGCCTGCAGCGCTCCATCTGGTGGGGCGGCGTGATCATCGCGCTTGGCCACCTCTCGATCGGCCTCTCGGCCATCTTCGCGCAACGCGCGTTCTTCCTCGGCCTCGTGCTGATCGTCATCGGCACCGGCATGCTGAAGCCGAACATTTCCGCCACCGTCGGCGACCTCTACCCCGAGGGCGGTGCGCGGCGCGACGCCGGCTTCTCCATCTACTACATGGGCATCAACACCGGCGCCTTCTTCGGCCAGCTCGTCACCGGCTACCTGGGCGAGCGCGTCGGCTGGCACCTGGGCTTCGGCGCCGCCGGCGTCGGCATGGTGTGCGGACTCATCACGTTCCGCGCCTTCGCGGTGAAAACGCTCGGTCCCGTCGGCCTCGGCGTGTCGGTCAGCGAGGCGGAGCGGCTCAAGACCCGCACGCAGGCGCTCGCGGCCCTCGTCGCCGTCTTCGCGTTCGTGCTGCTCGCCATGTTCGGCGTCATCCCGATCGACCCGGTGAAGATCGCGTCGTACGGCACCGCGGGGATCATCACGCTGGCGGTCGTCTACTTCGCGTTCCTGTTCGTGTTCGGCGGGCTCGAGAGCGAGGAGAAGAAGCGGATCGGCCTCATCTTCGTCCTCTTCCTCGGCGCGGCGGCGTTCTGGTCCGCGTTCGAGCAGGCGCCGACGTCCCTCAACCTGTTCGCGCGCGACTTCACGGACCGCAACATCCTCGGGTTCGACGTGCCCGCCACGTGGTTCCAGTCCATCAACACGTTCTTCGTCGTCGGCCTCGCGCCCGTCTTCGCCAAGCTCTGGGTGGGCCTCGGCAAACGCGGCATCGTGCCGTCGAGCCCGACCAAGTTCACGTTCGGCCTGCTCTGTTGCGGCCTCGCCTTCTACCTCATGCTCATCCCGGCGAACGCCGTGATCGCGAGCGGCGGCACGCTCAAGGTGTCCGTCTGGTGGCTCACGCTGAGCTACCTCCTGCAGACGTTCGGCGAGCTGTCGCTCAGCCCCGTCGGTCTCAGTTCCATGACCAAGCTCGCGCCGCGGCGCTATGTGGGACAGATGATGGGCGTGTGGTTCATGGCGTCGGCGCTCGGCAACCTCATCGCCGGGCTCGTGGGTGGCAACATCGATCCCGAGAAGCTCGACCTGATGCCGCAGCTCTTCAACCGCACCGCGCTCTCGCTGTTCGCCATGACCGCCGTCTTTGCGCTCCTCATCGTGCCCGTCCGCAACATGATGCGGAACACGTCGATGAAGGAACACTAGGCGGGACGGCTAGCGCCCCATCTTCTTCTTCAGCTCCTCGAGGCGGGCGTCCGCGGCCGCCTCGGCGTCGCTCCGCGCGCGGTTCCGTGCGAGCGCGTCGAATTCCGATCGCAGGCCGGCGTCGTCGGGCAGCCCAAGCTCCGCGTCCGTCGGTCCGCGCGTGGCGGGTGTCGCGCCCGAACCGACGCCCGCGCTCGCCGCCTTGAGCTGCTTCAGCATCTCCTCGTATTCGCGCTCGGCGAGCGACGCCTCGTCCTCCTGCGCCGCCAGCTTGCGCTCGAGCACCCCGATGCGCTCCGCGTGCTGCGCCTCGAACCGCTCGGCAATCGCGACCGTCTCCGCGTCGGGCACGCTCGCGGCCAGCGCCTTGCGGCGCTGCACGACGGCGAGCTGCTCGCGTTCGGCAGCCAGGCGCGCCCGCGTGACCTCGACACCCTCGCGGAGGTCCGCCACCCCGAGCTTCGCGGCCACGAGGGCCTGCTTCATGTCGGCGATCACGGCGCGGCGGTCCGCCGGCGCCACCTGGCCGTGCAGCAGCGCCTGCAGCGTGGACTTCAGCGATTCGAACACGTGGGTCGTCGGTGCGCGGGTGGTGGACGGGCGGCGGTGGATGCGGGTCGGACGCGCGTCGGAACGCGGCAACCCGGTTTAGCTTACGACTGTCCGTATTACGGTGGCAACGCGGCGCCGCGTTTCGCGGCGCCCCCGCCACCTCACCTGCGCCTCCGTGCCCCTCGTCGCCGTTTCCGCCTCATCCATGCCCTGGGACGGGCACGAACGCGTCCGCCTGCACATCAACTACGTCCGCAGCCTGGAGGCTGCCGGCCTGACGCCCGTCATCGTGGCGCCGCTCGCCGCTCCCGCCGAAGCGAGCGCGATCCTCGCAACCTGCGCCGGCCTGCTGCTCACGGGCGGCGAGGACGTGGATGCGGCGCGGTACGGCGAGGCGCCGCACGCCACCGCCGGCGAGCCGCACCGTGCGCGCGACGCGACCGAGGTGGCGCTGCTCGCGGCGGCGCGCGACCTGCGCCGCCCCGTGCTCGCCATCTGCCGCGGCATCCAGCTCGCGAATGTCGCGATGGGCGGGAGCCTGGTGCAGGACATCCCGTCGCAGCGCCCGTCGCCGATCCGTCACGACCAGCCGGAGGGCGACACGCGGCGCACGCACGGCGTGACGGTCGATCCGGGCACGCGGCTCGCGGCCGCGCTCGGCGCCTCGGCGCTCGAGGTGAACTCGTACCATCACCAGGCCGTGGACCGCGTCGGCGCCGGGCTGCGCGCCGTCGCGCACGCGCCCGACGGGATCGTCGAAGGGATCGAGTCCACGGACCCCGACTGGTGGATGATCGGCGTGCAGTGGCACCCCGAGGACCTCGCGACGGACGGCCAGCCGTGGGATCGCGGCCTGTTCGCGACGTTCGCGCGTACGCTCGGCGCCGCCCGTTAGCTTACTGCTGAGCCAACCGCACCCGCCGTGCTGTACATCTGCCTCCCCTCCCGCAACGAAGCCACCACCGTGGGCGTGCTGCTCTGGCGCATCCGCACGGTGTTCGGCGATTTCTCGCGCGAATACGAGGTGCTCGTGTACGACGACGCGAGCACCGACGCCACGCGCGAGACCCTGGAGCCGTATGCGAAGGTGATGCCCCTCACGGTGCTCGGAACCACCGCGCACGTGGGCTACGCGCGCGCGGTGGACGCCCTGCTCCAGGCCGCGAGCGAGCGCACGCGCTACCCGCGGCGCGATGCCGTCGTGCTCATGCAGGCCGACTTCACCGACCAGCCCGAGCACCTCCCCGAGCTCGTGAAGCGTTTCGAGGGCGGTGCCGACGTCGTGTGCACCGAACGCGTGGTGGACGCGGCGATGCCGGAGGCCGAGCGCAAGCGCGCCCGGCTCCTGCGGCGCGCGACGACCCTGTGGCCCCTGCGCGGCTTCGTCGCCGTCCCCGGCGTCCCGGACCCGTTCGGCGCCTACCGGATCGCCCGACTCTCCATCGTGCGCGACCTGCTCAGGGCGCGCGAAGGGCGGCCCGTGGCCGACCTTCCCGTCTCGGCGGCCAACGCCGAGCTCACGCGCGAACTGCTGCGCCACGCGCGGCGTGTCGAGACCGTGCCGCTCGCCT
>CAZKYG010000035.1:0-32195 GCA_964556915.1 uncultured Gemmatimonas sp.
CATCTCCGTCGCCGACGTGTTGGTGTTGCTGGTCTCGACATTCACCTCGCCCAGAAACTTCGTGAACCGCTACGAGTAACTCGGCCTCCTCTTCGAGATCAACGGGAAAGCGCGAAATCGCCGCATACTATAAGACCCCTACATCCGGCTCTTCGAGTGAACGCGGTCGCGCAACGCGCCCCGGCGATCGCGCTCCTCGCGATCGTGGTCGGCATCATTTCGGGAGCGACCACGCTGGGCGCACCGGCTGTCGCCGCGCGGCGCGCCTCCCACGTGAACTACACCCTCCGCATCGACGCCGCCGACCTCTCGGCCGTCGCCGTCGAGATGACCATCCACGACGCCCCCGCCGACTTCCGCGTTGCGATGGTGCACCACCCGGAGTACGACGACGAGTACTGGCGCTACCTGGACGGACCACTCGGCGAGTCCGCCCACGGCACCGTCACCGTCACCCGCGAGGACAGCTCCGCCTGGCACGTCACCGCGCCGGCCGGCGACGTCACCCTCCGCTACCGTGTGCGCTACCCGCCAACCGCCGCGCAGCAACAGGTGTGGAAGGCGCACCTCACCCCGATGGGCGGGCTCGTGGGCGGCCCGCACTCCTTCCTCTATATGGAAGGGGCGGAGCGCGCCCCGGTGGGCGTCACGGTCCAGGCGCCCGCGGGCTGGCAGATCGTCACCGGACTCGACACCACCACCGACGCGCACACCTTCGCCGCAAACGGCATCGAACCGCTCGTGGACTCGCCGATGCTCGTCGGCCGCCTGGCGCGCTGGGGCTTCGACATCGACAACATCAAGTACGGCGTCTCGTGGCTCGGCCGCCCCACCGGCGTGCCGTTCGACACCACGCGCCTCGTCTCCAACCTCGACCGCATCGCGCGCGCGGCCGTGCGCACGTTCGACGGCAAGGTGCCGTTCGACCGCTACGAGTTCCTGTTCGAGGACGGCGCGTTCGGCGCGCTCGAGCACGCGAACTCCGTGTCCGTCGGCATCCCGAGCCCGGCCATCGCCCGCGACCCGACGTATCCGCTGCCGCAGCTCGCGCACGAGTTCTTCCACACGTGGAACGAGGTGCACCTCCGCCCCGAGGCGTGGATCGGCGTGCGCCACGTGGCGCCCGAACCCACGGGCGAGATCTGGTGGGCCGAGGGTGTGACGTTCTACTACGCCGACCTCCTGCTCCGCCGCGCGGTGCTCCCCGTGAGCGACACCACGCGCACCACCCACCTCGCACATCTATATGAAAGCTGGCTCGCCAACCCGTCCAACCGGATGGTCTCGCCGGAGGACGCGAGCCGCGCGTTCAACAGGCCGCTGGGCGTACTGGGCGACCTCTCGCCGAGTTTCTACACGCAGGGCGAGCTGCTCGGGAACATCCTCGACCTCACCATCCGCGCGCACTCGAAGGGCCGGCGGTCGCTCGACGACGCCATGCGCGCGCTCACGCGCCGGTTCTCCATGGAGCGCGGCTACACCGCGCGCGACGTGCAGGGCGCGGTGGAGGATGCCTGCGGCTGCAACCTGCGCGCGTTCTTCGACGCGCACGTGCGCGGCACCGACTCGCTCGACCTGAACACGCTGCTCAAGCCCGCCGGCCTCCGCGTCGCGGTCACCTGGAAGCCCGTGCTCGGCGCCGACGGACTGCCCGCGCCCGACCTCCGCATTCAGGCGGGCCAGTCGCTCACCGCGCCCGGGGTGCTGCTCAACGTGCTCGCGCCCGTCACGCCCCTCGCGCGCGCCGGCTACCACACGCGCGAGCGCGTGCTCTCCGTGAACGGCACGGAGATTGCCGACGTGGCAACGTTTCGGCGGCTTGTCGGGGCGCTCCACATCGGTGACACCCTGCGCGTCGTCGTGGCGCGCGGGGCGGGCACGTACGAGCGGCCCGTGGTGATTGGTGGGTACGCGCGCCCGACGGTCGAAATCGGCACCAACCCGCAGGCGACCGCCGCCGAGCGGAAGCTGCTCGAGGACTGGAAGGCGGCGCGGTAGCCTCGCCCCCGCGCACCGGGGCGCCGTTTGCCGCAAAGCAGATCGTCGCGGCGGTGCAGCCCTCAGCCTTCCTGAGCTCCACCCTCCGGCGCCTCACCGGACTCGACGGCCCGCGCCTGGGCCTCCTGCTCCGCCCGACGCTCCGCCTTGCGCGCCTCCTTCTCCTTCCGCTTCTGCTCCTTCGCCTGCTCCCGCTGCCGCTTCTGGAACCCAAAGTTTGGTTTTGCCAATCAGGCCTCCGGTGTGGTGATACCGGAGGATAGTCGGGTACGCGGGCGATCGGCTAGCGCCGTCGCCGCGGCGCCGTCTCGGTCTCCATGATCCGCGCCATCCCGGGCATTGCCAGGATGATACTCACTTCGTCGTGATCCTGATGACCCCGGCCTTGGCCCGGTCGCCGTACTGCTGAACGGCGGCCGCACCCTTGATCACCTCAACGCTCGCGATGTTCATCCGTGCAAGCTGGCTGAGGCGCGAACTCGGCACGAGCTCATCGTTGATGTACACGAGACCGGTGAACGACTTGAGCTCCGCACCGAGCTTCGCGCCGACCTGCGGCTCGGCGCCGCCCTTCACGTCGAACGAGCTCCGGCCTTCCACCACCTTCACCGAGTCGGGCACCGACTCGTCGAGCTGGATCTTCTTCTTCGCCATCACGGCGGCCATCTCGGCCTTTCGCCGGTCGCTCAGGTTCGCCCTGGTGTCGATCACGATGGTGTCGGCGCGCATGTTCTCGCGGAAGGGACCGGTGGCGCCCGTCGCCGAGAGGTCGCGCTGGATCTTCGTGCGCAGGATGTCCTCCGCCTTCACTTTCTCGGCGTAGTCCGCGGACACCTGCTTGCCGTCCACGACATAGATGATCGAGTCCATCTTGTCGGAAATGATCTTCGCCGCTTGCGTGGCCTTCGCGGCGTCGAGGCTCGCGACCGTGGCATCGGTCGGGACGGCAGCTTCGCACGCGACGAGCACGGCGGCCGCCGCGACAGCGGCCAGGACGGTGATGCGCACCCGCGGGAATCGAACGCGGTCGGGATGCATGGCGATGAGTCTCCTCTTGAGTTGGCTGGGCGGGTTGAGCAGCGCGAGCGCGGGCAGCCGGTGCCCCGCGGTGAGCGCCGCGACGTCAATGAGCAGGTTGCCGTACACGAACGGAAGCGTGCCCGCGCGCAGCACGCGTGCGTCGCAGTCGAGCTCCACCGCGAGCCGGAGCCGCGCGAGCATGAACCACGCGGCGAGGTTCCACGGCATGAGCAGCACCGCGAGCATGCCGAAGCCGAGGACGGCCGGGTCGCCGGCGCGCAGGTGTTCGCGCTCGTGCGCCACGACGATCCGCTGCTCCGCCTCGCCGCGCGCCAGGAGCCACCTGGGCACCACGATGTCGGGACGATAGAAGCCCATCACCGCGGGCCCTTCGCCACTCGAGACGAGCACGCGCTCGCCGCCCACCCTGGCCTCGGGCCAGCGCGCGCGCACCCGGCGATAGCGCACATGCACGCCGACGAGCACGAAGGCCACGAGCGCGCTCGCCACCAGCCAGCCGAGGCCGAGGGCGTCGCCGGCAGCGGGCGACACGGCCGGTGCCGTGGTCAGCGCGCCAAGCGGGAGCGACGTGAGCGAAACTGCAACCTTGTCGCCATCGAGTGGCGCTGGCGTCAGCGCCTGGCGCAGCGGCACGAGCGCCGGCAACGCCACAGCGAGGGCCAGTGCGGTGACCCACACCCAGCGCACGGGCTTGCCCATTTGCCGGAACAGCGGCTCGGCCGCGAGCGCCGCGAGCGCGATGCAGGCCGAGGTGAGCGCGGCGTACCACATGAGGGCGGTCATGGCTTTTCCCCCAGCCGCCTGGCGAGCATCTCGCGCATCTTCTTCAGCTCGGCCCTGGTGAGCTTCTTGTCCGACACCATCTGCGCGAACATCCGCTCGGCCGAGCCGTGGAAGATCGCGTCGCGGATGCGGGAGAGCGCGCTGAGCCCCGCGCGCTCGGCGGGCACCGTCGGGAAGTAGCGGTAGGCGCGGCCCGCGGCCTCGTGGCGCACGTAGCCCTTCTCCTCGAGCGTCTGGAGGGCCGAGAGCACGGAGGTGTACGCAAGTTCGTCCTCGAGGGCGTCGCGCACCTCGGTGACGTTCGCCGAGCCGAGCTTCCAGAGGACGCTCATGACGGCGAGTTCGCGCGGCGGGAAATGGATGTCGTCCACGGGCGGGTCTCCTTACTACTGGCTTTCCAGTAATTACCCCGCCCGGGGCGATTTGTCAACTGCCTTTTCCGTAGATACGGCGAACCGGGACGTGGGCGCCCGCGCCGGTCCCGGTGCTATTCGCTCCGCAGGGCCGTCAGCGGGTCCGAGCGCGCGGCGCGGAGCGCGGGCACGATGGCGGCGACGATCGTGACCAGCAGCAGCGCCGACCCGGCGAGGAGTATTGCGCTCACGTCGTTCGGCTCCACCCCATAGAGCAGCGTCGCCACGAGCCGGCTCGCCACGAGCGTGAGCCCGACGCCGAGCGCCACGCCCACGAGGACCACGCGCACGCCTTCGCCAACCACCTGGTTGAGGACGTCGCCGACCTTCGCGCCGAGCGCGACCCGAACGCCGAACTCGTGCCGGCGCTGGCCGACGCTGTAGGCAATGGTCGAGTAGATCCCCACCAGCGCGACGAGCAGGGCGAGCGCGCCGAGGCCCGCGAACAGTTGCGCGCCGAGCCGCCACGGCCGGTACTTGGGGTTCAGGTCGTCCACCATGCTCCCGATGATCGGCTCGGCGGTCGGATAGGCCTGTCGCAACACCGCACTGATCTCCCGCCTTGCGGTCGCCTCGCCGCCGGCCCGGGCCCGTACGACGAGCAGGCCGCCGTCCATGTTCTTCGTGAGCGCCGCACCGAGCGGCAGGTAGATCTGCGGCGGCGACGCCTGCACGATGTCTCCGATGGTTGCGTCCGCAACGACCCCGGTCACGATCATGCACGCGGCGTCCGGCTTCTGAAAGCGAATGCACTGGCCGACCGCCTCGCCGTGCGGCCAGAGCAGCCTGGCGGTGGCGGCGTTGACGATCACCTCGGCGGCGCCGGAGTACCCGTCGTGAAAGGTGGTGCCGCGCAGCAGACGCAGGCCCGTGGCCTCGAAGAACTCGGGACTGACCGCATAGGTCAGCGGAAACTGTTTCGTGAGCGACCCGCTCGAGTCGCTCCCCCAGTAGAAGCTCCAGAACGAAAACCCCTTCATCGGCGTCAGGCCGGCCCGGGCCACGACTTCGATGCCGGGTCGCGATCGCAGTCGCTCGGCGACATCCCGTGATGTGGCCACGATTCCGGCCAGCGGGGGTTGCTGTCCGGGCTCGAACGCGATGTTGCCGTAGAGAATGCGGGTGGCGTCGAACCCGATGTCGATGCCTTCGACGTTGCGGAGCGTCCGCACCAGCAGCGTGGCACCCACCAGCAGCATCACGCTGAATGCCGCCTGCGCAACCACCAGGCCGTTGCGCAGCCGGCTCCGGTGCCGCACGCCGGACTTTGCGCCATCCTTGAGGTCGCCCGTGAGCTGCGGACGGCTGCCCTGCAGCGCGGGAATGATGCCGGCGATGGTGCCGCAGCCGAGCGTCACGGCGATGGTCGCCCATATCACGTGACCGTGCATGATCGGCTGGGCGAAGTCCGTGTTGACAATCAACTGTGCGCGCAGCACGGCACCGCCCCACCATGCCGCAAAGAGGGCCGCCGTGCCGGCCAGCGTGGCCAGGATCACGGCTTCGAGCGTGATGAGGCGGATGAGGCGCGTGCGCGAGATGCCGAGCGCCAGGCGGATGGCAATCTCGCGTTTGCGGTTCACGGCGCGCGCCAGAAGCAGGTTGACCACATTGGCACAGGCGATGACCAGCACGATGAGGGCGACGCCCTGAAGTCGCGTCGCGATGAGTTCGTCCTGTCGCACCGTCTCCGGCCCGCGGGCCTGGATGATGGACGCCGTGCGGACTTCCGCCAGCGTGTCGGCGCGCGGGCCGTCGGTCCTCCGATTCGCCTCGCGGACGGTGGCGGTGGCCGCACGTTCGAAGTCGGCCATCCGCTGGCCGTCCGTGGTCCGGACGAACGTGAAGAAGGTGAGGTACCGCGGTGACTCCCAGATCGACGGCACGCCGGCATGCGGCGTGTCGGCCTGCGGCAGCGCGCTGAGCGGAGCCCAGACCTCGGTGGCCTGGAGGTTGATGCCGTTGAAGGCGGGGGGCATCACCCCGATGACCTCGTACTCGGTCGTATCGAGCTTGATGCGCGTGCCGACGATCGCGGGATCGGCGCCGAGGTGCGCTTTCCAGTACCGGTCGCTCAGCACCACGACATGCGTCGGGTTTCCCGGCCGCGCTTCCCCTTCGGTAAAGAGGCGTCCCCGGGCCGGGCTCACGCCGAGCAGCGGGAAGTAGTTGGCGCTGGTGAAGAGGATCTGCGTCGCGTATCCGGCGCGCGTGCCGCCGAGATGGAAGTTGCTGCTCGACGTCATGACCGCCATGCGGCCGGGATCGCCCCAGGTCGCGGCGAGCTGCCGGTAGGTCGGAAACGCCATCGCCTCCGAATAGAAGGCCGGACCTCCACCCGTGCGCGTGTGCCGGGTCCAGATGCGCCGGATGCCGTCCGGATCGACGACGCCCGCGGGATTGCGCAGGAAGATCTGGTCGAGGACGCTGAACGTCGCCGCGTTCACGCCGATGCCGAGCGCGAGCGTGACGATGATCATGGTCGTGACCGCGGGCGTGCGGCGGATGGAGCGCCAGGCGTAGCCGAGGTCCTGGCGCACGAGGTCGGTCCACGCGAGCCACGTCATGCGGCGCGCCTCCTCTTTGTGGTAGGTGCGGTTGCCGAACCGGCCGTCACCGTTCGCGGCGCGGAGCGCCTCGTGATGGCGGAGTTCCTCCTCCATCTCGCGTTCGTACGCGCCGGGCCGGAGCACGGTGCGCACCCGATGGCGCAGGCCGTCGAGCCAGGACATGCGATGTCAGGCGCGGCCGAGGATGCGGGCGATGGCGTGCGTGAGCGCGTCGAACTGGGAGATCTCCTCGCCCAGCCGCTTGCGGCCCGACGCGGTGATCGTGTAGTAGCGCGCGCGGCGGCCCGTGGGCGACGTGCCCCACTTCGACTTCACGAGACCCGCGCCCTGGAGCCGCTCGAGGGCCGGGTAGAGCGAGCCCTGCTCGAGGCGGAAGACGTCGCCGGAGGTGCGCTCGATGTGCTGCGCGATGGCGTAGCCGTGCAGGGTACCGAGGCTCAGGGTGCGGAGCACGAGCATGTCGAGCGTGCCGGGAAGGAGGTCGCGTTTGGACATGTAGATATTCTACCCGTCAATGGGTAGACGCGCTACCGGTCCGGCCCACACCTGCTTCCCGTCACGACGGGGCGGCGCAGTGATGTGCGCGCCGTTCGCGCGGGTAGTTTGGGGCATGACACCTGTCGCCCGCCGCGCCTTGATGGCCGTCGCGCTCGCCGTCGCCGCTGCCTGCCACCGTCGGGAAGTGGCGGCGGGCACAAGGGCGCCACGCGGCGGAGACGCCACGCCGGTGGCGGTCGCGCTGCTTCACTTCGTTGTGCTGGACGACAGCACCGGCCGCCCGATCGAGGGCGCTCGAATCATTTGGCGATCTGGGCCAAACGCGGCGCGTCAATGGACCAGCGATCGATTCGGCATCGCCACCACCGATCCCGGCGTCGTCGGCCCGACACCCGCGGCTGAGGGCCGCATTCCGGTGCGCATTGCCGCCGACGGTTATCAGTGGCGCGACGATACGCTCGATGTTGCCCACGTCGGCCCGATGCCCTCGGTGGTGCGCATGCACCGCACGCCGAGCGACGCCTGGCTCGCGCGGCAACCTCCCGAATGTCCGGCACCGTCACCGTCGTCAACGCCGATGCGGTTCTGCGCGCTCGCGGCACGGCCGTCGCTCGACACCACCGGAGTCGCGCGAACTTTCGGCACGTTCGGCGCCCTTGGGGCGCCGTCGCACCGATTCGCGGCCATGGTCGTCCTCGACTCCGGCGGCCGCCCCGTTCGGCGCCGTATCAGGCCCATCTTCCACCTCACACGCGACACGACCGCGATCCTGGACTTCCTCTCGACGCTCCGGTTCTCGCCGGCGCGCGTAGCGGGGCATGCGGTCGAGTCGTCGCTCGTGGTTGAGGTTGCACCGATGACGGTCGACGGCGGCGTGCCCTCGGAGCCGTTTGCCGAGCAAGCGATCTTTCCGCAGGGCGTGCTGATCTCCGCAGGCATCCGGCGCATCGAGCCGGTGCGCCCAGCACCGGTCTACTCCGCGGCGACAATCCTCGCCCTCAGGCGCGCAGTGCTCGCCCAGGTACTTCCCGTTTCGGAGGCAGACTCCGGTCGCGTCACGTGCCTGGGAAGCTTCACGCCCGCGCGTTACGTGGACGTCGAGCCGGAGCTGATCGCGGCACTGCCGGCCGGGCGATACGTGTCGTACTCGCGTTGCCCCAGGACGTACGCTTCGATGTTTGCCAGGCGCGACTCGCTCGGCAACGTCGAACGGCGGCCGCCGGGCTATCTCGACCCTGCGACGCTCGACTTCCAGCAGGTCACGCCGTGGACCCCGACGATCGCCCGCGTGCAGGTGCGCACCGGCGTCGGCAGCAGCGGTCGCATGTTTCAGTGCGTCGTGTACTTCCGCGGTGAGGGCCGCGATGCGCGGGTCACATGCGGCCCCGCGGGGCGGTGGGTGTCGTAGGCGGAGGGTGGCGCAGCCGGAAATGGACGGCCGCTCCGGTCAGTCGCTCCGGAGGGCGATCAGGGGGTCCACCCGCGCCGCGCGCCGCGCCGGCAGGAACGCCGCCAGTGCCGCGACGGCCACGAGCGCAATCGTCGCCGACGCGAACGTCAGCGCGTCAGTCGCGGTGAGCCCGAAGAGCAGGCTCGCCAGCAGCTTCGACACCGCCAGGCTCAGCGCCACGCCGACCACGGTACCGATCGCGGTGAGCACGAGTCCCTCGCGCACGAACGCGCGCACCACGTCGGTCGTGCGCGCGCCGAGCGACATCCGTATGCCGATTTCCCTGCGCCGCGCGGCCACGCCCTGCGCGATCACGGCAAAGATGCCGAACGCCGCGAGGGCGAGCGCCACTGCGCCGAACACCGCGAGCATCGCCGCCCCCGCGCGTTGCGCGCTGACGGTGTTCGCGATGTAGTCGTCCAGCGTTCGCATGCTCGCGACCGGCAAGGTGGGGTCCATCGCCTTCAGGGCCGCGCGCGCGGCCGCGACGGCATCGGCCGTCCCGGCGCGTGCGCGAACGATGAGCTCGCCCTGCGCCCCCATCGGGAACTGCGCCGACGGCAGCCACATCGCCGACAGTTGCTGCGCCTCCGCCAGCGAGCGGTACTTCCCGTTGGCCGCGACGCCCACCACGGTCACCAGCGTGCTGTCGTGCGGCGACCGGATGCGCTTGCCGAGCGGATTCTCCCCGGGCCAGAGGATCGATGCGAGCCGTTCGTTCACCACGGCGACGCGCGGGCTCGACGCATTGTCCGTCGCCGTGAACGTGCGCCCCTGCGTCACCGGCATCCGGATGGTCGCGAAATACGCCGATGTCACCCGGTATTCGAGCGTCAGGATTCCATCGGCGTCCGGTGCGTCGGACTCGCGGCGCACGTTGGTGGAGCTCGAACTCCCGCTGAGCGGAAGCAGTTCCGCCACGGCCGCTGCCTCGACACCGGGTTGCGCTGCCGCCACTGCCTCCAGTTCCGTATCGAACCGCGCGATGCGCTCGTTGGTGTAGCCCTGCCCGGAGAGATTGTATTCGGCCGCGACGGTGTTGTGCGGGTCGTACCCGGGATCCACGGTCAGCGCCTTGCGCAGGCTGCCGACGAACAGGCCGGCGGTGATCAGCAGCGCAAGCGAGATCGCCACCTGGCTCACCACGAAGGCGTTCCGCAGCCGGTGCCGCCCGCGCCCCGGCGCCAGTGCGGTTCCGTCGTTGCGCAGCGCCGGCGTAATCTCGCTGCGCGTGGCGGCGAGCGCGGGCAACAGGCCAAAGAGCGTGCCCGCGCTGAGCGCGATGCCGAACGTGATCAGGAACACGCGGCCGTCAGGCCGGAGGATCGCCACGAGGTCCGGCGGCAGGGTACCGACCCGCACGATGACCCCGGTGAGGGCGTATGACATGGCCACGCCCACGGCACCGGCGATCACCCCCAGGATCGCGCATTCGGTGAGCAGCTGCCGGACGAGGCGTCCGCGCGACGCGCCGATGGCGCGACGCACGGCGAGTTCCCGCTGCCGGACCACGCTGCGCGATATGAAGAGGTTGGCGACGTTGGCGCACGCCACGACGAGCACGAGGACGGGCACGAGGGAGATCAGCGCGAACACGGGCGCGAGGCGCTCGCGCGCGCCCGGCTCGACGCCGCTCCGGATTCGCGACACGTCGATCGTACGGCGCCGCGCCGGGTCGGTAATCCACGCCTCTAGCCGCCCCTGCACCACCGCCGCCTCCGCCTGCGCCTGCGCGAGTGACGCGCGGGGCGACAGCCGCCCGATCACACGCAACCAGCGCGATTGCGCCGCGGTGTACAAACCGTCGCGACCGATGTGGAGCCTGGGGACGGCGGCGAACGGGATCCAGAAGTCCGGCGCGTCGCCGAGGCGCACACCCGTGTACCACTCCGGCGTGACGCCGACGACCCGCACGTGTGCGCCGTTCAGGGTGATCTCGGTGCCCACCACGCTGCTGTCGCCGCCAAACCGCCGGCTCCAGAACGCATGGCTCAGGACGACCGCCGGGGAGGGCGTCCCGATGGTGTCTTCGTAGGCGAAGAACCCGCGTCCCGGCGACGGCCGCACGCCGACGAGCTCGAAGAAGTTGCCGTTCACGGCGTAACCCGCGATGCGCGCCGGCTCGCCATCGTTCAGCGTGAGGGTGATGTTCGCCATCGCCGAGAGGGCGGCCCACGACGTGGTCTGTTCGCGGAACATCATCACGTCGGGCATGGACCACGCGCCCCACTGGCCGTCCCGGGTGCGAGGCGTCAGCCATGACAGCTCGTCAACGTTGGCGACGGGCGGCGGCTTGAGGAGCACGGCGTTCATCAGGTTGAGCACCGCGGTGTTCGCGCCGATGCCGATCGCGAGCGTGAGCACGACGCTGATGGTGAACGTCGGCGCGTTCTTCAGCTTGCGCACGGCGTACGCGAGGTCCTGGGCAAGCTCACCCATGTAGTCGCGTCTCCTCCGGCGGGCTTCGGCCTGCCGGTCCACGTTGTTCACGTATCGCCGTGCATCGTCCATGTCGCCGAACTCGGCGATTGCTTGCGCGCGCGCGGCGGCGGGGCTCATGCCCTGGACCACGAGGCGATCCGTGCGCGCATCTATGTGAAAGCGGAACTCCGACTCCGCCTCGTCGGCAATGCGACGGGCCGTGCGCCGGGGAAACCGGAAGAAGCGCTTCATGCGAGCCTCATGCCGGTGCGAGGACGCGAGCCACGGCCGCTACGTAGTCGTGCCACGCCGCTTCCTCGGCCCTGAGCAGCCGGCGGCCGGCGGGCGTCAGGCGGTAGAACCGCGCCTCGCGGTTGTTGTCCGACGCCCCCCACTCGGCGACGACGGCGCCGTCGCGCTCCAGGCGGTGGAGTGCCTTGTAGAGCGCGGCGTCCTCGATGACGATGGAGCCCCCGGTACGCGTGCGGATCCACTCCGACACGCCGTATCCGTGCGACGGCTGAAGCGAAAGCGCGCGCAGGACGAGGACGTCCAGCGTGCCCTGCAGTGGTCCGTTCGAATCGCGTGCCATGGGCCCTCCCCACACCAGGTACGGGGGAAGGGCCTGAAAGGTTTCAGGGCGGCGCCCTTCGGGCGATAGATTGGGCGCATGCGTGCCTCGGACCTCGTCACCCTTCTGGACTATTCCTGCTGGGCGCGCGACCGCGTCCTCGCCGCCGCCGCGAAGCTCACGCCCGAGCAGTACGTGAAGCCCATGGGCAACAGCTTCAGCTCCGTCCGCGACACGATCGTCCACCTCTACGCCGCCGAGTGGATCTGGGTGAAGCGCATCCTGGGCGAGCTGCCGGTGAAGTTCCCGCCGCCGGAAACGTTCCCCGACGTCGCCTCGGTGCGCGCGGCGTGGGCCGAGACTGAGCAGAAGCTGCGCGCGTTCGTGGGCGCGTTGGACGATGGCGGCGTGGACCGCGTGGTCGAGTACCAGACGCTCAGCTACGGCCCGGGATCATCAACGATCGCGCAGATCATCCAGCATGTGGTCAACCACGGCTCGTACCACCGCGGGCAGGTGACGACGATGATCCGGCAACTCGGCGGCGAGCCGGCGAAGGGGCTTGACCTGATCCTCTATTTCCGCGAGCGCGATCAGGGCCGCGACGGCTGACCTCAGCCGTGGCCGTCGCGGCCCCCGCGGTTCGAGCCGCGCCGCCTTTTGTGTCCATCCGGCCGAGCGGCGCGCGCCGGTCGCCCCGGCTGTGTGGGTCGTCCCGGTTGCGCGGGTCGTCCCGGCTGCGCGGGTCGCCCGGGTTGCGCGGGCCGCGTCTGCTGCGCGTGCCTCGTCTCGCGCTCGCGCGCCCGTTCGCGCCCCTTGTTGCGCGCGGCCCGGTGCGCGGCGAGCCGCTCGGCGATGGGTACTTCGAGTTTCGCCGCCGGCTTCGCGGCGTAGTCGAAATCGGGAATCGTCACGCGCGGCAGCGCCTTTCCCACGGCGCGCTCGATGTTGCGCAGGTCGCCCTCCTCCTCGCGCGAAACGAACGTAAACGCCTCGCCCGTCATCTCGGCGCGCGCGGTGCGACCCACTCTATGGATGTAGTCCTCCGACGCGAGCGGAACGTCGAAGTTCACCACGTGGCCCAGTTCCTCCACATCAATGCCGCGCGCGGCAATGTCCGTGGCCACGAGCACGCGGTACTTCCCGCTCTTGAAACCCGCGAGCGCCTCGACGCGCTGCGGCTGCGATCGGTTGCCGTGGATGCGCGCCGCGGCGATGCCCCGCTTGTCGAGGAACTCCCACAGGCGGTTGGCGCGATGCTTGGTGCGCGTGAACACGAGCGCTTCCTGCATGATGCCGCGCTCGAGCAGCGTGAGCAGCAGGAGTGACTTGAGTTCCTGCGGCACGGGATACACGGCCTGCGTGATGCCGACGGCGGGCGCGGCCTTGCGCGCGAGGTTGATCGTTGCGGGATCCCGGAGCATCTCGCGCGTGAGCTGCACGATCGGTGCCGGCATCGTCGCGGAGAAGAACAGCGTCTGCTTCTTCGCCGGGAGACGCTGCAGCACCCGGCGGATGTCGGGCAGGAACCCCATGTCGAGCATGCGGTCGGCCTCGTCGAGCACGAGGTACTCGATGCGGTCGAGCGAGGCGTAGGGATTCTTGAGGTGGTCGAGCAGGCGGCCGGGCGTCGCGACGATCACGTTGACGCCCGTGCGGAACGCGTGCTCCTGCGGGCCCATGGATACGCCACCGATCACGGCCGCCGATGAGATCGGCGTGTGAACGGCAAGGGCGTTGAGCTCCTCGACGATCTGCGCGGCGAGCTCGCGCGTGGGCGAAAGGACGAGCGCGCGCGTGCCCCGGCCGGGGTGCGCGAGCATGCGGTGGAGGATCGGCAGCAGGAAGGCGGCCGTCTTGCCGCTCCCGGTCATGGCGCAGGCGAGCACGTCGCGGCCGTCCATGGCGGGAGGGATGGCGTCGGCCTGGATGGGGGTCGGCGTCGTGAATCCGAGATCCTTAACGCCGGCGAGGAGGCTCGGATGGAGTTTCAGGGCGGGAAATGGCATGGCTCAAAGGTATCCGACGCGAGTCGTTGCGTTCGCGGGCGGCGTCAGGCCTGCACGGGCCGGACGGGACGCCACACGGTCGCGAGCACGCCCCCGACGATGAGCGTGGCGGCCAGGGCGGCATTGGCGCCGAGCCGCTCGCCGAGGAAGATGCGCCCGAGCACGGCCGCCACGATCGGCTGCAGCAGCACGTACACGGCCACGACGGATGACTTCGCGCGACCAAGGGCCCATCCGTTCAGCAGGTACGGCGCGGCGGTCGCGCCGAGCGTCACGAACGTGACGCTCCACCAGCCCGCGGCCGTCAGGCCGGTACGCGCGACATCGCGCACGCCGGCGTAACCAAACGGCGTGAGCACGATGGCGGACATCACGAACATCACGACGACCACGGTGAGCGTGTCGTGGCGGGCAAGGATCCGGCGGGCCAGCACGAGGTAGAGCGCGTACGCCGACGCGCACAGCAGCAGGAGCAGGTTGCCGGCGACCGCCGTGGACGAGAGCGTCACGCCGCCGCGCGGCAGGATCATGAGGAGCGCGCCCACGAGCCCGGCACCGATCCCGGCGGTGCCGACCACGGAGGCGCGCTCGCGCCGCAGCAGCACGGCGAACGCGAGCGTCACGACGGGGATCATCACGAGGATGATCGCGGCGTTCGTGGCCGAGGAGCGCGCGAGGCCCTCGAGGAACGCGGCCTGGTTGATGGTGATGCCGAGCAGGCTGTAGAGGAACAGCGCGCCGTACTCGCGCGCGGTGAGGCGCGGCCTTGCCGGATCGCGCCGGCGGAAGGGGAGCGCCAGTGCGAGCACGAGCGCCGCGCCCACCGAGCGAATGAGGACGAGTCCTTCCGGCGACACCTCGTGGAAGGCGACCTTCGCAATGACGTAGTTCGCGCCGAAGAGCAGCTGGACGGTGACGAGCGCCAGGTGCACCAGCAGCGCGGTGTCGCGCGGAGGCGGGGCCGGGGCGGGGTGCCGGGGAACTGGCATTCGAGCACGGAGTGTAACAGGATCAGGGGCGCGGCATCGGCACACGCGTTCCGGCACGGAGGTTCATGCGCACGACCCCACGTTGGCTCCTGGCCGTCGGCGCATGCGCCGGCGTCCCGCTGGCGATCGCCGCCCGCACGCCTGCACCGGCGGCGGCGGAGTACCGCTGGACCTCGGTCACGGACTCGGCGGCGTTCCCGGGGAGCTACAACTTCCCGGTGTTCGTCGTGGGCGAGGAGATGTGGGCGCTGCACCCTGAGGGCGCATTCCGCTCCGCCGACGGGAGATCCTGGACGCGCACTCCGCTGCCGCCGTCCGGCCTCAACCCGGGCTACCAGAAGTACGTCCAGCTGAACGGCGCGATCTACGCGCTTGGTTCGATGACAGGGAATTACCTCGACCTGCACCTCACCTCTCGCATCGCGCGCACGCGCGACCTGCGAACCTGGGAGGTGGCGGCGCCGGCGTCCAACCTGCCGGCACGCGTGTTCTACGGCGCCGTGACGTTCCGCGGCCGCGCCTGGCTGCTCGGCGGGTTCGACGGCCGTGCGTACCACAACGACGTGTGGAGCTCGCCGGATGCCGTGCACTGGACGCGCGTGCTCGAGCACGCGCCGTGGAGTGCGCGCAACGTGGACGGCGCGGTGGTGTTCAGGGACCGCATCTGGATCATCGGCGGCGGCGTGATCGACGGGTCGCCGGACCCGCATCCGGACTCGAAGCGCGAAGTGTGGTCGTCGGCCGACGGCGTCACCTGGAGCAAATCACCCGATCGTGCCGGCGCCGCGTGGGGGGGCTCACCCGTGGCCTTCGACGGCCGCCTGTGGCTGATCGCCGCGAACCGGAACTCCACGTTCGCCCCGTCGCTGCTCGTGACGGATGACGCCGCCACGTGGCGCGAGGAATCCGCACCCTGGTCGCCGCGGGGCGCGCCGGCCGTGTGGGTGTGGCACGACCGGCTGTTCATGGCGGGCGGCAAGTACTCCGTGCCCGTGAACGGGCAACCACGGTTCATCTACCGCAACGACGTCTGGGCGCTGCGCCGTACGGCGCCCTGATCAACCGGGATCGGTCAGCGGCTGGTGCCCACGCACGCGCCGGCCGTTGCGAGGCCGACGGCGTAGCGCACCACGGCGAGCGCGTCGGCGGCGTCCACCTTGCCGTCGCAGTTGGCGTCGCCCTGCGGAAAGATCGTGAGCCCACCCGTGAGCTGCTGCCCCACGAGCGCCTGCTGGATGAGCAGCGCGTCGAACGCGTTCACGACGCCGTCGCGGTTCACGTCGCCGCGGAGCACCGCCGCGGGATTGAGGAGCGAGTACTTGAAGAGGCCGCGCCCGTACGTCGCGGCGACGAGCTGCTTCGTGGTGGCGTTGTAGGAGAGGTCGTTCACGATGACGGTTGGCAGCCCCGTGGGCGTCGCCGTCCAGGTGAGGCCCGCGTCGGTGGTCTCGAACACGCCGACGTCGGTGCCGACGAAGAAGTGGTTCGGCCCGTCGTCCACCATCACGGCGGCGTTCACCGGCATGTCGGGCAGGTTGCCACTGGCGCTCGTCCACGTCGTGCCCGCGTCCGCGGTGATGTACACGTGCGCGCCGCCCGACCCGCTCTGCGTGACGAGCGCCCGCGCGGGGTTCGCGGCGTCGATGGCGAAGTCGGTGACCGCGTGCGCCGGCAGCGCGGCGCCGGCCGGCGTCCACGTCGCACCGCCGTCGCGGGTGACGTACACGTTCGCGTCGCTCGTCCCCACATAGATCGTCTGCGGGTCCGAGGGCGCGATGGCAATCGTCTTGATGCTCCCGCTCCCGCGCGTGAGGTCAGCCGAGATCGCCGTCCACGAGGCGCCGTCGTCCGTCGTCCGGTACACGCGCATCGTGCCGAAATAGAGCGTGGTCGGCACGGTGGGACTCATCACGAGCGGCGGAATGAATTGCGCGCGGTCGCTCGCGCTGATGCCGCCGGTCACGGCGGGATAGGTGAAGCCCGCGCCGGTGGGGACGCGCTTCTGGATGCACGGGCCCCCGCTCCACTGGCACGTGGTCCAGAGCGTGCCCGGCGATGCGGGGTTGATCGCCGCGAATCCGCCGTCGCCGCCGCCGACGGCGTTGAACAGCCGCGTGCCGTTCGCGAGCAGCGACCCGTTGTCCTGCAGCCCGCCGAGCACGATGTTCGGGTCGGTCGGGTGCTGCGAGATGCCCGGGTAGTACATCGCGATGGACAGCCCGGTGTTGCGGCTCGTCCAGCTGTCGCCGCCGTCCGTGGACACGAACACGCCACCGTCGGTGCCCGCGAAAAGCTGCCGCGGGTTGCGCGGGTCCACCACGAGCGCGTGCCAGTCGCAGTGGATCTCCGTTCCCATGGGCACGAACGTCTTGCCGCCGTCGGTGCTGCGGAACGCGCGCACGCCGGCCACATAGATGCGGGTCGCGTCGCCCGGGTCCACGGCGATCGCCAGGTCGTACGTGGCCTGCGCGCCGAAGTGCGTCCGGCTGCTGCCGAGGTCGATGCCGCTGGCCGTGAGGGCCGACATCGTGCCCGCGGCGTCGTCCCACTTGCTGATCGACAGGAACGCCGAGCTCTTCGCCGCCGCGATGATCCACACCGCGCCCGGCGCGGCCGGTGACGTGGCGAGCTGGAATCGCCCCGCCGCACTGAAGTCGACGGCACCGCTCGAGACCTTCGTCCAGGTCGCGCCGTTGTCGGCGGAGCGGTAGAGGCCGCTGAGCGCCGACGACGTCGTCTGGTAGTCCGCCACGCCCGCGAACACCACGCCCGGACTTCCCGGGAGCGCGACGATGGACGTGACATAGCCGAACGTGAGCGGGTGCGACCACGTGTTGCCCGAGTTCGTGGATCGGTAGATCCCCGAGCCGCCGAAGTTGAACATCAGCGTCGTGCCCGACGTGGTGCCGGCCGAGAGCGGGTCGACGAAGAACTCGTTGATGAAACCGCCGTTGTAGGCGGTGAAGTTCAGGTTGCCGTTGAAGCTCGCCCACGTGGCGCCGCCGTCGATCGAGCGGAACAGCGCGCAGCCGGCCGCGCCGCTGGCATACGCCGCGGAGGCATACATGATGTTGGGGCTCACCGGGTCGATGCGCACCGTGGTCATCTGCAGCGTGCACTGCGTGTCGAAACGCGGTGTCCAGCTGGCGCCGCCATTGCTCGTGCCCCACACGCCGCCATTCGGCGATGCGACGAACATCGTGCCGCTCACCGACGGGTGCAGCGCGATTGCGTCCACGCGGCCGGCGTCGGGCTGCGGGCCCGAGTCCCAGAACCCGAGCCCGAAAAACCCGCCGGGTCCCATCGGCACCCATGTGCCGGTCGAGGCGTTCGCCGGCGACCAGAGCGCGCCGAAGCCCGCGCGCGCCGCCACCATTGCCCGCACGCGCGCCATCGCTTCCCAGTCCGGCGCCGCGTTCGGATAGGCACGCGGGTCCTCGAACCACGCCTTGCGGCGGCGCTGGAACTCGGCGCCCTCGTGCTCGTCCTGGGCCCCTGCGGCGCGCGTGGTGAGCGCGGTGATCGCGACCACGGCGGCGAGCGCGAGCGCACGCAGCGCCGCCGCCGACAGCGTGGCGCGCGCCAGGCGCCGCGGCGGCAGATGCGGGCGTCCGGCGATCATCGCACGATCCTCGGCGGCGCCCCGGGACGGAGCAGGGCGCGCAGGTCCGCGCGCGACAGCTCGTGCATCTCCGTGATCTCGAACCGCAGGCCCGGGAGCGCCGCGGGATTCGTGACGGTGAACCGCAGCTCCGCCAGGCGCGTCACGTCCAGGCCGTTGGCCGACGCGCCCGCGACCCGCACCTCGCCCGCGGCGGGGTTCACCGCGAGCAGCCCCGCCACCGGGGCGCTGCCGTCATAGCGGAGCCCGGCGGCATCGAACCGCAGGCGCCCCGTGAAGCTGCCGACGCGACCCACGCCGCCCTGCGTGTCGAGTGCGATCGTGACCACCGCGGCGGCGCCCGTTGCCGCAATCGACACGCGCGGGGTGATCGCCCGGGGCGACGTCGCGGCGTCGCCGCCCTGCACGATGCTGGCCGCGTCGTGACAGCCCGCCACGGCGAAAGCGAGCGCGACCAGGACCGCCGGCGCGAGTGCCGCCCGGCGTGGAGGTTGGCGAGGCGCTGGGGTCATGGGACGATCACCGGGTACTGCGTGAAGGTGGACGTCGCGAGCAGGTCCGTGAAATCGGCGGCGAGCATCTCCGACGCGTTCAGGTAGATGGCGTTGAGTCCGGAACTCTCCACGCGAAAGCGGATCGTGGCGAGCGTCACCACGCCGGTCACGCCCGCGGCCGAGAGCCCGTTGATGCGGATGACGTTCACCGTGGGATCGAGCGTGACGACGGGCGACATTGCGCTGCCCGTGGTGTTCGCATCCACGTACGTCATGGCACCGAACGTGCCGGTGCCCGTCCACACGGGCCAGCTCACGCTCGCCGTGACCGCGCCGACCGTGGCACCGCGCGTGTCGAGTTGCACGACAGCCGTGATCGTGTCGCCGACCGCGTACGTGAACCGCGTGATGGTGGTGCGCAGCACGGGCCCCGATGCGCGTGGCACGATCACGAGCACGGAATCGGAGTTGCTCTGCGTGCTGAGCGCCGCCACCCACACCTGTCCCGCGGCGACGGCGGTGATCTTTCCGGTGGCATCCACGGTGGCGATGGCGGTGTTGCGCGCGACGAACGTGATGGTCGGGTCCGGCGTGGACGGCACGCCGCTCACGACCGTGACGAACCCCGGCGACAACGTGCTGCCAATCGCCACGACGCTCACCTTGTTCGCCGTCGTGCCGTACGCGTTGAACGCGGGCGGGTTCACGACCAGCGTCACCGCGAGCGACGTGGTGGCGACGGCGCCGTCGCCCGCCACCACCACCGTCGCGGAATACGTGCCGACCGGCAGCGCGGCCGACGTCGCGGTGAGCTGCAGTGTCGCGGGCGCGCTCGTTCCGCCGGGGAACGTCGCGGCGAGCCACCCCGCGGCGCCCGCCGAGTACGTCGTGGCCTGCACGCGCAGGTTCGTGAGCGGAAAGATGCCGGTGTTGGTGACCGCCACCGTCGTCGGCGCGACGGGGTTGCCGCCGACCGTCGCCGTCATGGTGAGCGCCGCGGCCGACAGCGTGACGATCGCGGGCGGAGCGGCACTCACGCTGAAGCTCGCGCTGGTCACGGCCCCGAGCGTGCCGGCCGTGAACGTGAGCGTGCGCGCGCCGGCCGCCCCGTTCACCGTGAGCGACGTGAACGTCGCCACGCCAGCGCTCGCATTCACGGTCGTCGCGCCACCGAGGGTGCCGCCCCCCGAGGCGAGCGTCGCCGTCACGGCGGCCGTGGACGCGGCCACGTTGCCGAACGCATCGCGGAGCTCGACGGCGGCGGGCGTGAGGAACGGGGCGTAGGCGGTGCCCGCGACCGGCTGCGTGCGCATCGCGAGCTGGGCGGCCGGGCCGGCGTCGAGCGGGAACGCCGCGGACGTTGCCGCGGCGAGCCCCGCGGCGGTGAACGTGAGCGTGCGCGCACCCACGAGTCCCGCGATGGACAACCCGCTGAACGTCGCCACGCCGGCGACGGCCGTGACGGTCGTCGGGCCACCGAGCGTGCCGCCGCCCGACGCGACGGCCGCGGTAATCGCGGCCGTGGACCCGACGACGGCATTGCCCGCGGCATCCTGCACCTGCACCACCGGCGGCGTGGCAAATGGCGCGCCTGCCGCGGCGCCGGCCGGTTGCGTCACCACCGCCAGCTGCGCCGCCGCGCCGGCCGACACAGTGACCGTGACGCCCGCCGACGTGACGCTGCCGCTGCGCGCCGTGATGACGGCCGTGCCGACGAGGTGTCCCGTGACAACGCCACCGGCCACGCTCGCCACGGCGTCGTTCGACGAAGCCCACGTGAACGACGCGCCCACGGCGGTGTTGCCGCTCGTGAACGCGGCGGCGGTGAACGTTGTGCTCGCGCCCGACACGACGGCCACGGGCGTCGCCGGCGAAAGGTCGATGCGCGCGACGGTGGTGTTGCCCGGACCGGTCGGACCGTCGCCACCCGCGCTGCCGCCACCGCCGCCACACGCGGACAGGGCGACGAGCGCCAGCATGGCTGGCACGATGGTCCGGCGAGTGTGTGACACGTGCGATAGATATCGAGGCCGTCCGACGGACCCGCAAGGTGAGCGACTGGGCCGCGCGCCAGGAATCGGTATCTTGTCCGGATGCGCCGGATACGGCGGTACCGCGGCCTTGCCCTCGCCCTGGTGGTGGCGCTCGCCACGGGCCGGTGTGATTCGGCGTCCGGCACTCCGCGTCAGGCGCCACCGTCCCTGTCGGATTCCGCGTTCGCCGCGCTCAGCGCGCGACTCTCGGAGCCGGGCGGCTACTTCGACACCGACAACCTGATCTCGAACGAGGACTCGTACCTCCACGCCGTGTCGCAACTCCGCCAGCTGCGCGCGGAGGGCGGCACCTATGTCGGCGTGGGGCCTGACCAAAATTTCTCGTATATCGCCGCGGTGCGGCCGAACGTGGCGTTCATCGTGGACATCCGGCACGACAACCTGCTCGAGCAGCTCCTCTTCAAGTCGATATTCGCGCTCGCGAGGAATCGCGCCGAGTACCTCGCGCTGCTGTTCGGGCGGGTCGCGCCGCCAGATACCGCCGGATGGAGCGCCGCATCTGTCGACTCGCTGCTCTCTTATATAGAGGGCGCCCGGCGCGATTCCACCGGCCGCGGGCGCGTGATGGCGCGCGTGCGTGCCTCGAGGCTCCGGCTGCCGGCGGCGGACGTCGCCACGGTCGCGCGCTTTCACGACGCGTTCGTCACGGCCGGACCCGCACTCCGGTTCAACTCGTTCGGCCGCGCGCCGCAGCCGTACTACCCGGACTTCCGGCAGCTCGCGCGCGAACGCGACCGCGAGGGCAACCCGGCGAGCTTCCTGGCGAGCGAGGCGGCGTTCCGCCGGGTGAAGGATCTCGAGGACCGGAACCTCGTGATTCCCGTGGTCGGCGATTTTGCCGGCACCCACGCGCTCGCCGCCATCGCGGACTGGATGAAGGCGCACGACGAGCGACTCACCGCGTTCTACACGTCGAACGTGGAGCAGTACCTGTTCCGGGATGGCGGGTTCCGCGCGTTCGCCGCCAGCGTCGCACGCATGCCGCGCGCGCCCAATGCGGTGCTCATTCGCAGTTGTTTCACCTGTTTCGGCGCCCACCCCGCGGCGGTAAGCGGATATCATGCCGTGCAGGTCGTGCAACTCGTGGATCGGTTCGTCGCGCTGCGCGACGCCGGCATGCTCGACAGCTACCGCGCGCTCATCGGCACCGGTTTCGTAACGCCGTAGTCAGTCGAACTCGCGGTGCGGGGCCGCCTGGTCCGGCCCCACGCGTCCCGCAACGATTTCGGCGCGCGAGTAGTTCTCGCCCTTCACCGGCGCGCCGGCGAGGCGGCGGAGCAGGTTGATCTGGCCGATGTGCGTGAGCGAGTCGGCAACCGGACCGGCCATCAGCTGCTCGACGCTGTGTGCGAGCGGCTGGTCGCCGGCGAGATAGGCATCGAACTCCTCGAGGCCACGGTGAAACCGGGCGACTTCCGCGTCCCACGACTGCGGGATCGAATCGGTCCACGCCGCCTTGCCTTTCGCCATCGTGAGCGCCCAGTCGTACAGGTCGTTCGTGTGCGAGAGGATCTTGACCGGGGCGCGGGTGGTCGGCCCAGCCACGAAGTGCGCGAATTCCGGCGGCGCCCCGCGCAACGCCTTGCCACCGCGGTACGCGACGATCGCCACCGCGTGGCGAAGGAGTTCGCGGGCGGTAGCGGCGGGCACGGATGCTTCGGTCATGGGTTGAAATCCTGGCGAAGGGCGACGCGGTGGCCCGACCGACGCGCGGCCCCGCGCATCCGGACGCCGCGGAGAACGGCATACGAGAATGAAAGCAAGCGCATGTGCCCTAGACGGCGCCGTCCCACGGGCCGGGCGCCGATGCCGGGATTTCCTTGCGCTTGACCTCCGTGCGAACCGGCTTGAAGCCGCGCGCCTGGTAGTTCGCGAGGGCCTTGGGATGGTCGAGGTTGCAGGTGTTGAGTTGCACGATCCCGGCCCCCATGTCGAACGCGCGCGCGCATGCGTGTGACAGCAGGTGCGCTCCGAGGCCGACGCCGATGAACTGGCGCAGGAGGCCGAGGTACACGATCTCCACGACCCCATCGCCACGGCGTTCCAGTTCGGCGTACCCGGCCGGCACACCACGAACTGACAGAATCCAGGTTTCGATCCGATCCTGATCGGCGAGGTGCGACTCCCATTCGGCGAGGGTCCACGGCCGGCGATCCAGCCAGAACCACTGCCCGCCGATCGTCGCGTAGAAGAACCGGTTCAGCTCAGGGACGACAGGCGTTACGTGCGAAAACGAAACGCCAGGGTCGGCGGAGTACTTCGGCTGGAAGCCGTCGCGCGAGAGCTCGAGGTGCGTGATGACGACGTCGAACAGTGGCATGTCGGATGTCATTGAGGACGTTGAGCGCCCACGAATCGCACCAAGATACGACTTGCCCGGCGCCACGACACCGATGACCAAACGGTGCGAATCGACAACTTTTTTGTTGTCATTGAGCGGTCATGGTGACAGATTATTCTTTCGCTCGTCGTATTGCGAGACGCGCGCCAACTACGATGCGGCTGCATAACAGTATATGAAAAAACAACTTAGCCTGATCCAGCTGCGTCAACTCGAGGAGAAGCTCGAGAAATTTCGGCAGTTGGCTGCGGCGGAGTCCCCGAAAGACGGGTGGATTCACACGATCCGATCGGCCCTTGGACTGACCACCAACCAGCTGGCGGAGCGGATGGGAGTAACCCGTCAGGCAGTGTTACAGCTCGAGGCGGCGGAGCGAAACCAGACAGCCAGCTGGACATCGCTCCGAAAGGCGGCCGACGCGATGGAATGCGACGTGGTGGTTGCACTCGTGCCGCGGGGATCGATCAACCAGGTACTGCTCCGCCAGGGCCGAAGACAGGCCGAAAAGCATGTCGAGCGAATTGCCCATTCCATGAAGTTGGATGCGCACGTGGTGGGGCCGGCCGAGCAGGCACAGCAGGTGGAGGAGCTCGCGCAACAGCTGGCTGCGGAGCGATCGCGAGCGCTTTGGGCGACCGACCCGAAGCCGGCTCCACGGTCGGCTCCGCCGCCCCGGTACCACGGCCGGGCGCAGAGGGTGGTCTAGTTGGGTGTCGTCGCGCTCTCGCCGTCCGGCTGGGCGCTTGAGGCGTCGGAGCGCGCCGCGCTTGTGCCGGCACACATATCCACCCGCTTCGAGCTGGCGGCGTGGGAGCAGGCAAACATCGTCAAGGCGCTCGCGTGGCTCGATCAACGGCCGCGGCGCGGGTCGGTCCTGACCGGCCGTTTCCTGCGATCGTTGCACAGGCGCATGTTCGACGAGACCTGGGATCACGCCGGCCACTACCGTCGTGGCAAGTCTCCGGCGGGCGTACCCGCGTGGACGATCTCGACGCGCGTGGAGGACATCATCGCGCGCACGCGGGGATGGATCCAGGCGCAGTCGTATCCGGCGGACGAAATCGCGATCCGCTATCACCATCGCCTGTCGGAGGTACGGCCATTCGAGCGGGGCAACGGCCGGGTCACCCGACTCGCGGCGGATGCGTTGGCGATGGAGCTCGGACAGGAGGCGTTCACGTGGGGAGCGCTGGGCTCGCTCGATGCGGCTGAGCTGAGTGAGCGCTATCGCGTGGCGCTTCGCGTGGCGGACAACGACAACATCTCGCTCCTCCTCGAGTTCGCCCGGAGCTGAGGCCCCATCGGTCCAGTTGGAGCGCGGGACCCGACCGCGCATGTCCGGGGACCGGCCCGCATTGAAGTATTCGGGTGGGCGCCACGCGCGCCGCGCACGCCGCGCACGCCGCGCGGCGACGACACTCATCGTGACAACGACGGATCGTTCATGCTGCTGCTTCCCTGCCTGAGCCTGCTGACCTGCGCCACCGCCCTTCCGCCGGACGATTTCGACGGACGGTCCGGACGACTCGACGTGCGCGTGCCGCGCATCGAGGCATCGATCACCGTGGACGGCCGGCTCGATGAGCCGGTGTGGCGGCAGGCGGCGCGCCTGACGGGGTTTTCGCGTTACGCGCCATCGGATGGCGTGGCGGCCGACGATTCCACCGACGTGCTGGTGTGGTATTCGCCGACGGCGATCCACTTCGGCATTCGCGCGTATGCCGATCCGGGCACTGTGCGCGCGACGCTCGCCGACCGGGACAAGATGTACTCCGATGACTACGTCGGGATCTTCATCGGCACGTTCAACGATGGCCGCCAGGCGACCGTGTTCGCCGCGAATCCGCTGGGCGTCCAGGGCGACGGCATCCTGGTCGAGACGGGTGCGTCGTCGTCGGGGTTCGGCGGCCTCTCGGTGGGGCGCGAGCCGACGGACATCCGTCCGGACTACGTGTTCCAGTCGAAGGGCCGTCTCACGGACTTCGGCTACGAGGTGGAGATCAGCATTCCCTTCAAGAGCCTGACGTTCCAGCCGGCCGACACGCAGACGTGGAGCCTCAACGTGCTGCGCAAGGTGCAGAGCCGCGGGTACGAGTATTCGTGGGCGCCGGCGAAGCGCGCCGCGGCCTCGTACATCGCGCAGCACGGTCACCTCACGGGCATCACGGGGATCAGTCGCGGGCTGGTGCTCGACGTGAATCCCGTCGTGACGAGCCACGTGACCGGCGCTCCGGCGGCGGACGGCTGGACGTACGACGCGGAGCGGCCGAAGCTGGGGGCGAACGTCCGGTGGGGCGTCACCAACAACCTCACGCTGAGCGGCACGTTGCGGCCGGACTTCGCGGAGGTGGAGTCGGATGCCGGGCAGCTCGTGGTGGACCCGCGGCAGGCCCTCTATTTCGACGAGAAGCGGCCGTTCTTCCTCGAGGGGCTCGAGCAGTTTGCGACGCCGTCGAACCTGGTGTACACGCGGCGCATCGTGAGCCCGGTGGCCGCGGCGAAGCTCACGGGCAAGATCGCCGGCACGAGCGTTGCGCTGCTGTCGGCGCTCGACGACCCCGCCGTGTCCGCATCCCGGCACGACAATCCGCTGTACAACATCCTCCGGGTGCGCCGCGACCTTGGCGACGCGTCGCGCCTCGGCCTCATCGTCACCGACAAGGAGGACGGAGCCGCCAGCAATCGTGTGGCGGGCGGCGACGTGCGGCTCGTGTTCAGCAAGTCGCTGAGCGCGACGCTGCAGGGTGTGATGAGCCGCACGGAGGTGCCCGGCGCGCCGACGTTGACGGGGCCGCTGTGGGGCGGCTCGGTGACCCGCACCGGCCGCGCGTTCAACGCACGATACCTGCTCAGCGGCGTGAGCGACGAGTTCCGCACGTCGGCGGGCTTCATCGGCCGCCCCGCGATCGCGCACGCGCTGGCCGACCACAGCTACACGCGCTACGGCGCGAAGGGATCGTGGCTCGAGAGCGCGAGCCTCGACGTCCTGATGGACGGCATCTGGGATTACGGCAAGTTCACGGCCCGCCGCGACGCGATCGAAAAGAAGCTGCACTTCAACACGAACTACAACCTGCGCGGCGGCTGGCACGCCGGCGCTTCGCTGCTGCTGGAGACGTTCGGCTTCGATGCCGGGTACTACGCGCCGTACGCCGTCGAGCGCCACGTGGGCGCGACGGTGGACACGGTGCCGTTCGTGGGACTGCCGCGCATTCCGAACCGGGACTACGTGCTCTCGCTGGACACGCCGCAGTTCCGCCACTTCGCGTTCAGCGGGCTGTTCCTGTGGGGCGAGGACGAGAATTTCTACGAGTGGGCGTCGGCGGACATCGGCTACCTGCAGGCGTCGGCCAGCTGGCATCCCACGGAGCAGCTGCGCGTGGAAGGCACGTATGGATACCAGACATATCGTCGGCGCACGGACGGCAGCCTCGTGGCCAACAGCCACATCCCCCGCCTCAAAGTGGAGTACCAGCTCACGCGCGCGATCTTCGTGCGGGCGGTGGGCGAGTACACGGCGAGCTACCAGGACGCGCTGCGCGACGTGGCGGGGACGGGTGATCCGATCCTTGTCCGGCAGGGCGCCACGTACGTGCGCGACCTGGGCAGCCGCAGCAACGCGTTCCGCGGCGACTGGCTGTTCTCGTTCGTGCCGTCCCCCGGCACCGTGGTGTACGCCGGCTACGGCAGCACGATGACGGAGCCGCAGGCGTTCCGGTTCCGCGGGCTCACCCGGCAGGATGACGGATTTTTCGTCAAGTTGAGTTACCTCTTCCGGACCTGAGTCATGCTCGACGCCGCCCGCCACGACCTCCGCTTCGCGATGCGCTCGCTGCGCCGGAGTCCCGGGTTCGTGGTGACGGCGGTACTCTCGCTGGCACTGGCGATCGGCGCGTCGGCGAGCGCGTTCAGCGTGGTGGATGCGATCCGCTACCGGGCGCTGCCGTTCGCGGATGCGGACCGGCTCGTGATCGTCACGGAACTGCCGACGACCGGCGGCGCGAGCGGTGCGGCGCCGGTCGCGCCGGCATCCTGCACCGCGGCGTGCGACGTGTCGTACCTGACGTACGCCACGATCCTGAAGGGATTTCCCTTTCGGTCGCTCGACGGCGTGGTCGCATTCCAGTCGGGACTCAAGGGCCTCACGCGCAAGGGTGACGTCGAGCCCGTGCTCGGGACCGTCGCGTCTCCCGGGGTGTTTCCGCTGCTGCGCGTGGCACCGGAACGCGGGCGGTTCTTCACGGCCGACGACGACCGGCTTGGCGCGGAGCCGGTGGCCATCCTGAGCCACGACCTCTGGGTGACGCGTTTCGGCGCCGATCCGGCCATCCTCGGCACTCCGGTGCAGCTGAGCGACACGCGGTACACCGTGATCGGCATCGCGCCGTCGGGCTTTGCGTTCGAGACGGCCTCACGGTTCTGGATCCCGATCGTGCCGGCGCTCGACCCGGCCACGCGACCGTCCATCCGCACGGCGACGGTCGTGGGCCGGCTGGCGGCCGGCGCCACCATCGAGCAGCTGCGCGCGGAACTGGCGACGATCGAGCCCGTGGCGTCGCCGCGGCTCTCCGGTGCGCCCCCGGGCCGCACGCGCCTCGATGCGGAGCCGCTGCGCGACCGGTACACGACGGCATCGCAGGGCCGCGACGTGATCTTCGCCGTGATCGTCGCGTGCGTGCTGCTCATCGCATGCGGCAACCTCGCGAGCCTCGTGCTCGTGCGCGCCATCGACCAGCAGCGTGAACTGGCGGTGCGGTCGGCGCTCGGCGCTGGCGCGGGGCGACTTGTGCGCACGATCGTGACGCAAAACGTCGTGCTTGCGGGCGCGGGCGCCGTGGGCGGGCTCGCCTTCGCGACCTGGTTCATCTCGGTGCTGCGCACCGTGCCCGCGCTCAACACGTTCCGGCCCGCCGAGCTCGACTATCGTGTGGACACGCGGGTAGCCGCGTTCGCCATCGCGATTGCCGTCGTGGCCGCCGCGCTCACCAGCCTCGTGCCCGCCGCGCTCGTGCGATCGGGCCGGCTGCATGACACGCTGCGCGAGGGCACGCAGACTGGCGGACGCGGCGCGGGGTTCGCCCGCCGCGCGTTCGTGACGCTGCAGGTGGCGTGCGCGGCGGCACTGCTGATCGGCGCGGGACTCGAAGTGCGCACGGTGACGCGGGTCTCGCGCACGGACCTCGGATTCGACACGACGCACCTCGCCGTGGGCGCGCCGAGCTATCCGCACGACTGGCGCGTGCCGGCGATGTACGTACCGGTGACGCGGCGGATCCACGCGGAGGCGCGCACGCTCCCCGGCGTGGTGTCGGCGTCGATTCGCGCGTCCACGCCGCTGGGCACCGGGCGCGCCGCGGCGTCGTTCACGCCGCAGGGGCGGGCGGCGCCGGTGCCGGCGGCGGACGCGCCGACGCTGGCGCTCGCCGTGAGCCCCGAGTACTTCGAGACGGTGAACGTGCCGGTACTTCGCGGCCGTGCGTTCACCGACGACGACCGCGCGGAAACGATGCGCGTCGCGATCATCAACGAGTGGGCGGCGGCACGCTGGTGGCCGGGCGCCGACCCGGTGGGCCAGCGCATGCGCGTGGACACCGCGGCCGGTGCGCTGCCGCTGGACCTCACGATCGTCGGCGTCGCACGGAACAATCGCGCGGCGCGGCCCAGCCTCACCGTGTCGGCCGACGTGCCGGAGTTGTACGTGCCGTACGAACAGGCCCCGTCGCCATTTCCGTCGTTCATCGTGCGCACCGGCGGCCTGCCCGCCGACGTCATGCGGCCGTTCCGCGCCCTGCTTGTTCGCGAGGTGCCGGCACGGCCGGTGAGCACGCAATTGGTCGCCGACCAGGTCGCCCAGCAACTCGGCGGCATCCGCACGACGGCGAGCGAAGTGCTCGCCTTCGCCGCCATCGGCTTGCTGCTCGCCGTCGTCGGCGTCTACGGCGTCGTGGCGTATTCCGTGGCGCGCCGCGCGCGGGAGATCGGCATCCGGCGCGCGCTCGGCGCTCCGGACGGCAGCCTGCACGGCCTCGTGCTCCGCGAGGCGATGACGCTCGCCATGACCGGATTCGCCGGCGGCGCGGCGGGGGCGTTCGCCGGGGCGAACCTGATGGCGCCGCTCCTGTATGGAACGAGCCCGCGCGATGCCGCGGTGTACCTCAGTATCGGGGCCCTGATCCTCACGGTCACGGCGGCGGCGGCAGTCATACCGGCACGTCGCGCCGCTCGCATCGACCCCGCGTCGGCCCTGCGCGCGACCTGACCCGTCGGCGGTGGTATGGCCACCGATTGCGAACTGGCCGCCACTGGAAGCAACGGTTTACAGCCCGGGGCGCATCCAACACCTACCAGTTGGTACCCTCGGGTGGAGTGGCGGCGTGTTCAAGCGACGGGCGAGCAGCGGACGGATGGTGTTGCTGGAACTGGACGGCGGCTCTTCCGAGCCGCTGTACCGTCAGGTGTATGCGGCCGTGCGCGGCCGGATTCTCGACGGCGTGCTCGGCGCGGGGGTCGCGCTGCCGTCCACCCGCGCCCTGGCGAGCGACCTCTCGGTTTCCCGCAGCACCGTGATCCTGGCGTACGAACAGCTGCGGGCCGAGGGATACGTGGAAGGGCGCATGGGCGCCGCAACGCGTGTGTGTGCGTCGTTGCCGGATCGTCATGTGCGCGCGCATGCGCCCGCGGAGCGCAGGAGCGGGCTGCACACGGGCCGGGCCTCTTCACGCGGGCGCGCAGTGACGGAGGTACCGCGGGTGCTCGACGTCCTCGGCCGGCCACCGCGCGCCTTCCGGATTGCCGTACCGGCGGTGGACATGTTCCCCGTGGACACCTGGGGCCGGATCCTCGCGCGTCGATGGCGTCGTACCCCCGCGCGCGCGCTCGCGTATGGCGATCCGCTCGGGTACCTGCCCCTGCGTGAGGCCGTGGCCGCGTACCTTGGCTCGGCGCGTGGCGTGCGCTGCAGCGCGGAACAGGTGATGATCGTCGGCGGGTCGCAGGAGGCGCTGGACCTCACGTGCCGGGTGACACTCGACCCCGGCGACGCGGCGTGGCTCGAGGATCCCGGGTATTTCGGCGCGCGCGGCGCGCTGGCGGCGGCCGGTGCGACGGTCGTGCCGGTACCGGTGGACGGTGACGGCATGATCGTGCAGCGCGGCATTCGCCAGGCGCCGCACGCGCGACTCGCGTTCGTCACGCCGGCGCGCCAGCTCCCGCTGGGCGTGACGCTCTCGCTCACACGGCGGCTCGAGCTCGTCGAATGGGCGCGCGGCGCGGGCGCGTGGATCATCGAGGACGACTACGACAGCGAGTTCCGCTACTCGGGCCGTCCGCTCGCCGCGCTGCAGGGCCTCGACCCCGACGGCTCCGTGATCTACATGGGCACCTTCAGCAAGGTGCTGTTCCCGTCGCTGCGACTGGGGTACGTGGTGATTCCGCCGTCACTCGTGGACGCGTTCGGGGCGATGAAGCAGTTCGCGAGCTATTCGTCGCCGTACCTGGAGCAGGCCGTACTGGCGGATTTCATCACCGAGGGGCATTTCGAGCGCCACATCCGGCGGACGCGTGCGATGTACCGCGACCGCCAACAGCTGCTCGTCGAACGGGCGCGGGCGGAGCTGGACGGCCGGCTGGCGGTCTCGCCCTCGGACGCAGGCATGACGCTCATCGGCTGGCTTCCGGCCGGGAGCAGCGACGTGGCGGTGGCCCAGGCCGCGCGCGCCCGGAACGTGGACGTGTTTCCGCTCTCGGGGTTCGCCACGCACCCCATCCGGCCGGGACTGCTGCTCGGGTACGCCGGCGTCCGCGAAGATGACATCCGCGAGGGCGTATCGAACCTCGCGCGGGCGCTCGACGACTGCGCGCGCGGGTCGGCATCCGCGCGCCCGCTGGCCGCGCGCACCATCACACAGGGCGCATGACCGCGTAGCGCGTGCGCCGTGGGCGTGCGGCCGCGGGGCCAAGGCCGTAGAATTGCCGCGTGGATCACCTCTCCGTTTCGCGGCGCAGCTTTCTCCGGTTCGTGGCCGCCAGCCCGCTCGCCGGCGCGTTTCCCGAGTGGGCACGCGCCGTGCTCGCGGCACCCCAGGGCCAGCAGAAGGCGCTGATCGCCGCCGCCGGCGACGGGCTCGATGTCTTCGACTTCGAGGCCGTTGCGCAGGACAAGCTCCCGCCCGCGCACTGGGCGTACATCGCGACCGGCGTGGACAATGAGGACACGCTGCGCGCCAACCGCGCGGGCTACCAGAAGTTCCAGCTGCGCGCGCGCCGCCTGATCGACGTCTCCAGCGTGGACCTGTCGATCACGGCGCTCGGGCGGACGTACGACAGCCCGATCTTCATCTGTCCCACCGGGAGCAACAAAATGGCGCACCCGCTGGGCGAAGTGGCGGTGGCGCGCGCGGCGAAGACGAGGAACGTCCTCGAGATGCTCTCCACCGTCGCGACGACATCCATCGAGGACGCGATCGCCGAGCGGGGCGGCCCCGTGTGGTACCAGCTGTACCCACCGCACGACTGGGACGCGTGCCGGAAGATGGTGCTGCGCGCGGAAGCGGCCGGCGCTCCCGCGCTGGTGCTGACGACAGATCTGAACCCGGGCAGCGACCGCATCACGCTCGAGCGAGGGCGCCGCGCGGACACGCGCAACTGCGCGCAGTGCCACGAAACGTCGAGCGGCGGCGCCGGCGGCAGCCGCGCGCGCGCCGACCTGCGGCACAAGCCGATGTTTGACGGTCTCGGTCCGGAGGCGGCGCCGTACACCTATCCCAGCGTGACGTGGGAGCTGGTCGCGAAGCTCCGCGACACGGTGAAGCTGAAGATCTTCGTGAAGGGCATCGCGACCCGCGAGGACGCGGAGCTCGCGCTCAGGTACGGGCTCGACGGCGTGCACGTGTCGAACCATGGCGGCCGCGCCGACGACAACGGCCGCTCGACCATCGAGGTG
>CAZKYG010000036.1:0-16138 GCA_964556915.1 uncultured Gemmatimonas sp.
GATGGACGCCTCGCGCGGCGCGCGCGCCAGCGAGCCGCCGGCCGGTACGGGCGGCGACGCCGCAGCGCCGGACCGGAAGGGCTTTCTCGGGTTCAATGAGAAGCGCCGCGGCTACGTCCGTGCCTACCTCGGATGGCTGCGCCCGCATCGCGCGCAGCTCGCGTCGCTCATCGTCCTCGCGCTGGCCGTGGCGGGCATGGAGATGATCGAGCCGCTCTTCATGCGGACGATCATCGACAAGGTGCTGCTCAACCGCGCGATCGACGCCGCGACGCGCATTTCCCGCCTGAACCTGATCGGCGGCGGGTTCCTCGCGTTCATTGTCTTCTCGAAGCTGGTGGGCGTCCTGAAGGACTACCGCCAGCGGCTGCTCAACGTGCGCGTGATCCTCTCACTGCGGCGCGCGCTCTACGACCGCATGCTGCACCTCCCGCTGCCGCAGCTCTGGGAGATGAAGACGGGCGGCATCCTCTCGCGGCTGAGCGGCGACGTGGAGACGACCACGGGCTTCATGCAGATGGCGATCATCTCGCCGGCGCTCTCGGCCGTCCGGCTCGTCATCGCGCTCGGCATCCTGATGGCCATCAACTGGCGGCTCGCGCTCACCGCCATGGCCGTGATGCCCGGCATCATGTACATCAGCTTCACCGCGTCGAAGCGCGTGCGGCCGATCTATCGTGCGATGCGCAAGGACGTCGAGCTCATCGACGGCCGCGTGGGCGAGGCGTTCTCGGGGATCCGCGTGGTCCGTGCCTTCGGCGGCGAGATCCGCGAGCTGCTCGACTACATGGTCGGCCGCCACACGGTGCTGCGCAAGGAACTGTTCGCGCACCGGCGCGAACTCTGGCTCTGGACGAGCTGGGGCCTGCTGATCGCCATGGTGAACGTGGTGATCGTGTGGTACGGCGGGTCGCTCAACCTCGCGGGCCGCGCGTCCATCGGCGACATCATGGCGTTCCAGTGGTACACGTTCCTCATCACCGGCCCGATCTGGAACATCGTGAACTCGTTCTCCGAGCTGCAGCGCTCGCTCGCCGCGATGGAGCGCGTGTTCGAGGTGATGGCGATGCCGGACGACAAGCCGGACCGGCCGGGCGCGGTGGACGCGCCGGCGACGGTGCGTGAGATCCGGCTCGAGGGCGTGGAGTTCGAGTACCGGGAGGGGCGTCCCGTGCTCCGCGACTTCAGCGTCACGGTGCCCGGCGGATCGGTCGTGGCGCTCGTCGGCCGCAGCGGCGCGGGCAAGACGACGGTGACCGACCTCATCGCCCGGTTCCATGACCCGACCCGCGGTCGCCTGCTGGTGAACGGCACGGACATCCGGGACTTCACGCTGCGCACGTACCGCGGCCTGCTCGCGATCGTCCAGCAGGACACGTTCCTGTTCGACGGCTCGGTGACGGACAACATCGCCTACGGCCGCCACCAGGCGTCGTTCGCGGAAGTCGTGGACGCCGCGCGCCGCGCCAACGCGGCCGAGTTCATCGAGCGGCTCCCCGGCGGCTACGAGACGTGGGTGGGCGAACGCGGCGTGAAGCTGTCCGGCGGCCAGCAGCAGCGCCTCGCCATCGCACGCGCGATCCTCGCCGACCCCCAGATCCTCATCCTGGACGAGGCGACGAGCAACCTCGACACGGAGAGCGAGCAGCTGATCCAGGCCGCGATGAGCTCGCTGCTCGCGGGACGCACGACCTTCGTGATCGCGCACCGGCTCTCCACGGTCCGGCGCGCCGACCTCATCCTCGTGATGGAGGATGGCCGCATCGTCGAGCGCGGCACGCACGAGGCGCTCATGGCCGCCCGCGGCGCGTACCACGAGATGGTCGTGCGCCAGGCGGAGGCGCAGGCCGACTCCGCCGAGCCGGTGTTGCGCTGACCGCGCGCCGCAGATGACGCAGGCGGCGCCGGTGCCGGAAGGCGTGTACGCGGATTTCATCGTCGCGGCGGTCGTGCCGCGCGCCGGATCGCCGTATGGCGGCAGCCACGCGAACGGCCGGATGGCGCCGGCCGAGGCGATGCTCGCCGCGCACCCCGGCCTCGCAGCGCACGACATCTTCACGGCCGCCATCGTGGGCGACGACGTCGCCGTCCGGCGGTTCCTCGCGGCCGACGCCTCGCTTGCAACGGCGAGGGGCGGACCGTACGGTTGGGACGCGCTCACGCACCTCTGCTTCAGCAACTACCTGAAGGAAGACCGCGCACGCACGCCAGGCTTCGTCGCGGCAGCGACGGCGTTGCTCGATGCGGGAGCCGACCCCAACACCGGCTGGTTCGCGCCCGAGGACGCGCCGCACCCCTCATGGGAGCCGGTGCTCTACGGCGCGTGCGGTGTGGCCCACCATCCGGAAATGACCCGGCTCCTCCTGAGCCGTGGTGCGGATCCCAACGACGACGAGACCTGCTATCACGCGCCCGAAACCGGCGACAACACCGCACTCGGCATCCTGCTGGCCACCGGGAGGCTGACGCCCGACAACCTTTCGCTGATCCTGCTCCGAAAGCTCGACTGGCACGACGAGCCCGGCGTGCGGCTCGCGCTCGCGCACGGCGCGGACCCGCGTCACCGCTGGCGCCGGTCGTTCGCGTCGCTGCACCACGCCCTGGCACGGGGCAATGACACGCCGATCATCGCGGCGCTGCTCGACGCCGGCGCCGACCCGCTCGACGCGGTGGACGGCGTGACCGGCGTGCAGCACGCGATCCGCGAAGGCCGCCGCGACGTGCTGGCCGGATTCGAGGCCCGCGGCGTCCCGATGCACGTGGCCGGCGCCGACGCACTGCTGCTCGCACTCGCCCGCGGCGACGACGATGCCGCACGCGCCATCGTCGCGGACGACCCGGCGCTCGTGGACGACCTCAAGGCGCGTGGTGGCGAACTGCTGTCGCGCTGGTGCATTGCGTGGAACCGGGACGGCATGCGGCGACTGCTCGAGCTCGGCGTGGATGCGAACGCACCGTATGCGTCGGGCGACGGGTACTACAACATCCGCGCGGGCGCGCTGCCCATTCACGTCGCGTCGTGGCTCCTACTCCCCGATGCGATCCACACGCTGGTCGAACACGGCGCCGACGTGAACGCGCCGTGCCCCGGCGATGGCGCCACCCCGCTGGCGCTCGTCGCGCGCGGCTGCACCGCGTCGTACTGGTCCGGCCGGCGATCGCCAGAACCGGCGCGCATCCTGCTCGACGCGGGCGCGTCGCCGGGCGGCGTGACGCTTCCGACCGGCTACGACGCACTCGACGTGCTGATCGCGGAGCGGTTGCGGATGCAGGCCGCCGACGGCCGTACCTGACGGGACGCCGACAGCGGGGTGCGCGACATGGCGGCGCGTCGCACCGCCGCCTAGAATGCGGTCGCCACCCCCCAACACGCGTTCGCATGCTGCTCACGGAAACCGTTGGCGTCGCGCTCGGCGCCCTCCGCGCCAACACACTGCGATCGGCGCTCACCATGCTCGGCATCGTGATCGGCATCGGCGCCGTGATCGCGATGGTGGCCCTCGGCAACGGCGCACAGGCACAGGTGAAGGAGCGCATCAACCGCCTGGGCACCACGGTGCTTCAGGTCAATCCGCAACGCGTCAACCAGGGCGGCATCAACGTCGGCGGCTCGATGGCGAAGCTGACCGTCAAGGATGTCGCGGCCATCGAGGATCGTGCACCGCACGTCGTGGGCGTGAACTTCCAGCAGGATCGCAACCTGCAGGTGGTATGGGGCCGCCAGAACACGAACATCCAGGTCACGGGGACGATCCCCAACTTCCTCGACGTCCGCGGCTTCCGGGTCGAGGCCGGCCGGATGTTCACGGCGCAGGAGGAAGTCGGGCGGAAGAAACTGGCCGTGCTCGGTTCGCAGGCGCTCGTGAACCTGAACATCCCGTCACCGGAGGACGTGATCGGCACGCAGATCCGCATCGCGTCGCGCGCCTTCACGGTCATCGGCGTGCTCGCCGAGAAGGGAAACACCGGCATGGGCGACGGCGACAACCAGATCCTCGTGCCCTTCTCCACGGGTCGCTTCGAACTGTTCGGCACGGACCGGATCAACGACATCTGGACGCTGGCTTCCTCGGAGGCCGACATGGACCTCGCCATGGGCGAGATCGAGGCGGCGCTGCGCCGTTCGCACCGGCTCGGGGTCGGTCGGCCGGATGACTTCACGATCCGGAACCAGGCCGACTTTCTCGAGGTGCTCAACGAGACCACGCAGACCTTCGGACTCCTCCTCGCGGGGATCGCGGCCGTGTCGCTCGTCGTCGGCGGCATCGGCATCATGAACATCATGCTCGTGTCGGTCACGGAGCGCACACGGGAGATCGGTGTGCGCAAGGCGCTGGGCGCGACGCGGGCCAACGTGCTCCTGCAGTTCCTCATCGAGGCCGTGGTGCTCTGCATCCTCGGCGGCGCGGTGGGAATCGGTGCGGGCGTTGTCGGGGCATCGCAGCTGGCGAAGTCCATGGGCTGGGCCGCCGTGATCGACGGCCAGTCGATCCTTATCGCCTTCGGGTTCGCGAGCGCGACGGGCGTGATCTTCGGCGTGTGGCCGGCGCGCCGCGCCGCAACCATGGACCCGATCGTCGCGCTGCGCTACGAATAGCCGTAGCGCGAGCCTACGGCGCCGGACGCCGATACGTGCCGACGAGCACGCCCTTGCCCCGGATGTGCCCCTGCATGGCCTCGAACACTGCCGCGCGCGTCGGCGGGCCGGCCGACTGCCCGGCCGGCGTGTAGTTCACGTTCTCGTCCAGGGCGTACAACTCGAAGATGTAGTGGTGCGGCGTTCCGCTTGCCGGCGCCGCCGGCCCGCGATAGTACGGGCCGCTCACGCTGATCTGGCTGATTCCGCCGCGCCCACCGCCTCCACCAGCGCCACCGCGCCCGCCGCGTCCGCCTCGCGCGGCGACCGGCGGCGCGATCCCGACCGCCGCGTATGGCACCTGCATCCCCTGCGGGAATCCCTCGGGCAGCGACGTCACGGTGCCCGGAATGCCCCACACCAGCCAGTGCAGCGTGTCGTCGGTGCCGTCCCCGACGGCCGCGTCGGCGTCGTGGAAGAGCAACACGAAGCTCACGGTGGAGTCCGGCGCGCCGTTCCACGCGAGCGGCGGCGACACGTCACGGCCCGCCTGGGAATACTTCGCCGGAATCACGCCGCCGTCGTTGAACGCGCTCGACGTGAGCGCCATGACCTGGATGCCACCGCGACCGCGGCCCCCGCCGCGTTGGGCCACGCCGTCCGACGGGTCGCCCGAAATCACGGCGAGCGCGAACGTGGCCATCGCGCCGAGCCGGAGCATCGCCGGCGCATTCGACATGATCCGGTCCCTCATTTGAACGACGCCGGCTGCGTCTTCCGCCACGCGTCGTAGCGCATGCGGAGCGTCTTCACCGGATTGAGGTTTTCGCCTGGCTTGATGACGTTCGGCCCGGGCTGCTCGGGCTGCGCGACCGTGAGGTAGAGCGAGTACTTGCCGTTGTTGTGCGCCCACGTCGAGTCCGACATGCGCTGGCCCGTCTCGCCGCCGTCGCCAACCTGGTCGCCCTTCTCGGCCATCAGGATGTAGGCGACGTATGCCGTGCGGCCCTCGCACGGGATCGCCGGGAGCGGGCCGTCGGCCGGCAGGTTCGGACAGGTGCAGCGGCTGTCGCCGCCGAACCGGTCCGCCGTCTCGAGCGCGGCCATCACGCGGTCGGTGATCGCGCCCTTCGTCTCGACGAACGCGCGCACGGCGTTGGGAATCACCTCGCCCGGCCGCAGGATGTTGCCCTGAATCGAGTAATAGATCTGCGTCCCGGGCACCTGGCCCTGCATCTGCTGCGTCACGTAGCCGTTCGTGAGCCCCGAATGACCCGCCATGCGGCCCTTGAGGTCGAGAATGCCGAACTGCCGCGACTGGTACGCGGGGTCGGCCGAGAGCAGCTCGATGATCCGCTCCGGGCTCGTGCCCTTCTGGAGCTCGCGGAAGACCAGCATCTGGTTCATGTGCGTGCCGTCCACGCCGGCCTGGCACGCGGCAACGCCGACGCCCGGCACGACCACGGCCTGCACGCCCATGAGGAATGCGTCGTTGTTGTTGACACAGGTCGCGGACGCGATGACCACGCGGCCGGTGGAGAGGTCAACCGCGATGACCGACCACGTGGCCGACGCCGTCCGGGGGAGGGCCGCCATCGCGCACGCGACGAGGCCGAGCAGGAGTCGTTTCATGGCGGCAAACGTGCCGCGCGTTCGAGGCATTCCGCAAGGTGGCCCGGTGTCGCGCGAAGCGGCTGGCGCGAAAAGAGCGAGCCCGCCGCGACCCGTGGGGTGGCGGCGGCCCTCTATCGTCTATCGTCTATCGTCTACGTCTATCTTCTATCGCCTCTCGTCGCCCAGCCTCACGGCTTGGTCATCGTGAAGCCGGCCACGTGCGCGTCCGTGTTGTGCGCAAAGCGGATGCCGTACATACCATCGAGCGACTTCAGGCCCTTCGCGGCGAGGTCAGCCTTGGTGTAGGTCGCCACATCGGTGCCGTTGATGTTGCAGGTGACCTTGTCGCCCTTCACCGACATCGCGATCGTCTGCTGCACGGGCTTGCCCTTGGCCTCGGCCTTGTGCACCGCGGCGTTCATCTCGCCTTCCTGGCCGTTCATCTGGAACGTGCCGCGCGGGTTGCCAGGCGCGAAGCCGCGCACGATGAACTTGCCGTCGCCGTACGCCGCGCAATACAGATAGGACGGCGTGTCCGAGTCCATGTCGTTCCCCGCGATGACGATCCCGTACGGATGCGGATGCGGGCTCAGGTCCATGAACTTGGCCTCGTTGAACGTCGCCTTGACGGTGTAGTCACCGGACGCCGTGTTGGACGGATTCCAGTACGTCGTGGCGGGGCCGGTCGTGACGTGCATGCCGGGGCCCATCGTAACGAGCTTGGCGTTGTCGATCGTCATGCCGCGGCGGGCTTCGTTGGCGTCAACCTTGCCCTTCCACCCGGCGACGGAGATGCCGCCGCCCGCCACCGCGCGGGACGTCTCCTGGGCGCGAGCCGGGGCGGGAAGAACGACTGCTGCCGCCACCAGCGCGGCGGACGCTGCTGCAATACCGGAAAAACGTCGCATCGTGTGGACTCCTCGAGAAATGGCCGGGGTCAATCGGGTTAACATACCCTCACCCCGCGCCAGTCAGCCAGCGGGGCCATGAACCTTCCGCACGATCCGCCTTGGGAGAACCCGCGTTTCTCGCAGTGGTCGCCGCCGTCGCGATCGTCGCCGGGGCGACGGCGTCCGTGGTGGGTTTCGGGATCGGCAGCTTGCTCACCCCGCTGCTCGCCGCGCGCTATGGCACGCCCACCGCGGTCGCCGTGGTCGCCGTCCCGCACGCCATTGCCACGGCGCTTCGCTGCTGGCGCCTTCGCGCGGCGATCGACCGTGGGGTGCTGGTGCGGTTCGGGCTGCTGAGCGCCGTGGGCGGGCTCGGCGGCGCCCTCGCCTACACGTCGGTGGGGTCGCACACCCTGACGCTGGTCCTCGGCGCGCTTCTCGTGCTCACGGCCGTGGCGCAGCTCACGCGCCTGGCGGCCCGCTGGCACCCGCGTGGACTGACGGTCGGCGCGCTGGGACTCGCCTCGGGGTTTTTTGGCGGCATCGCGGGCAACCAGGGCGGCCTGCGCGCCGCCGCCCTCACGGCGTTTGCGCTCTCGCCGGCCGCGTTCGTCGCCACGTCCACCGCGACGGGCCTGCTCGTGGACGCGGCGCGCGCGCCGATCTACGTGTGGCGGTCGGGGGCCGACCTGATCGCGCACATCGCGGTGCTTGCCGTTGCCGCGACGGGCGTGGTCGCCGGCACGCTCGCCGGCGAGCGCGTCCTGCTCGGCCTGTCGCGCGACACCTTCGCGCGCGTGGTCGCCGTCGCCATCGGCGTGCTCGGCGCGTGGCTCGCCGCCGGGGCGTGGCGGTGAAGGTGAGCCGCCATCGCCTGAGCCGCAGGTCCCGCCGCAGGCGGCGGGCCTATGCCTCGGCGATCTCCGGCTGACCGACCGACCCGCGCGCCGCCTGCCGGGCGCGGCGCTGCGCGCGCCGCCGCCACGCCTCCCACACATTCGCCACGAGGAGGCCCGACAGCAGGAAGTGCACGGCGCCCAGTCCGCGAAACACGGCGTACGCGCACCCGGCGGTGATGGCCCCATAGACCAGTTGGTCGCGATGTCGCGGCGGTGAGGTCGGCGGGTCGGTCACCATGAAGAACGCGAAGAAGAGCGCCGCGTGGAGGTCCGGCGCGCGGTACAACTCGGCCACCGTGTCCGCCGCGCCCGTGTACGCCCCGGCGGTCGCCAGCGCGAAATACACGCCGAGGAACGCGATCACCACGGGCACCTTGTTCACCCGATCGGCGATGAACGCGCCCGTGGCGACAAGGACCGCCACCATGGCCAGCGGCGCATCGGACAGCGCGCCCCACCAGCTCTGGGCGGCGTCAAAGAGGTAGTAGACGGCGACGAGCCCGATCGCGGCGGGGTTGAACACGTTCGCCGACTTCCCGCGCACCGCGTGTTTGGCGATGATCGCGATCGCCGACGTCGCCACGCCCACCCACCAGCGCTCGTGCGGGCTGAGGATCAGGGCGACGATCCACCCCGTGAGCATCCCGCCATCGGGGAACGTCCACGCGCCGTCGCCGACGCGCATGATGACGGCGTCGGTCGCCATCGCCGTTCCCGTGGCCGCCACGAGCATCGGCGCGACGAGCCGCATGCCCTCGACCGGCGCCGCCACGACCGTGAGGATCGCGAGGACGACCGTGAGCAGCCCTTTCGGCGTGCGGACGAAGCGCCTAACGGGCTGCAGTGATCGCGACGTCGCGGACATGGGCGATGGTGGGAAAGCCGACGGTCGCGAACCGCTCCAGCGCCGGCGTGACAATGAGCGCCTCGACGCCGCTGCGCTCGAGGAACGCGAGCCCGCGAGCGGCGCCAAGCGCGAAAGCGGCGGTCCCCAGCGCATCGGCCGGGAGCGCCGCCGGAGCGACGACGGTGACGCTCGCGACCGCGTCCGCGGGCGCGCCCGTCGCGGGGTCGATGATGTGATGCGCGCCCGCGGGGGCACGGCGCTCGTAGTCTCCCGACGTGCACACGGCCGCGTCGCTCACGCGCACGATGTCGATCAGGTCGCCGGGCGCGCGCGGATGCCGCACCCCGACGGTCCAGGATTCGCCGCGTTCGTTGCGACCGGCAAGATAGAGGTCGCCGCCAGCGTCGATGGCGAAGTCGGGGTACGCGGCGAGTTCGCGCGCGGCGAGGTCCACCGCCAGTCCCTTGGCTACGGCACCGAGGTCGAGCAGCAGCGGGCGGTCCAGGATGATTGCGCGCGCCGACTCGTCGAGCCGGACGTCGCGCCACGTCGGCGTGGACGCGCCCGCCGCCGCGAGCCCCGACCCGACCCGCGCGCCACTTCGGTAGTCCCGGTCAAACCCGAGCGCCTCGAGGCGCACCCCGATCGTCGGGTCGAACGCGCCGTCGGTCTCCTCGGCGATGGCCAGCGCGTAGCGCACGGCCTCGAACAGCATCGCGCTCGCGGGCACTGACGTGCCGGCGTGTTGGGCGCACAGCACGCGCAGCTCGCTGGCCGGGTCGAACCGGTTGCAGCACGCCTCGATGTCCGTGAACCACCGGGCCGCCCGGCCCGCCGCGTCACGTCCCTCGCCCGCCTCGACTCCCACGATCCGGACGGAAACCGCTGTTCCCATCGCGGCGAACTCGTGCACGAACGTGTTCGTCATTTCGCCTTGGCCAGGGCCTCGACCACCGCGTAGTAGAACGCGTTCGTGCTCTGCGTAGCCCCGGAGACGTAGTCCACCTCGGGGCTCTGGCGCTTCACGACCTGCGCCTGGAGGTGCGAAATCCACGAGCACGAGTAGCGCGTGAGGCACCGCGAAATCGTCGCCGACGCGATCGCACCATCCTTGATCACGACCGTGGCCTCGATATCGCCGTGGCGCGACGTACCCCAGCCGGTGTACGTGCCGTCGTGCAGGCCGAGCGTGTGCGCGGTATCGGCGGCCGGGGCCGGCGCCGGTATCGGTGCGGCAACGGGAGCCGGCCCGGCCGGCGCAGCCGGTGCGCCTGGTGCGGCTGGTGCGGCCGGCTCCACCGGCGCTGGTGTCGCCTGCACCGGCGGAGGAGCGGCAGCGATGGCCGCGGGAGTGCCCGCGGCAGCGGTGGCCGCGGGCGTGGTAGCTGCGACGGTCTCCGCTGCTGGCGGCGCGGCACGGCGCGGCGCCGCCGCACGGCGATCGCTGGTCGGTCCTGTCGCCGCGCGCGGCGCGGGCCGGGCATCGGTCCCTCGCCGCACGACCGTCTCGAGCGAATCACGCGGTGCAACGGGAGCCGGCCGCTCGGGACGCCGAACCGCGTCGTCCGCGAAACGGGCTGCGGCCTCGCGCGTCCGGAAGTAGCCGGCGCCGTACACGGCGAGCACCACCGCCGAGCCGAGCGCCAGCACGCCGCCGGACATGGGACGCGCCGGACTCGCTCCCGGCGGCTCACGCCGCGGGGCCGTGGCCTTACCGTCCGTTCCGCCGGTCTCGTCGCTCACGTGCGAGTCTCGTGCAAGGGGTGTATGGGTAGACGCCGCGATCGGCGCGACGTCAACATACGGGGCAATCCCGGCGGGCGCCGGTCCGGGCACTCCGACGCGGTTGCGGCAGCCGACGGCCCCCGGCACCATACGGCATATGACCATACGTCCCGGCGGCCACTCGCGTTCGGATTCCGCGCTGACGCGCCTTGTCACGCGCGGGTGCGTCGTGCTCCCCTCCGCGCTCCCCGCCGCATTCCTCGCCGTGTTCGCCATGTCGGCGCCCGGCGCCGCGCAGGAGGCGATGCGCGGCGCCGTCCACGCCAGCGATCGCTGCGTGCCAACGCTCGCACCCCGCGCCACGGGCGGCCCGCAGGTCGCCGACACGGGCTTTCATCCGACCGTCGGCGCGGCCGCCTGGCCTGCAGGCCACGGCCCGCGCGTCGTCATCGACGAGGCGCACCACAACTTCCACACCGTGGACGGCCGATACGCGCCCTTCGCGCGGCTGCTGCGCGCGGATGGGTTCGTGGTGGAGGGGTCTCGCGCGCCGTTCACGGCCGCCTCGCTCGCGGGCGTGCGTGTGCTCGTGATCGCGAACGCGACGGCCGAGCGCAATGCCGGCGGCGACTGGACCCTGCCGACGCCGAGTGCGTTCACACCGGCGGAGATCGCCGCCGTGCACGACTGGGTGATGGCGGGCGGCGCGCTGCTCCTCATCGCCGACCACATGCCGTTCGGCGGCGCGGCGGAGGACCTCGCCGCGGCGTTCGGCGCGTTGATCACCAACGGCTATGCCACGGACGCGGCGTGCAGCGCGGACGAGTTCCTCTTCTCCCGCGCGGACGGCACGCTGGCCGACCACCCAATCACCCGCGGCCGCAGTGCGGCCGAGCGCGTCACGGCGGTTCGCACGTTCACGGGCGAGGCATTCCGCGTGGTGGCGCCGGGCGCGCCGCTGCTCACGCTCGCGCCGGGCGCGGTGCTGCTCTTTCCGACCAAGGCGTGGGAGTTCGGCGCGGGCACGGCACGCATGCCGGCCGGGGGCATGCTGCAGGGCGCGGTGCTCCTCGCCGGGCGCGGGCGGGTCGCGGTGTTCGGCGAGGCGGCCATGTTCTCGGCGCAGGTCTCGGGCGCCGCACGGCGACCCATGGGCATGAACGACCCGGGCGCCTCGCAGAACCCACAGTTCCTGCTCAACACGCTCCACTGGCTCGTGGGACTGTTACCGGCGCGATAGTTATTCTTCAGGCTGGCGGGCCGCGATTCGCGACTCGCACTTACGCCCGTCGGGCAGTCATCACGGAGCTGACGCATGGACCGCAAGGCAGATGCACGCTGGAACGGGGACCTCAAGAGCGGCAACGGCACGATCAAGCTCGAGAGCGGATCGTTCGAGGGCCCGTACTCGTTCACGAGCCGCTTCGAGAGCGGCAAGGGCACGAATCCCGAGGAGCTGCTTGGCGCCGCGCACGCCGCGTGCTACTCGATGGCGCTTTCGGCCGGGCTCGCGAAGGCGGGCCATGCGCCGAAGAGCGTGAGCACAACGGCGACCGTGCACCTCACCAAGGGCGACGCGGGTTTCTCCATCTCCGGCATCGACCTCGTGACGCGTGGCGAAGTGCCCGGGCTCTCCGCGGCCGAATTCCAGAAATTCGCCGAGGACACGAAGACCGGTTGCATCGTCTCGCGCGCGCTGGCGGCGGTGCCGATGACGCTCGACGCGAAACTGGTGGGCTGATGGCCGCGCGGGACCGCGCGCGTCAACTCGACGCCGACGCGCGCGCCGCCGCGCGCGAGCGCCTGCGTGACCAGCTCGCGGCGTCGGCGGCCTGCATCGCGTCGGCCGCGGCCGGCCTCGCCCTGCTCGGGTACGCCATGCACACCGACGACCCGGTCGCGGGACGCATCGCGTTCTGGGGCGGGCTCGCGGTCGGCAACGCCGGCATCCTGGCCGCGCTCCTCTGGCTGTATGCCCGCGGCGAGCGGCGCGGCAACCGCTGATCAGGCCACGCCCACGCCGCCGCGAAACACGAAGTACACGGCGCCGAGCAGGCACAGCGCCGCATACAGGAAGTCGAGCTTGAGGGGCTGCTTCATGTAGTAGACGGCGAACGGCACGAACACCGCGATCGTGATGACCTCCTGCAGGATCTTCAGCTGGCCGAGCGACAGTGCCGTGAAGCCGATGCGGTTGGCGGGCACCTGCAGCAGGTACTCGAAGAGCGCCACCCCCCAGCTCGCCAGCGCCGCCACGTACCACGGCCGCGTGGCGAAGTTCTTCAGGTGGCCGTACCACGCGAACGTCATGAACAGGTTGGAGAGGACGAGCAGCCCCGCGGTGCGCACGATGACCGGCATGAGAGTAGGATTGAAGTTGGGATGACTCGACAACGTTCACGCCGCCGCGGAGTACCCGCAATGCGCGTCACCCGAATCCTCTTGGCGGTCGCCGGCCTCGCCGTCCTGCCCGTCGCGATGCCGGCACAGGCGCCGTCCGCGCCCACGGTCGTCATCGTCGTGCGCCATGCCGAGAAGGCAGCCGCGCCCGCGGCGGACCCGCCGCTCACCGACGCGGGAGTCGCGCGGGCCAGGGCGCTGGCCGCGGCCGTGGCGGCGGCGCACGTTGACGCCGTGATCACCACGCAACTCACGCGCACACGCGAAACGGCGCGCCCGGCCGCCGAGGCGCGCGGCCTCCCGATGGAGACGGTCCCCACCGGCGGCACGACGGCGGAGCATGCCGCGCGCGTCGCCACCGCCGTGCGGAAGCACCGGGGACACACGGTGCTCGTGGTGGGGCACAGCAACACCGTCACGGCCATCATCGCGGCGCTCGGCGGCCCCGCGCTGCCCGAACTCTGCGATTCGCAGTACTCCACGTTGTTCACGCTCGTGCTCGACGGGCCCACCGCCCGGCTCGTGACGAGCACGTACGGCGCTCCGTCGCCGGACGTCGCCACCGGATGCCCCACCATGCGCGGCGGCCCGCCGTGACGTCGCCGGTCGTGGTGTTCGAGCGCATGTTCGTCGCCGGCTGGGGCGACATGGACGTCAACGCGCACATGGGCAACACGGCCTACCTCGACAAGGCGGCCGACGTGCGCATGATGTTCCTCGCCGAACACGGGTTCCCGGCGGACGCGCTGCTGCGGCGCCGGCTCGGACCTGTCGTGATGAAGGACGAGGTCACGTACTTCCGCGAGGTGCGGCTCATGGAGTCGCTCCGCGTCACCTACCAGGCCGCGGGACTCTCGGCCGACTCGAGCCGCTTCCGCGTGCGCAACGAGTTCTGGCGGCACGACGGCCAGCTCGCCGCGCGGCTCACCTCCACGGGTGGCTGGCTCGATCTCGACGCGCGCCGCCTGGTCGTCCCGCCTGAGGAACTGCGCGCGGCATTCGCGCGCCTCGCACGCACCGAGGACTACGAGGTGCTGCCGTCCAGCATCCGGTGAGCCCGCCGGCGCACTCACCTCGCTCCATTAACCCGTGGTGAACCGGGCGGCGTGGGCGGTTGCCCGCGCATGCGGCAGGCCCCATCGTGTGACAGCGGCCGACCACACGCGCCGCAGCGAGGATCCGTCCTGATGCGAAAACTCATGGTCTTCATCTGGACCACCATCGGCAGCAGCGTGGGATGGTGGCTTGGCGACTACGCCGGGTTCATGACGGCGTTCATGCTCAGCATCGTCGGGTTCGGCGTGGGCATGTGGTACGGCCGCAAGGCCGCGGCGAAATACGAGTAGGCGCGTGTCGGCCGCCCCCGCGATCCGCGATCTCACCGCCGCCGACGCGGCCGCGCTGCTCCCGCTGCTCGACACGCTGGGCTATCCCACCGACGCGCCCACGCTCGCGGCGCGCCTCACCACGATGCTCGCGCAGGACCCGTCCGCGCGCATGATCGGCGTGGAAATGGAGGGCGCGCTGGTGGGCTTCGCCTGCCTGCACGAAACGCCCGTGCCGCACCGGCCGACCGCGGTCGGGCGCATTACGGCGATCGCCGTGCTGCCCGGCACGCGCGGCACCGGTGCGGGCCGGGCGCTCGTCGAGGCGGCCGAGGCGCACTTCGTGGCGCGAGGTATCGCGCGGCTCGAGGTCACGAGCGGCGACGCCCATGCAGCCGCGCACCCGTTCTATCGGCACCTCGGGTATGCGGACCAGGGGATCCGGTTCGCAAAGGCGCTCGGATGACCGGCGCCGATCCGCGCATCGCCGCGCGCGCGACCGCCGCGCGCCTCGTCGCGATCGGCGTCGCCCTCGGCCTTGCGGGCCTCGCGCTCTTTGCCGCGCTCCACTCCATCGTCGTGCGACCCATCTGGAGCCAGGTCGCCGTCGGCATCCCGTTCGTCGTCGCCATCGGGCTGGCAATGAGCTGGTCCTATCACGAGTTCGTGAAGGCCGCGCCCGCGCGCCTGTGCGCCACCGGCGGCCTCAGGTTCGGCGCGCTCATGTGGCTCTCCGCGCTCCCCGCGACGGCGCTCGCGAACATCGAGCGCGTGCGGACCCACGCATCGCTCCCCGCATGGTTCGACTACGTGTCGCTCGTACTCTCGCTCGTTGGCGGCGCACTCGCCCTGTGGTCGGTGACGCGGTCGCGGCGGGCCGCCGTCGCCGGCGCAATCGCCGCGGCCACGCTCCTCGCGGCCGGTGGCGGACCGCTGCCCGTGATCCGGAACGGTCGGGTGGTGGAATTGTGGTTCGGTCTGTTCGTGCTCGAGGCGGCCGGGGGCGTGATCCTGGCGCAGATGTACCGCCGCTGGGCGGCGCCGCCCGAACGATCGCAGGCCCGCTGACCAGACCCGCGCGCCACAACCGGGGTATCTAATGAAGGTGCGGCCCGGCGCCCGCACTCCAGCGCTTAGTTTTCAGGCTGCCGTTTCCCGCACTCCGAGGCCGTCCCGCAGCATGCGACTCCCGCTCCGTACCGTTTCCGCCGCCCTGACGTTCGCGATCACGCTCGCCGGACTTGCGTCGTGCACGCCCGAGCAGGCGCTCGCTCCCGCCGTGGACATCGAGCACACAAGCTTCGCGGCGTCGCTCGGCGTCGACCTGTCGAAAATGACGAAGACCTCGAGCGGGATGTATTACCAGGATGGGCCCGTCGGCGTCGGGACGACCGTCGTCAGCGGCTACCACGTCACCGTGCACTACACGCTGTACCTGACGAACGGCACGGTGGTGCAGACGAGCGTCGGCGGAGCGCCGTTCGGGTTCACGGTCGGCGCCAATCCGCTGCAGGTGATCGCCGGCTTCAACGAAGGCATGATCGGCATGAAGGTCGGCGGCACGCGCAAGATGGTGATCCCGGCCTCGCTCGGATACGGCGCGGTGGACAACGGATCGATCCCGGCGAACAGCGTGCTCGTGTTCAGCGTCCAGCTGATCAGCGTTCCCTGACGTCCCCTGGGGCGCCAACGCGACGGGGCCGCCTCGCGGCGGCCCCGTCAGTGTCATGTCGCGCGGCGCCGGAGTCCCGGCGCCGCGCCGCGTTTCGGCGTTATTTGTTCTTCCCGCCCCCGGCCGGGTTGTCCATGTTGATAGGCTTCGGGGTCGTGCCCACATACGTGAACTTGACCGACGCCCCCAT
>CAZKYG010000037.1:0-5807 GCA_964556915.1 uncultured Gemmatimonas sp.
GGGGAACCGCAGCACGCGGGTCTCGCGCGTGGCGCGGCCCGACGAGCCGTGGATTCCCTCGCCGAGCAGGACGCCCTCCCCGAGCACGCTGCCCGCGCCGAACGTCGCGAGCCGCACGGGAGGGGCGTCGCCCGCCGCGCGCTCGATGGCGACGTTGCCCGCGAGGATGACCGTGAAGAACGCGCGCGGCTCGCCCTGGCGGAAGAGCAGGTCATCGGCCGGGTACGTGGCGCTTTCGCCGACCCGGGCGAGGTGCCACAGGAGCGTGTCGGGGAGGCCCTCGAAGAATCCGATGCCGCGGAGCTGGTCCGCGGCGCCGTGCGATGACATGCCGAAAGCTACCGGACGCGCCGCGCCGCGGGTAGCGAACGCCCGAGAGCGGCCGCTAGGTTCCGCATGAGCACTCCCGACCGATTCCGTGACCTCCTCGCAGCCCGGCGCGCCGTCCGTCACCGAGGCCCTGTTTCTCTCGGACGCGCAGCTCCGGGCGTCGCCGCTCGACCTCGCGGCCACGGTGCTGCCGCCGCGCCTGCGCGAGCGCGCCGAGGTGGGCGTGCTCGACATCACCGAATTCTTCGGCGACACCACGGGCGGCATCCGGACGTACCTCCGGCAGAAGGCGGCCTACGTCGAGGCGCACCCCGAATTCCGTCACGTGCTCGTGCTCCCGGGATCGCGCGACGCCATCACGCAGTCCGCCGGGGTGCGCATCTACCGCCTCAAGGGGCCGATGGTGCCCCGCCAGGAGCCGTATCGGTTCATGCTCGCGACGCGCTCCAACCGGCGCATCGTCGTGCACGAGCGGCCGGACGTGATCGAGGTCGGGAGCCCGGGCCTCGTGCCGTGGATCGTGCGGCTGGCCGCGCGCGGCCTCGGCGTCCCGGTGGTGGCGTTCTATCACAGCAACTTTCCGCGCGTCTTCTCGCCGTGGCCCGAGCGCGCGCCATGGTGGCGCCGCACGATGCACGATCTCGCGTGGCGCTACGCGCGGCGCATCGACCGGCACTTCGCGCACACCATCGTCTGCTCGCGCTTCGTGGGTGACGACCTCCGCCGTGCGGGCATCGACCGCGTGACCCAGATCCCGCTCGGCGTGGACCTCGCGCGGTACCACCCCGGCCGGCGCGGCGCGCGCGACGAGGTACGCGCGCGCTACGGGCTGCCGGCCGGGCTGGTGGCGGGGTTCGTCGGGCGCTTTGCGCCGGAGAAGGAACTCGACGTGCTGCTCGCGGCCTGGCCCGCGGTACACAAGGCCACGGGCGCCACGCTCGTCCTCATCGGCGACGGTCCGCAGCGCCTGGCCCTCGAGCGCATGGCCGGCACCGTGGACTGGATCCGGTTCCTGCCCTACGAGAAGGACCGCGAACGCCTCGCCGACCTGCTCGCCGCGCTCGACGTGTTCGTCGCGCCCAGCTCGAACGAGACGTTCGGGCTCGCGCCGCTCGAAGCGATGGCATGCGGCACACCGGTCCTCACGGCGGACCGGGGCGGCATCAGCGAACAGGTCGAGGCATCCGGCGCCGGCCTGCAGTTCGCGTCGGGCGATCCGGCGGCGCTCGCCGAATCGGCGGTGACGCTCTTCGGCATGGACCTCGCGGCACTCGGCGTGCGCGGCCGTGCCCACGCCGAGCGCAACCACGACTGGGACGCGGTGTTCGACCGCATCTTCGCCCTGTATCGTGACGTGGTGCGCACGCACGGGAGCGGGCCGTGACCGCCCTCCTGGTGACGATCCACGACGTGGCGCCGCCGCTCATGCCGAAGGTGCGACGGCTCTGGGACATTTGCGCCCTGCGGGGCGTGCGGCCGGGCCTCCTCGTGGTGCCGGAATGGCACGGCGCGTGGCCCATCGAGCGCGATCCCGACTGCGTTGGCTGGGTGCGCGACCGCGCCGCCGAGGGCGCCGAGGTGTTCCTGCACGGCGAGCGCCATGACGAGGTCGGCTCGCCGCGGGGTTGGCGCGACCGGGTGCGCGCCTTTGGCCGCACCAATCGCGAAGGCGAGTTTCTCACGCTCGGCTACGACGCCGCCCGCGCGCGCATCGATCGCGGGCTCGCACGCCTGCGCGCCCTCGGGCTCGACCCGATCGGATTCGTGCCGCCGGCGTGGCTCGCGCGCGCCGACGGACACCGCGCGGTGCGCGAGGCCGGCCTGGCCGTGAGCGAGGACGACGGCACGATCTACGCGTTCCGGTCGCGGCGCGTCATTCCCTCGCCCGTCGTGCGCTGGAGCTCGCGCGGCGCGTTCCGTGCCTACGGCTCGCTCGTGCAGGCGGCGCTGCGCTGGCGCTTGCAGCGGCATGCGTCCGTGCTGCGCATCGCGCTGCACCCCGCCGACCTCGACCACCCCGCGACGGCGGCGTCGGTGGAACGCGAACTCGACCGATGGCTGGGCATCGGCCCCGCCGTGGGCTACGCCTCGCTCTGATCCGGTGGCGGCACCCGCCCCCGGCCGTAGATTCGAACGCCATGCGCCGCCACACTCCTCCCACCCGAGCGACCCCATGACGACGACCCGCCGCGAGTTCCTCGAACGCTCCGCGATGCTCGCCGCACTCGGGTTCACGCCGCGCAGCTTCGAGGAGTGGGAGGCCGCGCGGGCACACACGGCCGGCGCGCCGCCATTCGCGGGCATTCCCCGCGTGGTGGGGTCGGCGAACGGCTTCCACACCGACAAGCCCGCCGGCGTGAAGATCGCGTACGACCGGATCGTGAAGGGCGAGGACACGCTCGACGCCATCATTGCCGGTGTGAACACGCAGGAGCTCGATCCGACGGACATGTCCGTGGGCTACGGCGGCCTCCCCAACGCCGACGGGGTGGTGCAGCTCGACGCCAGCTGCATGCACGGGCCGACGAAGCGCGCCGGCGCGGTCGGCGCGCTGGAGGGGATCAAGACGCCGTCGCTGGTGGCGAAGGCGGTGATGGACTACACGGACCACATCTTCCTGGCCGGCCTCGATGCGAAGCGGTTCGCCGTGGCGATGGGCTTCAGGGAAGAGGACCTGACCACGCCCGCCTCGCGCGCCGCGTACGCCAAGTGGAAGGCCGACCCCAAGGGCTACTCGCCGTGGGTGAAGCAGCCGCCGCACCCGCTGCCGAAGCGCATGCCGCCCAGCGGCGGGTTCGAGGAGGAGGCGTACTACGCCGAGCGCGGCATCCCGTGGACGCACGGGACGATCAACATGAACGCGGTGAACGCGGGCGGCGACCTGAGCTCCGTCACCACCACGAGCGGCATTTCGTGGAAGGTGCCGGGCCGCGTGGGCGACTCGCCCGTGGTCGGCGCCGGGCAGTACACGGACAACACGGTCGGCTCCGCCGGCTCGACGGGGCGGGGCGAGTCGAACATCATGGTGTGCGGTGCGTTCCTCGCCGTGGAGGAGATGCGGCGCGGGTCCACGCCGGAGCAGGCCCTCATCAACGTGATGAAGCGCGTGATCGAGCACTCGGAGCGCCGGCTGCTCGACGAGCGCGGGCGGCCGTACTTCGACCTCACGTTCTACGCGCTCCGGAAGGACGGCACGTACGCCGGCGCCTGCGCCTACGAGGGCACGGACTTCGCCGTGTGCGACGCGAAGGGGCCGCGGCTGGAGAAGTGCGCGTACCTGTTCAAGGCGTCCGAGCGGCCGAAGCGCGCGTGACCGGCCGGTGAGCGGGCGCGCCGACGCCGAGTTCGGCCAGTTGCAGCGCCGCGTGCGCAACGCGGCGCTGCTCCTGCTGACGCTCTTCGCGACGGGAATCGTCGGCTACAAGCTGGTGGGCGGTGGCACGCATTCGTGGCTCGAGGCGCTGTACATGGCCACGATCACGCTCACCACGACGGGGCTGCGGGACGTCATCCCGACCAACACGCCCGTTGCCGAGGCGTTCACGATCGTGTACCTGCTCTTCGGCGCGACGGCGGCGCTGTACACGCTCTCGACCATCACCGCCTTCATCGTCGAAGGCGACCTGACCAGGGGATTCCGGAGGCGGCGCATGCAGGGCACCATCGACGGGCTGCGGGACCACTACGTGGTCTGCGGGGCGGGACAAACGGGGTCGGCCGTGCTCCGCGAGCTCGTGAACACGCAGCGGCGCTGCGTGGTGATCGAGGCGAACCACACCCACGTCGCCGCCACGGAGCGCCTCTACCCGGGCATGCCCGTGCTCCACGGCGACTGCTCCGACGACGAGACGCTCACGCGGGCCGGCGTCCAGCGCGCCGCGGGCATCGTGATCTGCACGGACGACGACAAGGTCGGGCTCGTGACGACGGTGCTCGCGCGCCAGCTCAACCCGGCGATCCGCGTCGTGGCACGCGCGACCACCGAACGGGCGGCCGGCCGCCTCCGGCAGGCGGGCGCGGACGGGGTCGTGGCGCCCGCCCAGATCGGCGGCATGCGGCTCGCCAGCGAACTCGTCCGCCCGGCCGTGGTGGGCTTCCTCGACCAGATGCTTCGCGACACGAACCGGAACCTGCGCCTCGAGGAAGTCGAGGTCGGCGCCGGCAGCCCGCTCGCGGGCAAGCCGGTCTCGGCGCTCCACCTGCACGACTACGGCAGCGGCCTGCTGCTGCTGGCGCTGCGTTCGGCGTCGGGCGAGTACGCGTTCAATCCGCCCGGCGAGACGATCGTGGCGGTGGGCTCGCGGCTGATCGTGATGGGCGACCCGCCGTCCGTGGCACACCTGGCCGACGGGGCCGGAGCGCCGGCCGCCGGCTAGATGTCGCCCGGCGGCCGCGCGCCCGCGGTCTGGCGCGGGGCATGGTCGAGTGTCTCGATCGCCGTCAGCACGCCCTTGGTGAGGGCGTCCGCGTTGGCGGTGGGCGTGGCGAGCGGCACGCGGCCGGCCGTGACCGTCCGTTGCTGGTAGATGCCGTAGGCGCCGAGGTCCCAGGCCGTCACGACCCAGAACACCGAGTCACGCTGCACGGACCCGCGGATCGTCACCATGAGTTCGGCGTGCGCCGCCGCGGCCACCTGGTCGCGATTGCGCGTCCTGGCCAGCAGGTTCAGCGTTTCGTCGGTCGGCAGCACGACGTACCGCGGGTTCGCGCCGAGCGCCTTGCGGATGGCGTCCGTGATGGCGGTGCCGGCCGCCTCGACGTCGCGGTGCGCCGCGTCGGGCGGATGCGTCCACACGATGAGGGGGCGCGGCGGGCCCATGCTGGCCGCGCGCGCGTCGAACGCCTCCTTGCCGAGCGGGCCGCCGGGCGCATTGTCCGGCGGCGCCCGGCGCGGCGCGCGATCCATCTCGGAGAGCAGCGGCACCGTGCGCGGCAACAGCGAGTCCACGCCGCGCGTGAACGCCGTGACCGGCGACGGGTCGGAGACCCATGAGCGGAGGCTGTAGGCGGGATTCGCCGTGAGGTCGCGCAGCGTGAGCTGCCAGCGCACGCTGTCGCCGGCGGTGCGGAACGCCTGGATCGACGCGAACACGTCGGCGCCGAGCGCGGACGCGAGGTCGTCGATCGTGCGCGTCTTCTGCAGTGCCTGCGCGACGCTGTCGGGCGGGACCAGGACGAAGCGTCCCGACGTGCCGATCACCTTGCGGAGCGAGTCGGCGAGCGCATCCGCCACCGGGGCGGCCGCGGTCAGCGTGCCGCGCAGGCGCGGCTCGGTGATCACCACGCGGCGCGGCGGCCCGAGCGTGGTGGCGCGGCGCGCGAACTCCCGCGCGTCGAGCGCGTTGCCCGCACGCATGGCGCGGCCGCTCTGGTCGATCATGCGCATCAGCGAGTCGAACTCGGGGGCGAGGCCGTTGAAGCGGCTCGGCGCGCCGTTGCGCTCGATGAACACGCCGGGACGCTCGCCGCGCCGGCCG
>CAZKYG010000038.1:0-26086 GCA_964556915.1 uncultured Gemmatimonas sp.
AGTGCATGCGCGGCGTCTGGACCCGCCGGGGGTGGGTGGCGCGCCGGGCGCTCGACGCGGCCGTCACGCCGCGCAGCGTCTCGCGCACCAGCAACGTCCGGACCTCGGCGTCCTCGTCCTGGAGGCGGCCATAGCTCCACGCCGCGAACCCCGCCGCCGGCAGCAGGAACGCCACGAACAGGGCGATCGACAGGCGCGCGCGATAGCTCCGCAGGAGCGCCGGCGCCACGTTGAGCGCGCGGCGCACGGCTCCGCCGTCGGCGACCACGATCAGCAGCCACAGCGCGCCCACCACGCCCAGGTTCACGCACACCATCAGCGCACCGCGCGTGACCAGCGGGCCGAAGCCCTCCAGCGGCACGCGCGCGTGCACGTGCAGTACCTGGCCCGCCGTCGCCGGCAGGAACCAGTCACCGTGCAACTCCTGGTCGCGCCGCGTCCACTGGGCCGCCGTCGAGATGTACTGCGCGGCCGAGGCGGGTGCGGGCTGCAGGGTGTAGGGCGGATCGCCCGGCACGTCGTGCGACCGGCTCAGTCCCGTCATGGTGGGGAACGGATCTGGCGTCACGAGCCGCGTGCGCGGCGCCACCACCACCGTCGTCACGGTGTGGTCCGCGTGCGGCACGGCGAGCACCGTGTGGATGCCGGGCTCGCCCGGCACGTTCGTGAGCATGGGCCGCGACGACTGCGCCACCTCGCGCGCGAAGTACTCCACGCCGTGATATGTCCCCGGCGCCATGCCGACGCGCAGGTCGGCGATCACGTCGCCCGCGGGCGTCCACGACGTGATGTCCACCGGCAGGTCGCTGCTGGCCAGGTCGGAGGCGGCGAACCGCGCCAGCAGCTCGGTGCGCGAACGCGGCGCCGTGGTCGAGTCGAGTTGCCGCGGGAAGCGCCGCACCAGTTCGGCTGCCGCCGGGTCCGGCGACGTCAGCGACGCCACGTCCTGCTCCGCCAGGAGCACCCGGGCCTTCACGGTCTCGCTCCAGACGAGCGCCACCGCCCCGAAGGCCGCCACCGCCGCCGCCGACCAGAGCGACCGTCGGTCGTACCGCATCAGCGCGAGGAGCACGGTCGCCGACACCCACAGCAGCGTGTACCACTGCGGCAGGCCGCCCCGGGGCTGCACGATCGCCTGCGTCAGCACCGCCGCCGCGGCCGCGAACACGGGCGCCACCCACAGCGGCAGGCCGCGCCGCGGCCCGAGCGCCTCCCCGGCCGACAGTCCGGCGTACAGCACCGCGAGCGCGGCGAGGAACACGGTCGTCTCCCACGCGAGCCACAGCACCACGGACGCCCCGGTCGCCGGGAACCGGATCCCGCGCGCGATGGCGCCCAGCAGGTACGGCCCCAGCACGGCCACGGCGACGATGATCAGCACCGCGTGCCGGCGACGACGCGGGAACAACCGCGCGCGCTGCGCCGCGAGGATCGCGACGAGCACGATCGCGGAGGTCAGCGCCAGCGCGCCGATGCTCCCCGTGAACGGCCCCCCCATCGAGGCGAAGAAATAGGTCGGGTTGAACACGGCCGTGCGGTTCGACAGGATGGCGAGCGGCACCACGCCCACCACGCCCAGTGCCACGCCGAGCGCCCCAAACCGGCGCAGGGACCCCGCCGTCCGCCACATCGCCGCGAGGAACAGCGCGAGCGCAGCGGCGAGCAGCGCCACTTCGCGCGCCCCCGACGTGGCCACCACCTGTTGCTCCGCCTGCGCCGTGCCCAGCGCCGTGGCGCGAACGGTCAGCACGGGCACGCCCGCGGCGGTCACCACGCCGACGGTATCGGCCGGCCCGGGGCGGCGGAACGAGAATCCGGCCACGCCGGCGGCTTCGGCGGCGTCCACGTCGAGGGGCCGCGCCAGCACGTCGGCCGGAGGCGAAGCATGAACGAGCGTCGTGGCCACGGCGCGGTCCTGGTCGCGCCCCGCGATGGCATACATCAACAGGTAGAAGTCGCTCGCCACCACCCCCGCGGGGCCCGGGAGCGAGTCCACGCCGGCAAGGTAGTGGCCAGCCCACGCCGCCAGCGTCCCGCCGCGCGTCACCGCGACGGCGCGGTACGGGTCGTTGCCCTGAAGCCGCGCGAGCGCGTCGAATGCCGCGGACGGATCGGCCGGCGCGTCGAGCGCCTGCACGGCAATCCGCCGCAACTCGTCCGCCTCGCGATCCAGGCGGGCGGCGAACGCGCGGGTCGCCGTTCGCTCGGCCTGCGACCGGGCCGACACGGCCCCCAACTGGAACGCGGCCGCCCGCCGCGCCCCCTGCACGCTGGTCGTCGCCAGGGCCAGCAACGCCGCCGCACACGCCCCCGCCACCGCGCTTCGCGACGATCGCCACGTCTCGAGCCCCGTCAGCGCCGCGAGCGTCGCCGCGGCCGCGAGCATCGCGACGGAACCGGTACGAAGCCACCCGGCGGATGCGACGAGCGTTGCGGCCGCGGCCAGGGCCCACCATCGGCTCGGTGATCGGGGCACGATGCGGATTATACCCCGCGCGCCGCGCCTCGGCAGCGCGGTATCTTAGGGGGATGTTTCGTGTCGCGACCGCCGCGTTCGGCATCGCGGTCGCGGTGACCGCCCTGGGCGCGGTGAGCGCGGCCCCGCTCGGCGCGCAGGTGCGCATCATCGACGAGGGCAGCTTCACCCTGTATCGGGACGGCGACCGCATCGGCCGCGAGGACTTCTCCATCCGCGAGGCGCCCGGCGCCGAGGGACGCGTCTTCGTCGCGCAGGCCACGGTGGCGATCGGGCCGCGACGCATCACGCCGGGGCTCAACGCCGACACCTCCGGCTACCCCTCCCGCTACCAGCGCGAGGTGCGCGACAGTGATGCCGTGACGGAGACGTACAGCGGCGTGGGCGCCCGCGGCCGGTTCTCGTCGCGCCTCGTCACGCACGACGGCGAATCCGCCCGGGAACTGCGGCTGCCCCCGGGCACCGTCGCCGCCGACGACGACATCATCCATCAGCTCTGGTTCATCACCCGGCGGCCCGCCGGCACCACGGTGCCTGTCCTGGTACCGCGCCGGAACACGGTCGAGGTGGTCCGGGTCGAACGCGTGGGCGCCGAGAGCGTGACGATCGACCTGCGGCAGTTCGAGACCACGCACCTTGCCATCCGCACCGCGTCCACCGGGATCGTCCGCGACGTTTGGGTGGACGCCGGCGGCCGCATCATCAAGGCCTCGATTCCCGCGCTCGGGCTCGTCGCCCTGCGCGACTGAGGCGACCGCGCACAGCCATCCCCGCCGCCATGAAACATTCGTCCCACCCTATCCGTAATTCTGCCTATCTCCACCCCACGGAAGTCAAATCAATGCGATTGTTGAAGTTGGCCGCCTTTGCGCTGGTCACCGCCGGTCCGCTCGGGGCCCAGTCTGTCCCCGCGACCCTCTCCCTCGAGGACGCGATCAGCCTGGCTCGAAAGAACAATCCCACATACCTGCAGGCCCTGAACACCCAGCACCGCGCCGGAAACGCCGTGCGCAACGCGTACGGTGCCTTCCTTCCCAGCGCCAACACGTCGTTCGGCGCCGGCTACCGTCAGGGCAAGCCGCAAAACTTCGCCGGCGTGTCGATCGGCTCCAACTCCGACCTGCTCAGCTCGTCGTGGAGCCTCGGGTTCAGCATGGGAATCAGCGCGAACACGTTCGCGAACCTCCGGCGGAGTCAGCAGAACGAGGAGGCCGCCGACGCCGATACGCGCGCCGCCGAGCAGAACCTCGTCTCCGCGGTCACGCAGCAGTACCTGCTGGTGCTGCAGACGGAAGCCCGGGCCACCCTGCAGGACTCGCTCGTCGTCTCGAACCAGTTGCAGCTCGACCTCGCGCGCGCCAAGGCGGGCGTCGGGTCGGCCACCTCGCTCGACGTCATGCGCGCCGAGGTTGCCGTGGGCCAGCAGCGCGTGGCCGCCCTGCGGGCGCGCAACCTGGCGGACGTGGCCATTCTCCAGCTCTTCCAGCAGATCGGCGTTCCGAAGCCGGATTCGGTGACCCTCACCTCCAACTTCCAGGTGAGCGAGCCGACGATGACCGTCAAGTCGCTGCTCGACATGGCCGAACAGTCGAACCCGACCCTCGCGTCGCTCCGGCGCCGCGAGGACGCGGCGCACACTTCGTACCGGGCCGCGCAGGGCGCCTACCTGCCCTCGGTCTCGGCCAGCGCGTCGTTCGGGGGGTTCGCCCAGAAATACAAGGACCCCAACTACCTCGTGAACCAGGCGGCGGGTCAGGCCGCCGCGAGCCGCGCGAACTGCTTCACCACGGACTCGCTCCGCGTGGGGGCCGGCATGTCATCCATCGCGGCGCAGTGCAGCGCGATCCAGTTCACGGACGCGCAGGCCGACGCGCTGCGCGCGTCGAACGACGCGTTCCCGTTCCGGTTCACGTCCAACCCCTACAACCTCTCGCTCGGGATCTCGCTCCCATTGTTCGACGGATTCTCGCGCGAAACCCAGGTCCAGAACGCGTCGGCGGATCGCATGGACGCGAGCTACCGCGTTCGCGACGAGCAGCTCGTGCTCACGGCCAGCGTGACGTCGGCATGGACGACGCTGGTGGCGAACTACCGCGCGTTCCGGCTGCAGGAGCAGAACGCCGCGGCGGCCCGCACGGCGCTGCAACTGGCGCAGGAACGCTATCGCGTGGGCCTGAACAGCCTGGTGGACCTCCAGCAGGCGCGCAGTGACTATGCCACGGCCGAGACCGACCGGATCGACGCCCTGTACGAATTCCACCGCTCGTTCGCGGCGCTCGAGAACGCCGTCGGACGCCCCCTTCGCTAATCGAGGTTTGACGTCATGAGCAAGAAGACCAAGTGGGGCATCCTGGGCGTCGGCGTGCTCGTCGTCGGCGGACTGGCCTTCGCCACGGCGGCCAAGCGCGGCAACAAGGCGACCGAGGTCCGCATCGAGCCCGTCGAGAAGCGCGACCTCGTCGCCTCCGTCACGGCCAGCGGCCAGGTGGCCGCCCACACCAAGGTGGACGTGGCGTCGGACATCACCGGCCGCATCACCAAGCTCGCCGTCAAGGAAGGCGACTTCGTGAAGGAAGGCCAGCTGCTGCTCGAGATCGACCAGCAACAGTACCAGGCCGCGGTCCAGCGCGCCGAAGCCGCCCTCGCCAACGCCAAGGCATCGTCGGCGCAGGCCGCCGCGAGCCTGCAGCAGGCGCAGAGCAGCTACCGCCGCTCGCTCGAGATCCGGCAGAGCAACCCGAACCTCGTGTCCGCCGAGCAGCTCGAGCAGCTCAAGACGGCCGTGGACGTGAACTCGGCCCTCGTCGATGCGGCCAAGCACAACGTGGAGCAGGCCGAGGCCGGCGTGAGGGACGCGCAGGTGCAGCTCGGCAAGACCACGCTGTACGCCACGATGGCCGGCCGCGTCACGCGCCTGAACGTGGAACAGGGTGAGACGGCGATCATGGGCACGCTCAACAAGGACGCCGCCACGCTCCTCACCATCTCGGACATGTCCACGCTCGAGACCAAGGTGAAGGTGGACGAGACCGACGTCTCCCGCATCAGCGTCGGAGACTCGGCGGTCGTCCAGCTGGACGCCTTCCCGGATACGACATTCCTCGGGCGCGTTGTCGAGATCTCGAACAGCTCGGTGCGCGGCGCCACGACGACCACGACGGGCGACCAGGCGGTGGATTACGAGGTCACCATCCGGCTCATCAACCCGCCCAAGGACACCAAGCCGGACTTCTCGGCCACGGCCAAGATCGTCACCGACACGCGGACCAACGTTTTGTCGATTCCGATCATCGCATTGACGGTCCGCGAGAACGAGGCCCTGCAGAACGCGGACACGGCGCAGGTGCCGGGACGCACCCGCAACACCAAGCAGGTCGGCCGCAAGGACGTGGAAGGGGTGTTCGTGGTCGGCGCGGACAACAAAGTGACCTTCAAGCCCGTAAAGGTAGGGATCGCCGGAGAGAAGTATTTCGAGGTACTTTCCGGGCTGACCGGCAACGAGAAGATCGTCGCCGGCACCTACCAGGCGATTCGCGAACTCAAGGACGGCACGCTCGTCCGCGAGACGCCCGTGGCACCGACGAAGGCCGACAACACCACCAAGAAGTCCGGGAGCTGACCCGCCGTGACCAACGAAACCGAGGAAGTCCCCCTCTCCACCACCGCCGAGCGGCAGGTCGTCCTCGGCGCGGCCGGCCAGACGCCGGGCAAGGACTGGGTCATCGTCACGCGCGGCATCAAGCGTGAATACGACATGGGCGGCGAAATCGTGCGCGCGCTGCGTGGCGTGGACCTCGCCGTCCGCCGCAACGAGTACGTCGCCATCATGGGACCGTCGGGCTCCGGCAAGTCGACGCTGATGAACACCATCGGGTGCCTCGACACGCCCAACTCGGGCGAGTACTGGCTCAACGGCCAGCTCGTCTCGCAGATGAAGGACGACGAACTCGCCCGCGTGCGGAACAAGGAGATCGGGTTCGTCTTCCAGACGTTCAACCTCCTGCCCCGCGCCTCGGCCCTGCACAACGTCGAGCTGCCGCTCGTGTACGCCGGCATCTCGTCGAGCGAGCGCAAGGAGCGCGCACAGAAGGCGCTCGAGGCCGTGCAGCTCGGCAACCGCGTGCATCATCGGCCCAACGAGCTGTCCGGCGGCCAGCGCCAGCGCGTGGCCATCGCGCGCGCGCTCGTCAACGACCCCTCCATCCTCCTCGCCGACGAGCCGACGGGCAACCTCGACTCGACCACGTCCGAGGAAATCATGCGGGTGTTCGAGAGCCTCGCCGATTCCGGCCAGACGGTCATCATGGTGACGCACGAGCCCGACATCGCCGCGCACGCGCGCCGCGTGGTCGTGCTCCGCGACGGCGTCATTGCCAGCGACGATCGCCGGGAGAAGTTCACGGCCAAGATGGGCCTCTAGGCCGGCCGCCCGGATGCGTTTCTTCGAGGCCGTTCGCCTCGCGCTCGCCACCATCCGGGTGCAGAAGCTCAAGAGCTTCTTCACCGCCCTGGGCGTCTGCATCGGCGTGATGTTCCTCATTGCCGTCGTCTCGATCGTCGACGGCATGGGGCGCTACATGGAGAACGACCTGGTCGGCAAGCTCATCGCGCTCAACTCGTTCGAGCTGCGCCACCGGCCCAACATCAACATCGGCGACGTGGACCCGGCGGTGTGGCGCGAGTACGCCCGGCGCCCGCGCATCCTCGAGAGCGACGTGCAGCCCGTGGTGGACGCCCTCCCCGAGGGCTCGCTCTGGTCCATGTACTCCGAGGGGCAGCTGCAGGTCGAGTCGCAGTATTCGCCGCGCCCGCGCTCGGCGTCCATCACCGCCATCGACGGTCAGTATTTCGAGATCAAGCGCCTGGGCGTGACCGACGGGCGCACCTTCACGCCGGGCGAGGTGTCGCAGGGCGCGAGCGTCGTCGTCCTCGGCCCGGACCTGGTCAAGCGGCTCTTCCCGACCGTCGGCGCCATCGGGCGGCAGGTCAAGATGGGCGGCAAGCTCTACACGGTGGTCGGCATCGGCGAATCGCTGGGCAGCGCGTTCGGCATGTCGTTCGACAACTACATCTACGCGCCGTTCCGGTCGCCCGTGCACCGCCTCCTGAACCGCGAGGCCCATGCCATCGACGCGGTCGTCGTGCAGACGCCGACGGCCGAGGCGCTGCCCGACGCCGAGGAGCGCGTACGCGCCGTCATGCGCGCGCGCCACAAGCTCCGCCCAGCACAGCCCGACAACTTCTCGCTCCAGACCGCCGACTCCGCGCTGGCCTTCTGGGACAAGATCAAGGGCTATCTCGTCCTGGCCGGCATCGCCCTCCCGGCGTTCGGCCTCGTCGTGGGCGCGATCGTGATCATGAACATCATGCTCGTGGCGGTCGCCGAGCGCACGCACGAGATCGGCATCCGCAAGGCGCTGGGCGCCAAGCGCCGCGACATCCTCATCCAGTTCCTCATCGAGTCGGCCACGCTCAGCACGTTCGGCGCGGCCCTCGGCATCGGCGCCGGCGCGGCGCTGGCGCTCATCATCCGCAGCGTCACGCCGATGCCCACATTCGTGGCGCCGTGGTCCATCATGGTGGCCGTGGTCGTGGGCGCTGGCGTTGGCGTGATTTCCGGCGTGTACCCGGCGAGCCGGGCGTCGCTGCTCGACCCCGTGGCCGCCCTCCGCCAGGAGTAACCGATGGGCCTGCTCGACCGCCTCCGCATGTCGCTCGAGGGCGTGGGCATCGCCGTCGAGGCGATGCGCGCCAACAAGGTGCGCGCCGGCCTGACGATCCTCGGGGTCGCCGTCGGCGTGTTCGTGGTCGTCGTGATCTCCGCCGCCGTGCACGGCATCAACGAGAGCGTCGCGCAGCAGTTCGAGTCCGCGGGCCCCACGACGTTCTTCGTGCAGCGGTACCCGATCACGTTCGAGAACTGCAGCGATTCCGGCGACTCGTGCCGGTGGCGCTCCAACCCCCCGATCACGTTCTCCGAGGTCGCCGTGCTCCAGCGACTCTCGACGGTGGCCGAGGTGGGCGCGCAACAGGGCTGGGGCGCCTCGGTGCGCTACCGCGACCGCTACCTCCCTTCGGCGTCCGCCCTTGGCACCACCGCGAACTGGCCGCGCATCAACCCGCCGGAGATGACCGACGGGCGCGTCTTCACGGATCAGGAAGTCCGCACGACGGCGCGCGTCGTCGTGATCAACGATGTCGCGGCCGAGCGGCTCTTCAGCGGCGAGCCGGCGGTGGGCAAGGAGATCATCCTCGCCTCCGGCGCGAACTCGCGCGGCGGGCCGTTCACCGTGATCGGCGTGTACAAGGACGAGGCGAGCTTCCTCTCCGGGCCGGAACGGCCGCGCGTCGTCATGCCCATCACGTCGCTGGCGCGCCACCTCGGCGCCCGCGTCCAGTGGATGGGACTGGTCGTGAAACCGGCGGCGGGCGTTCGCCCCGACGTCACGATGGACGACGTCACCGCCACGCTGCGCGGCATCCGCGGGCTCCGTCCCAGCCGCGAGTCGAACTTCGCCATCATCACGCAGGACCGGCTGTTCGACGTGTACAACAAGGTCTTCGGGATGTTCTTCCTCGTCATGATCGCGCTCTCATCGGTCGGCCTGCTCGTGGGCGGCGTCGGCGTCGTGGCGATCATGATGATCTCGGTCACCGAGCGCACGCGCGAGATTGGCGTGCGCAAGGCGCTCGGCGCCACGCGCCTCACCATCCTCTGGCAGTTCCTGGTCGAGGCCGTGACGCTCACGGCCACCGGCGCCATGATCGGCCTCGCGCTCGGCTGGGTGGTGTCCCTGCTGGTGAAGAACGCCACGCCAATCGCCGCATCGGTGCCGCCGCTCGCCGTGATTGCGGCGCTCGGCATGAGCGCCATCACGGGCGTGGCGTTCGGCATGATGCCGGCGATGCGCGCGGCCAAGCTCGATCCGGTGGAAGCGCTCCGGCACGAGTAGCGGGCGGCGCGGTAAAGCGGGCTGGGGGCCCGGAAGGACGAGCCGGGGCCGGTGCCGGTTCCCGGTGAGGTGAGGCGCGTCGCCGCGTTCCCTCCCCCAGCACCGGCCCCCAGTCCCTGCGGGTCCTCCCGGGCCCCCAGTCCCCATTCCCGTCGTCACGTCGAAACCGTCCCTTCCGCGTAGTCGTAAGGGGCGCGTGCCCCTCCTCGAGTCCGTCCGCCTGGCGCTGAACACCCTCCGCGTACAGAAGCTCAAGAGCTTCTTCACGCTGCTGGGCGTCACCATCGGCGTGATGTTCCTCATCGCCGTCCTGTCGATCGTGGCCGGCATGAGCCGGTACGTGCAGGAGGACTTCGCCGCGCGGTTCTTCGGCGTGAACACGTTCACCGTGCGCCGCGCGCCGGACTTCAACCCGAACACCACGGACGAGCAGTGGCGCGAGTTCCTGCGCCGGCCGCGGTTCTACGCCAAGGACGCCGCGCTCGTGAAGTCCGTGCTGCCCGCGGGCAGCCGGAGTGCCATCACCAGCGACGACTTCCTCTACGCCACCACGCCCACCGCGCGGCCGCGTCAGGTGGAGGCCGTCGCCACCGAGTCCGACTACTTCACCATCAAGCGGTTCAACATCACCAACGGCCGCGCGTTCCAGCCGCAGGAAGTCGCGCTCGGCGCCAAGGTGATGGTCATCGGCGTCGAGGTGGCGGACCATTTCTTCCCCGGGCTCGACCCCGTGGGCCGCGAACTGCGCATCGGCGGCACGCCGTACACCGTGATCGGCGTCATCGAGAAGCAGGGCTCGGTCTTCGGGTTCTCGCTCGACCGCCTCGCCATCGCCCCATACACCACGCCACTCCAGCGCGCCCTCCGTCCGTCCGGCGACGTCCAGTCGATCATCGTGCAGGCCACGTCGAAGGAACTGGTGCAGGAGGCGATGGAATCGGTTCGCGAGGTGCTCCGCGCGTCGCGCCACGTCGGCCCCGGCAAGGCGGACAATTTCGAGCTGGAGACGCAGGACTCCGCGCTCGAGTTCTTCGGCGAGATCGAAGGCCGCCTCGCCGTGTTCGGCTCGGCGCTCCCGGCCATCGGGCTGCTCGTGGGCGCGCTCGTCATCATGAACATCATGCTTGTCGCGGTGGCCGAGCGTACGCGCGAGATCGGCGTGCGCAAGGCGCTCGGCGCACGCCGCCGCGACATCATGTCGCAGTTCCTCGTCGAGGCCTCGACGCTCTCCGTGGTGGGCGCCGCCATCGGCATCGGACTCGGCATCGGTGGCGCCAAGCTCGTGGCAGCGCTGACGCCGCTGCCCGCGGCCGTCGCGCCGTGGTCGATCGCCCTCGGTCTCGTCCTCGGGGCCGGCGTCGGGATCGTCGCGGGCGCATATCCCGCGAGCCGCGCCGCGCGCCTCGACCCCATCGCCGCCCTGCGCCAGGAATAGCCATGCGCTTCTGGGACCGCGTCCGCATGTCGCTCGAGGGCGTCGGCATCGCGCTCGACGCGATGCGCGCCAACAAGGTGCGCGCCGCGCTCACGATCTCCGGCGTGGCCGTCGGCGTGTTCGTCGTGGTCGCCATGGGCGCCACGGTGGCCGGCATCCAGCGGAGCTTCCAGAGCGACCTCGACGAGTTCGGCGCCAACACGTTCCAGCTGCGGCGCCGCAACATCGGCATCAACGCCTGCGACGGGTCGGACGACACGTGCCAGGACCGGCGCAACCCGATGATCGTGCTCGATGACTGGTACGCCGTGCGCCAGCTTCCGGAGGTCGAGACCGCCACGGCGTGGATCGGCGGCCAGGCGACGTTCACCTACCTGGGGCGCCAGGTGAAGGCGGCCGGCTTCGACGCCCAGAGCGACGACTGGATCCTCACCGACCAGGCCGACATCACCCCGGGCCGCTCGTTCTCCAAGGCCGAACACGACGCCGGCGCCAACGTGCTGCTGGTGAACGACTCGCTCAAGGCGCAACTCTTCGGCGACTCCGACCCCATCGGCAAGGAGATCGGCGTGGACGGTCGGCGGTTCACGGTCATCGGCGTGTTCCACACCAAGGCCGGTTTCCTCAAGTCCATGGACGATCGCGGCCCGGACAAGCCGCGGGCCATCCTCCCCATGCTCACCGCGTGGCGGCACCTGGACGTGTGGCGCTCGCTGCTCATCATGGTGAAGCCCCGCGCCGACGTGCCGCGCGACGTCGCCATGGACGCCGTCACGGGCCTCATGCGCGCGCGGCGCGGCCTGCGGCCCAGCCAGCCCAACAACTTCGCCTTGGTCGGCGAGGAACGGATGCTGGAGGTGTTCGACCAGCTGTTCGGCGCCATTTTCCTCGTCGGGCTCGCGCTCTCGGGCGTCGGCCTGCTGGTCGGCGGCGTTGGCGTCGTCGCGATCATGATGATCTCGGTCACCGAGCGCACCCGCGAGATCGGTGTGCGCAAGGCGCTCGGCGCGACGCGCGGGACCGTGCTCTGGCAGTTCCTCGTCGAGGCGGCGACGATGACCAGCATCGGCGCCGCCATCGGCCTGCTGGTCGGCGCGGGGATCGCCGCGCTCATCCGGGCGAACACGTCGATTCCGGCCACGGTGCCCCCGGGGGCGGTCGCCGCGGCGCTTGCCGCCGCCGCCCTGACCGGCATCGCGTTCGGCATGATGCCGGCGTCGCGCGCGGCCCGGCTGGATCCGGTTGAAGCACTGCGCTACGAGTAGCGCAGTGCTTCGGCAAAGGGGACTGGGGGCCCGGAAAGACCCTCAGGTTTCCCGTGCCGGTTCCCGGTGAGGGTTCGGCCGGCCCCATTTCCTCACGGAGACCCGGCCCCGGGCCCCAGCAGCTCCTCCCGGGCCCCGAGCCCCCTTTACCATTAAGACGTGCATCCCCGCGACGTCGTCGGCACCGCCCTCGATCAGATCGGCGCGAACAAGCTCCGGTCGTTCTTCACGCTGCTCGGCATCATCGTCTCGGTCGCGTTCCTCGTCGCCGTCGTCGCGATCATCCAGGGAATGAACGCGTACGTGAAGGAGAACATCGCCGGCGCCGTGATCGGCACCAACGCGTTCCAGGTGCGCCGCACGCCCATCCAGGTCGGGTTCTTTGACGACGAGATGTGGCGCCGCGTCGCCAAGCGGCCGCGCATCACGGAGGCCGACGCCGCGGCCGTGGCCGAGGCGATTCCCGGCGCCGCCGCCATCGGCCTCACGTCCGGCTTCCCCACGCCGCAATCCGACATCCGCTGGCACGACCGCACCGTCGGCGACATCCTCGTGTTCGGCATCACGCCGCAATACCAGGACGTGCAGGACTACAAGATCGAGCGCGGCCGCGGCCTGCAGGAGGTGGACATCGACCAGCGCAACCCCGTGGTCGTGCTCGGCCACGAGGTGGCGGAGAAGCTCTTCGAGAACACCGATCCCATCGGTCGCATGGTGCGCGTGGGTCTCGAGCAGTTCGAAGTCGTCGGCGTGATCGCGTCCAAGGGGCGCGTGCTCGGCCAGTCGTTCGACACCTTCGCGCTGATCCCGCTCAGCCGCTACGAGATGCTGTACGGCCGCCGGCTGACGACGACCATCTCGGTGAAGATGAAGGAGGCCGCCGACGTGGCGCCGGCCATGGCGCGCGCCGAGGAAGCCATGCGCGTGGCGCACCACCTCCGGCCGGACCAGGAGAACAACTTCTCCGTCGAGACCGCCGCCGCGCTCGTGGACTTCTGGGAGAACCTGACCAAGGTGCTGTTCAGCGTCATCCCGGCGGTCGTCGCGATCGGCGTCGTGGTGGGCGGCATCGTGATCATGAACATCATGCTCATGGCCGTCACCGAGCGCACGCGGGAGATCGGCATTCGCAAGGCCGTCGGTGCGCGCTCGCGCGACATCGAGCAGCAGTTCCTCGCCGAAGCCGTGGCGCTGGCCACCGCGGGCGGGATCATCGGCGTCGCGTCGGGCTGGGCGTTCGCCGCGGCCGTCGCATACGTCTCCCCGCTGCCGGCGCGCGTCACCTGGTGGTCCATCGCCGTCGCCGTGCTGCTCGGCGCTGGCGTGGGCGTGATGTTCGGCGTCTATCCCGCGCGGCGCGCCGCGCGCCTCGATCCCATCACCGCGCTGCGGGCCGAGTGATGCTGCACCGCTCGCTCTCCCTCGACATCTGGCGCGAGAACTTCGGCATCGCCGTGGATGCGTTGCGCGTGAGCAAGCTCCGCTCGGGCCTCACCATCCTCGGCGTCGTGATCGGCGTCTCGACGGTGATGACCATGGCCTCCATCGTGCAGGGGATCCAGAAGCAGATCACCAACGCGATCGAGGTGGCGGGCCCGACGACGTTCTACGTCATGAAGGTGTTCAATACGTCGCCCGTGAATCCCGACCGCCTGCCCAAGTGGATCCGCGTGCGTCCCGACCTCACGTGGGACGAGGCGCAGCGCATCGCCGAGCTGCCGCAGGTGTACTACGCCGGCATCTGGGCGCAGGTGCAGGCGCGACTCGAGTATCGCGGCGAGCGCACGCAGCCCACGATCGTCACGGGCGCCGACGAGTTCTTCCCCGAGATCCAGGGTGGCGAGCTCTCCGCCGGCCGCTGGTTCACGCGGAGCGAGATCCGGAGCGGCGCCGCCGTCGCCGTCATCCAGGAACAGAAGGCCATGCGCCTCTTCGGGCGCATCGACCCGATCGGCAAGACCATCCTCGTGGGCGGGCGCCCCGTGGAGGTCATCGGCCTCTACGTGCCGCCCCAGAACATCTTCGCGCCACCCGGCACCGACAACGGCGCGATCATGCCGTTCCGGTACGTGTACTACGCCTACAACGTGGACAAGACCAACGCGATGTTCATCGCGGTCAAGCCGAAGCCCGGGGTGTCCGTGGCCGACGCGCAGGAGGCGGTCACCATCACGCTGCGCGAGATGCGCCGCCTCCGCCCCGCGGACAAGAACTCGTTCGACATGATCACGCAGGACCAGATCCTCGACACGTTCAACTCGATCACCGGCACGTTCTTCGTCGTGATGATCGTGCTCGCGTCCGTGGCGCTGCTGGTGGGCGGCATCGGCGTGATGGCGATCATGATGGTCTCGGTCACGGCGCGCACGCGCGAGATCGGGGTGCGCAAGGCCATGGGCGCCACGCGCCGCGACATCCTGCTGCAGTTCCTCATCGAGGCGGCCACGCTCACGGGCATCGGCGGGGCCATCGGCATCGTGCTCGGACTGCTCGTCGGGCGCGGCGTGAGCGGCCTCATGTCCATCCAGGCGGAGCCGCCGTTCGCCCTCACGGCCATCGCCGTGCTCGTGAGCGTGGGCATCGGTGTGGTGTTCGGGGTCATCCCCGCCCGGCGGGCCGCGCGCCTCGACCCGGTGGACGCCCTCCGCTATGAGTAGGCCGGGCCGCGAGATACGGCGCATCAGTCGGCGCGAACAGCCGACAGCTGACGTCTCCTTAATGCCAGATTAACAGCCACAGCACCGGGAACGCGTCCCCTCAGCGGCTGGTACTATTCCGTCGCCAGGGTCGTCGGTTGCTCGCTGCAGCGAATTGACCGTTCGCTGCCAGCAATTGCACCTCGGTTCGCGTATTTTCCTGCGAGGATCCGTTCGGCAATCTCGCCGAACGAAACTGAAACAACCGAAAACAGTTCGGGGGGAGTGCACATGCGGAAGTTCCTTGCTGTTGCTGGTATGCTTGCCGTAATGGCGGGTTCGGCGGCGGCGCAGGGCGGTGGCGGTGGTGGCATGCGGATGGGTGGTGGCCGTGGCACGCCCGAGCAGCAGGATTCGGTGCAGATGGCTCGCCTCTTCAACGGCATCACGCTGAACGCCGACCAGACCGCGAAGGCCAAGGAGATCATCTCCAAGGCGCGCGAGGCGCTCGCGGGCATGGACCGCCAGGATCCGGAGTTCCGGAACAAGATGATGGAGTCGAACCAGAAGCGGAACGCGGACCTCAAGGCGCTCCTCACGTCGGACGCCGACAAGACGAAGTTCGACGAGAACGCGGCTGCGGGTCGCGGTCGTCGCGGCGGCGGCAACTAAGCTGCGCGACGGGCGAAAGCCCTCAGGATGCGAAGACGGCGGCGAGGATCTCCTCGCCGCCGTTTTCATTCCGCTTCGCGCCGGCTACGCGCGACCCCGAATCGCGCCCGCCACCATCCGGTCCACGCGCGCGGGCGCCACGAGCCGCAGCCACTGCGAGAACTTCGCGCGCGCGCCGGGGAAGACGTCACGCCTGCGCGCCGCGCCCGCGGCGAGCAAGCGGCGTGCGCAGTTTGCAGCCGTGATCGCCGACCTCGGCGCAACGGGCATCCGGCCGAGCGGCGTGCCATCGGGTCCCAGGTTGCGGGCCTGTGAGCCGGTGGTGACGAACCCCGGATGGATGGTCGTGAACGTGACGCCCGTGTCGGCGACCTCGATCCGCAGCGTGTCGAGGAAACCGGTCATCGCGTGCTTGGCGGCCGCGTACGCGCTCCGCATGGGCACGCCGAGCTTCCCCGAGAGCGACCCGACGGTGAGCACGCGGCCGCGCGACGACTCGAGATGCGGGAGCGCGGCAAGCGTCATCCATACGACGCTCAGGTAGTTGACCCGGAGCATCTTCTCGAACACGGAATAGTCGCGAATCTCGTCCGCGCGGCCCCAGAAGCCCTGCCCTGCGTTGTTGACGAGCACGTCGAGCCGGCCGAAGGCGCGCACCGCCGTGGCGACGAGGGCCTCGCAGGCGTCGCGGTCCGTGACATTGCACGGCACCACGAGCGCGTCACCGCCCGCCTCGCGGCATCGGCGCGCCACGCGTTCCAGCTCGTCCGCCCGTCGCGCCGCAATCGCCACCTTCGCGCCCGCCGCCGCCAGCTGCACGGCGAGCTCCTCGCCGATGCCGCCGGACGCACCGGTCACGATCGCCACGAGCCCGTGCCACGGAGTCCCGCCCGCGGGCCGGCTCATGGGAGCGCGGCGATCGCCTGGATCTCGATCTGGTAGCCGTAGTGCAGGTCCTTGACCGGCACCACCGCGCGGGCGGGCTTGTGCGTGCCCATGATCTGCGCGTACGTGGCGTTCACCCGGCCCCACAGGTCGCCATCGGAGATGTACACGGTCATCTGGAGCACCTGGTTGAGCGAGCTGCCGGCGGCCTGCAGCACGCGCTCCACGTTGCGCAGGCACCGTTCGGTCTGCTCCTCGATGGAGCCGACGACGTGCTCTGCCTGGCCGGGCACGGTGGGCAGCTGGCCGGACACGAACACCAGACCGCCGTGGACCACGGCGGGCGAATAGTGGCCGGCGGGCGGCGGAGCGCCGGGAATGAAGACGGGAAGCATGGCGGGGGGCGGAGGCCGGATGGCAGGTGGCGGAGGGCAGACAGCGCACCTGAAGATGGCTGACGCCCCGGGGCGGCGCACGGGCGTATCTTTTCTCGCGTGACCGATTCCCTCGACGTCCTGGCCGTCGCCGCGCACCGCGACGACGTGGAGCTCACCTGCGGCGGCACGCTCGCGCGGCTGGCCCGGCTCGGCAGGCGTACGGGCATCCTCGACCTCACCCAGGGCGAGATGGGCACCAAGGGCTCCGCCGAGTTGCGTGCGCAGGAAGCCTCGAACGCCGCCGCCGCCCTCGGCGTGGCCGTGCGTGAGAACCTCGGCCTGCCGGATGCCGGCATCGTCAACACGCCCGAGACGCGCGCTCAGCTCGCGCGCGTGTTGCGACGCCTCCGGCCCGCCGTCGTCGTCGCGCCGGCGCCCCGCGGCCGCCACCCGGACCACCGCGTGAGCGCGCAACTCGTGCGCGACGCGGCCTTCGTGGCCGGGCTCGCGAAGGTCGCGCCCGACGCGCCGACATTCCGCCCGCGGAAGGTCATCCACGCGATCGCCTACCGCGAGGACCATGTGAAGCCCACGTTCGTCGTGGACATCACGGACGACTTCGACACCAAGATGGCCGCCGTCCGTTGCTACGCGTCGCAGTTCGACGGCGCGCTGCAGGCCGGCGAGATCTACCCCACGGGCGACCCGCTCTTCCACGTGATCCGTCACCAGGCCGCGCACTACGGCTCGCTCATCCGCTGCCGCTTCGGCGAACCGTTCTACACGTTCGAGACCATGGTCGTGGACGACATCTCCACCCTCGGCGTTTCCACCTTCTGAGCGCCGACCCGATGCCCGAGATCAGCTACCCCGACTATCTCGCGCTGGAGGAGCTGCTCGCGCTCCAGCGCCCGCGCGCCACACCGGAGCACCCGGACGAGCTGTTGTTCATCGTCGTGCACCAGGCCAGCGAGCTCTGGTTCAAGGTGATCATCCAGCAGCTCCACGCCCTCACCGGGGAGCTTGCCGGTGGCGACGCGGAACGCGCGCTCTGGCACGTGCAGCGCATCAACACGCTCATGCGCATCGTGGCCGAGCAGCTCTCGTCGCTCGACACGCTGCCGCCGCAGCGCTTCCGGCAGTTCCGCGACTTCCTCGGCGCATCGAGCGGCCAGCAGAGCGTGCAGTTCCGGCTCATCGGCGCGCTCTCGGGCCTGCGCGACGAGGCCTTCGTGAACGCCCTCAAGGTGGGCGGCGAGATTCCGGTCCGCGTGCGCGAGGCCCTCTCGGCGCCGCGCCTCGAGGACCTCTTCGTCGCGCTCGTGAACGACCGCGGCAAGACGCTCGAGTCGCTCTACACGGGCCCGGGCCCCGACCCGCTGTTCTTCCTCGCGGAGGCGCTCCTCGAGTACGACCAGGCGTTCCAGCGGTGGCGGTTCCTGCACGTGCAGCTGGTGGAGCGGACGATCGGCCTGATGACGGGCGGCACGGGCGGTACGATGGGCGCCCGCTACCTGGGCCAGGGCATCAGCCAGCGGTTCTTCCCGGCGCTGTGGGCGGTGCGGGCGAAGCTGTTTTCGCCGTCGTAGCATCGGCCGGCGCCGCATCGGCGGCGTCCATCGCGCGGGCGCGCTTGCCCGCCACGTGGCCCGCGATGATGTCGTACGCCGCGTGCACCACCATCGCGATCACCAGCGTCCCGGTGAAATAGACGATCGCGTGGAACACCGCCGCGATGATGAACACCATCGCCATCGTCTTGCCGCCCTGCACCGCATGCGCCACGGCGAACGCCATCGCCGAGAGGAACATCGCCGGGAGCAGGTGCCCGAGGATGGGCGCGAGGATCCACACGGCCACGCCGCGGTACGCCGACTCCTCGGCCACGCCGGCCATCACCGCGACCAGGGCGAAGATCGCCAGTTCGCGCGAGGTGCGCGGCGCCATGCTGCGCATCAGCCGGCGACGATCCTCCTCCGGCGAGCGCAGCGCGCGCGCCACGGGAATCGCCAGGAGCAGGAGCGCGAACCCCGCCACGCCGATGCCGACCTCCCGCAGCCCGACGCCCCGGACCGAGAAGAGGTTCTCTCCCATCATCGTGGCGTTCACGGACGAGATGGCCCAGAGCACCGCGAGGGCGAACATCGTGGAGAGCGTCATCCGGCGGCGCGGGATCGCCTGGCCGTCGGCCTCCACCTGCCGCAGCGTACGCGCCGACCGCAGCGCGGCGCGCGGCGTCAGCACGAAGAGCACGACCAGGAAGATGAAACTGACGAGGTTCAGGCGGTCCATGCGGCCGTCCGTTGGTAAGCGGCGTGACGATCGCGTAATGTAGCGTCGTGCCCGAACTTCCCGACCTGACGGTGTACATCGAGGCGCTGACGGCGCGCGTCGTGGGCGCCCCGTGCCTGGCGGCCACGGCCGTGAGTCCCTTCGTGCTGCGGAGCGTGGATCCCCCGCTGCCCGCGCTCGTCGGGCGGCGCGTGCAGGGCGTGCGCCGCATCGGCAAGCGCATCGTCGTCGTGTTCGACGGCGACCATTTTCTCGTGATCCACCTGATGATCGCGGGCCGCCTGCAGTGGTCGCCGGCCGGGCCGAAGCCCTTGAAGGTCAACCGGCGCCTGATGCTCGCCCTCTTCACGTTTCCCGCGGGGACGCTGGTGCTCACCGAGGCGGGCACGACGAAGCGCGCGTCGCTGCACGTCGTGCGGGGCGCGGATGCCCTCGAGGCATTCGCGCGGGGCGGCCTCGAGCCGCTGACGATCACGGAGACGGCGTTCGCGGAACGGCTCCGGTCGGAGAACCACACGCTCAAGCGCGCGCTCACCGACCCGCGCCTCTTCGCGGGAATCGGCAACGCGTATTCGGACGAGATCCTCCACGCGGCCCGCCTGTCGCCGTTGCAGCTCACGGGCCGGATGACCGACGAGGAGGTGACGCGCCTCTTCGCCGCCGTTCGCGCCTTGCTCGCCGAGTGGACGGACCGCCTGCGTCGCGACACGGGCGACGCGTGGCCCGCGAAGGTGACGGCGTTCCGCGACGACATGGCGGTGCACGGCAAGTTCCGGAAGCCGTGCCCGGCGTGCGGCTCGCCGGTGCAGCGCATCCGCTATGCGAGCAACGAGACGAACTACTGCCCCACGTGCCAGACGGGCGGCCGGCTGCTCGCGGACCGGGGACTCTCGCGCCTGCTGAAGCAGGATTGGCCACGATCGCTCGACGAAATGGAAGAGATGATTCATCGGTAAAGGGGACCGGGGGGCCTGGAAGGACGAGCCGGGGCCCGGGGCCGCCCAAGTCCCCAATCCCGTAGTAAATTCAGCGGATGCCCCCTCCGGTCTATCTCGATCACGCCGCCACCACTCCCGTTCGCGAGGAAGTGCTGGAGGCCATGATGCCGTTCTTCGGTCCCAAGTTCGGCAATCCGTCGAGCACGCACCGCTGGGGCCGTGACGCCCGCACCGCCCTCGACGAGGCGCGCGAGCGCGTGGCCGCGTGCCTCGGCGCCGCAGCCGACGAGGTGTGCTTCACGTCCGGCGGCACCGAAGCCGACAACCTCGCCGTCCTCGGCGGCTGGCGGATCCTCAAGGCGCGCGGCCGCAACGCGATTGTCACGACGCCCATCGAGCACAAGGCCGTGCTCGAGAGCGTCCACAAGGCCGCGGCCGAGGGAGCGGACGAGCGCTTCCTGGACGTGAGCGAGGCCGGCATGGTGAGCGTGGACGACGCGCGCGCGAAGTTCACGGACGACGTGGCCCTCGCGTCCGTGATGTGGGTCAACAACGAGGTCGGCAGCGTGCAGCCCGTCCCCGAGCTCGCGGCCCTGGCGAAGGAACGCGGCATCGTGTTCCACACCGACGCCGTACAGGCGTTCGGCAAGGTGGACGTGAACGCCAGGGTCGTGCCGTTCGACTTCGTGTCCATCAGTGGCCACAAGATCGGCGCGCCCAAGGGCATCGGCGCGATGTTCCTGCGGCGCGGCACGCCGCTGGAGCCGCTGTTCTTCGGCGGCTCGCAGGACCGCGGGCGCCGTCCCGGCACCGAGAACGTCGCGTCGGCCGTCGGGTTCGCCGCCGCATGCGAGCTCGCCGTGCGCGAACGCGAGGCGAACGTCGCCAGGTACGCCAGGCTGCGCGATCGGCTGGAGGCGGGCATTCTCGCCAAGGTGTCCGACGCCATCGTGAACGCGAAGGACGCCGTTCGCGCGCCCCACATCCTCAACGTGACCGTGCCCGGCGTGGACGGCGAGTCCATGCTCATGGCGCTCGACCTGCACGGCGTCGCGTGTTCCGGCGGGTCGGCGTGTCAGAGCGGTAGCGCCAACCCGTCGCACGTGCTCGCGGCGATGCATCCCCGCGCCGGGTCGGGCGCATCGGTGCGCATGAGCGTCGGCGCGCTGAACGACGAGGCGTCCATTGACCGCGCCGTCGAAGTGTTCACCAAGCTCGCCCTCAAGGCGCGGGGGATGGCGGTCGCCTGATGGCGGATGGCGGGTGGCAGATGGAAGGTGGCAGATGACGGCAGTGCCGTTCCGATGACGCGAAAGCCCCGGGTGCTCGTGGCCATGTCCGGCGGCGTCGACTCCTCCGTCGCCGCGGCGATGCTGGTGCGCGAGGGCTATGACTGCGTCGGCGTCACGATGAAGCTGTTCGACGACGGCGCGGCGCTGCCCGACCGCCCCTGTTGCTCGCTCGACGCCACGAGCGACGCGCGGCGCGTGGCGCAGCGACTCGGGATCCCGCACTACGTGCTCAACATGGTGGACCACTTCGGCCGCGACGTGATCGCCGATTTCGTGGCCGAGTACGCCGCAGGCCGCACGCCCATCCCGTGCGTACGCTGCAACACGTTCACCAAGTTCAGCGACCTGGTCGCGAAGGCCGACGCCATCGATGCGCCGCTGGTCGCCACCGGCCACTACGCGCGCGTGGCCGGCGGGCGGCTGCTGCGCGGCGTGGATGCGTCCAAGGACCAGACGTATTTCCTCTGGGGCATCGACAAGCGTGTCGTGCCGCGGCTGCTGCTGCCGGTGGGCGCGCAGACCAAGGACGAGACGCGCGCCATCGCCCGCGCACTGGAGCTCCCGCGCGTGGCCGACAAGGCGGAGAGCCAGGAGATCTGCTTCGTGCCGGACGGCGACTACGTGTCGGTGCTGCGCCGCGAGCTGCCGCAGGCGGCCCCCGCCCTCTCGCCCGGGCCGTTCGTGCTCTCGGACGGCACGGTCGTCGGCGAACACGAGGGCTTCGCGCGCTACACCATCGGCCAGCGCCGCGCGCTGCCCGGCGGGTTCGACGCACCGATGTTCGTCGTCGCCATCCGCCCGGAGACGCGCGCCGTGGTCATCGGCCCCCGTTCCGAGTTGCTCGGGCACGGCCTCGTCGCGCGCACCGTCAACTGGCTCGGCGATGCCCCGGCCGTGGGCGATCGTGTGGGCGTGCGGGTGCGGCACCGGGCGCCCATCGTGGCGGCCGAGGTGGTGCGCGCCGATGCCGGCGGGATCGAGGTGGCGTTCGAGGCCCCCGTGGCGGCCATCGCGCCGGGGCAGTCCGCCGTGTTTTACGACGGCGACGTCGTCCTCGGGGGCGGCTTCATCGCCTGAACGCGGCCGCGTGCCGCGCGCGGGCCGACGGTATATTGCCGCAGGCCGCCCGCCGGTGCCGCGCATGAGTCTTCCGCTCTCGACCGGATCCGCCCCGTTGCCCGGCGCCACGCCACCCGCCGACGCACTGGCGCGCGTCGCGTGGCTCGACGCCGATGCGGCGCTCGCCGAACTGGGATCCGCGCGCTCGGGCCTCACCGACGAGGAGGCGGAGCGCCGCCGCGCGCGCTACGGTCGCAACGACGTCGCGCACGAGACGCCCCCCACCTGGTACGCCGAGCTCGGGCGCGCCTTCGCCAACCCGTTCAACTTCCTCCTCACCGTCCTGGCGGTCGTGTCCGCGCTGACCGGCGACGACCGCGCGGCGACGGTGATCGGCCTGATGGTGGTCCTCAGCACGGGCCTCCGGTTCCTGCAGGAATTCCGGTCGAGCAAGGCCGCGCTCGCCCTGCGCGCGATGGTGCGCACCAGCGCGACGGTGGAGCGCGCCGGCGATGCATTCGCGCACGGCGCAACGCCGGCCGTCGGGCGGCGCGAACTCCCCATGGAAGAGCTGGTGCCCGGCGACCTCGTGTACCTCTCGGCCGGCGACATGATCCCCGCGGATGTGCGCCTGCTGGCCGCCAAGGACCTGTTCGTGGCGCAGGCGGCCCTCACGGGCGAGGCGATGCCGGTTGAGAAGGTGGATCGGGCGCCGCGCCCCGCCGCGCCGGTCGCGGCCACCGAGCTGCCGACGGTCTGCTTCATGGGCACCAGCGTGGTGTCCGGCACGGCAACGGCGCTGGTCGTCGCGACGGGATCCGGCACGACCTTCGGCCGGCTGGCCCGCGGCCTCACGGGCCGGCGCGCCGAAACGGCCTTCGATGCCGGCGTGCAGCGCGTGAGCTGGCTCTTCATCCGGTTCGTCGCCGTGATGGTGCCGGTCGTCGTGCTCATCAACGGCCTCACCAAGGGCGACTGGATCGAGGCCCTCCTCTTCGGCCTCGCAGTCGCCGTCGGGCTCACCCCCGAGATGCTGCCGATGATCGTCACGACGAACCTGGCGAAGGGCGCGGTGACGATGTCGCGACGCAAGACCATCGTCAAGCGCCTCAACTCGATCCAGAACTTCGGCGCGATGGATGTGCTGTGCACGGACAAGACGGGCACGCTCACCCAGGACCGGGTCGTGCTCGAGCGCCACGTGAACGTGGTGGGCGAGGAGGACGACTGGGTGCTCGCCCTCGCCTACCTGAACTCGTACTACCAGACGGGACTCAAGAACCTCCTCGACGTCGCGGTGCTCGAGCACGGCGAGGTGCACAAGGAACTCGCCGTGGACAAGGCATACGGCAAGGTGGACGAGATTCCCTTCGACTTCACGCGGCGGCGGATGTCGGTGGTGGTGGATCACGAGCATCGCACGCACCAGCTGATCTGCAAGGGCGCCGCCGAGGAGATGCTCGACGTCTGCCGCTTCATGTACGACGAGGAACGGGTGGTGCCGATCGACGCGTCCACGCTCGAGGACGCGCGCGCGCTGGTCGCCGAGATGAACGACGACGGGTTTCGCGTGGTGGGCGTCGCGTTCCGCGACTTCGCCCCGCGCGCCGGTCCGTACACCGTGGCCGACGAGGCGGAGCTCGTGCTCGCCGGGTTCATTGGCTTCCTGGACCCGCCGAAGGAATCGGCCGTCGCGGCGCTTGCCGCGCTCCGCCACCACGGGGTCTCGGTGAAGATCCTCACGGGCGACAACGACCTCGTCTCGCGCAAGGTGTGTCGCGACGTCGGCCTCGACCCCGGGCGGATCATCACGGGCGGCGAGCTCGGCGCGCTCGACGACGCCCGGCTCGGCGAGGTCGTGAAGGACGGCACCGTGTTCTGCAAGCTCGCGCCCGACGACAAGGTGCGCATCGTCCGCGCGCTGAAGGCGATGGGTCACACGGTCGGCTTCATGGGCGACGGCATCAACGACGCGGGCGCGTTGCGCGAGGCGGACGTCGGCATTTCCGTCGACTCGGCCGTCGACATCGCGAAGGAGTCGGCCGATATCATCCTCCTCGAGAAGAGCCTGCTGGTGCTGGAAGAAGGCGTCGTCGAGGGGCGGAGGACCTTCGGCAACACGATCAAGTACATCAAGATGACGGCGAGCTCGAACTTCGGGAACGTGTTCAGCGTGCTCGTCGCGAGCGCGTTCCTGCCGTTCCTGCCGATGCTCCCGGTGCAGCTCCTCACCGTCAACCTGCTCTACGACTTCTCGCAGGCGTCGATTCCGTGGGACGACATGGACCCCGAGTACCTGCGCGTGCCGCGACAATGGCGCGCCGACGACATCGGCCGGTTCATGATCTTCATCGGGCCCATCAGCTCGGCGTTCGACATCGCCACGTTCGCGCTGATGTGGTTCGTGTTCGGGGCCAACGTCCCGGCGAGCCAATCGCTCTTCCAGTCCGGGTGGTTCATCGAATCCCTGGCGACGCAGACACTGATCGTCCACATGATCCGCACGGCCCGCGTGCCCTTCGTGCAGAGCCGCGCGGCGTGGCCCGTGCTGGCGACGACCGCGGCGTGCATCGCCGTGGGGCTCATCCTGCCGTTCGAGTCCTTCGGCGAGAAGCTCGGGCTCGAGGCGCTCCCCGGCAGCTACTTCGCCTGGCTCGCGGCGATCCTGTTCACCTATTCGGCCCTCACGCAGGTCGTGAAGGGCTGGTACATCAGGAGGTTCGGCGCGTGGCTCTGATGTGACGGCCACGCGTCACGCGCGGCCGGGCCGACGGCCGCCACCCCGGGCACCCGACACCTCGCGTTTGCGCCGCCGCGGTGCGGCGGCGCAAGCGCGCGCCCTACGGAATCGGGTTCTGGCAGGGCGCCTTCGACAGCGCCTCGATGGCCCGCGCCTCCAGCTCCGCGCGGCCCTTGTCCGCCGCCGTCGCCACGTCGCCACGCACCTGCGCGGCCAGCGCCGCCAGCGCCGCGCCCCGGTTGCCGCACCCACCGGTCTCGGCCGCCGTCAGCGCCTCGCGGATCGCCTGCAGACGGTCCCGTGCGATCCCGTTGTTGCGCTCCATCTGGTCCAGGTAGGCCCGCGCCAGCGCGAAGGTCGGCGGCCACACCGTGTGCGGCTGGCCTTGTGTGTTGAACTCGGTCCAGTGCACGCTCTTCGCGGCGTCGATCTCGTTCTGCGAGAGATACGGGCTCGGGGTCAGCTCATGGATGTCCAGCCCGCGCTGCTCGTCCGATGCCACGATCATCCCGTTGTACCAGTACGTGCTCCAGTACCCGCCGCCGGGCCCGCGATCGAAGAATCCGATTTCGATGGGATGCGCGGGATCGGTGAAGTCGAACACCGTGGCGCCGCCCATGTAGAACGCCTGCACCATGATGTCGCGCCCGGGCACGGGGATCAGCGACCCGTTGTGCGCGGTGCAGATCTCCTCGTTCGTCTGCGGCGCGGGCATCTTGTAGTAGCTCTTGAACCTGAGCTCGCCGTTCTCGACGGTGAAGATGGCGTTGCCGCCCCACTCGAGCTTGTCGGTCGCGCGGCAGCGGGCGGCACCACCCCCGCCCCACTCGTCGGAGAAGATCAGCTTCGACCCATCGTTGCTGAAGGTGGCCGAGTGCCAGAAGCTCATGTTCGAGTCGGCGACGGACTTGAGCCGCTTGGGGTTCATGGGGTCGCGGATGTCGAACAGGAGCCCGTAGCCCGCGCACGCGCCGCCGGCGTAGCCGCTGTTGGGATACGCGGTGATGTCGTGGCACCCGCTCTGGCCCACGCCCGGCGGGCCGGGAGGCGGCGCGCCACGCCCACG
>CAZKYG010000039.1:0-7692 GCA_964556915.1 uncultured Gemmatimonas sp.
GCGTGACGCGCCGGCCGAAGAGCACCGGCACCGGTTGCGACTCGTCGCGCACGACGCGAACGGCCGGGACTAGCCGCGCGTCGGGCTGCGGCGCCTCCCCGGGCAGCGTGCCGCGCACGCACCCCACCGCGCCGGCGACCGGCGGCGCCGCCGCGGGCGACGGATCGAGGTACCCCGGATTGACCAGCGACGCAACGAACGGCCGGTACACGAAGAAGTGCGTCGCCGGCACGAGCACGACGCCGTCGGCGCGGCGCGCGGCGACCGAGTCGGCGAATGCCGCGGCGGCGCGCACGGCGCTCGCGTACCCGGCGCGCGACTCCGCGCGCGTGAGGGCGGTGAGGCCGAGCATCGGGAACATCGCGAGGCACGACACGATCGCCGCGGCGCCAAGCACCGTCGCGCGGCGCGGGCGCGCGACCAGCGGCGCGTCGGTGCACGCCACCATGACGACGATCGCCGCGCGGGCGAGTCCGTAGTAGTTGTTCTGCGCCGGGAACGCGACCAGCGGGATCGCGGCGGCCCCGACGATCGTGCCGAATGCGATGCCGCTCCGCGCGTCGGTGGTGCTGCGGATGCCGGCCGCGAGCCACGCGACGACCGTCGCGGCGACGGCGACGAACCCGCCGGCGAGGCAGAGCGAGTCCACGCCCGCGCTGACGAACGCATGCCGCAGCAGGTCCGTCCATCGCGCGGTGGCCATGGCGCCCAGTCCGAGGCCGGCACCGAACGCGTGGCCCGCGAACCGTGCGGGCGACCCGGGATCAGCGGCGATGCAGATCCCCGCCACGGTGACGAGCGGGATCGCGAACGGCACCGCCAGGGCCGCGGCCTCACGCACCGGACCCGCCCTCGGGTCAGGCGCGCGTGTGGCGTCGCGCGCGGGCGTCGCGTCGCGCGTGACGCGGATCATCCACACCGCGAGCAGCGCAAGCGCGCCGCCGAACGGATGGACGAGCGCCGTCGCGCCGGCGAGCAGCGGCGCCGTCCACGCGTGTCGCGAGCCGCCGGCCGCGCGCGCGGAATCGCGCCGCGCGGCAGCGCATGCCGCGACGATCCCCGCGAGCGCGAGGGCTTCGGGCCGATCGCTGGCCGTCGACACGAAGCCGCCCGGCAGCGTGGCGCCGAGCAGCGCGGCGCACGTCACGCGCAGCGACGGCGCGAGGCGGTCCCGGAGTACGGCGGCGACGGCAATCGTCGCACCGGCTGCGACCAGGAGATCGAACCACGTGTTCGTGGCGCCCGAGCACCCGAAGACCGACGCGAACGCGCCGAACAGGAACGGCAGTCCGGGCGCGTACGCGGCGAACAGGTGTGGCGCGGCGTCGCCGGCGCCGGGCAACGCGGCGGCCGTGAATCCGCCGCCGAGCGCGAGATTGCAGCCCGCGGCCTTGAAGATGTACGCGTCGGTGCCGCCCGCGTTGGGCGCGGCCACGAGCGCGAAAGCCATCCACGCCGCCGCGCCCGCGGCGATCGCCAGCCAGTACGGGTCGCGGAGTCTCGCGCGCACCCGGCCTATGCCGCGGCGGTCCCGATGTCCACGCGGATGTCGCGCCAGTTGCCCTGACGGAACCGCCACACGCTCAGCATGCACCGCGTGAAGTGGCCCGCGAGGATGGCGAACCAGATGTGCAGCGGCTGCAACGTCGTGAGCCGGCTCGTCACGAAGCAGATCCCGAGCGGAATCAGGATCTGCGAGACGATCGAGATGTAGAGCGGGCTCTTCGTGTCGCCCGTGCCCTGCAGCCCGCCCGTGTACGTCAGCGCCACGGTGATGAAGAGCCCCGAGAGCGCGAGCACGCGGAGCAGCTGCGTGCCGATGTCGAGCACCACCTGGTCGTGCATGCCGAACAACCCGAGCAGCTGGTGTGGGATGAGCAGGAAGAGCGCGCCAACGAACGCGGCGCCCATCAGGCCGATCCGCGCCGCCGCGTGCACGCCCCGGATCGAGCGGTCGGGGTTGCCGGCGCCGAGGTTCTGGCCCGCGATCGCGGCCGAGGCGCCGAGCAGCCCCTGCGACGTCCACGTGATGAACGAGAACAGTTCCGTGTACCCGACGGCGTAGGTCGCCTGCGCCTCCGCGCCGTGCGCCGTCGAGCCGATGAACCCGAGCAGCAGCACGCCGCCCACGTTCATCGCGATTCCCTGGATGCCGGTCGGCAGGCCGAACCGGAAGAGCGACCGGATGATCTCCCAGTCGGGCTTGTAGCCGTGGTGCCGCGGGAACGACACCACCCAGCCGCCGCGCCAGAGCTTGTAGAGCGAATAGACAGCCACGATGCCGAACGCACTTGTCATGCCGATCGCCGCGCCCTTGGTGCCGAACGCGGGAACGGGCCCGAGTCCGCGGATGAGCGTCACGTTGAAGGCGATGTTCAGCACCGTGGCCGCGATGCCGAGCTTCATCGGCGTGCGCGCGTCTCCCGCCGAACGCAGCGCGCCGCTGAGCATGAAGAACATCAACTGCCCGATGCTCGCCAGGAACATGATCCGGAGGAACGGCAGCGCCTCGGCCTGCACGGCCGGCGCCGCGTTCACGAGGTTCAGCAGGATCGGCGAGAGGAAATAGCCCAGCGGCGCCAGCACGCCGAGCGCGAGGAAGACCGACGTGAGGAATGCCTGGTACACCACGCGATCCACCTTCTCGTGGTCGCCCTGGCCCACGAACCGCGCCACGAGCACGCTCATCCCGGTGAACAGCGACGAGATGAACACGATGACGATCAGGAAGATCTGCCAGCTCACGCCGATCGCGGCGTTGCCGGTGAAGCCGACGAAGTTGCCGACGAGCGCATGGTCGATCACGCCCTGCATGCCGCCGATGACGTTCACGAGGATCGTCGGCCACGCGAGCCGCCAGACGGCGGGGCTGAGCGGCCCTTCGATGATGGACCGGTCGTACTTTCGCGCCGGTCTGGGCGCGCCCGCGGCGGATGCCACGGGCGCAGTGCGCTTCGACGGTTCAGGCGGCGGCTGGGTCACCGCGGGAATGTATCCGCCCGCCGCCCGGATGGTTCAGTCGTCGCGCAACGCGGCGAGGGGGTCCACGCCCGCCGCGCGGCGCGCCGGAACGAGACACGCCACGACCGTCACGAGAAAGACGAACGCCGGCACCGCCACGTAGGTCGCCGGGTCGAGCCGCGTGACGCCGAACAGCATGCCCTGCAGCAGCTTCGTCAGGAACAGGGCGCCCACGATGCCGGCGCCCGCGCCGGCCGCGGCGAGCCGGAACCCGCGGCCCACGACGAGGCGGAGGATCGCGGCCGTCTGCGCGCCGAGCGCGATGCGCACGCCGATCTCGTGCCGGCGCCGCTGCACGAGCAGCGACACCACGCCGTACAGGCCGGTGGTCGCGAGCACGAGCGCGATGGCCGCGAACGCGCCGAGGAGGATGGTCGAGAGCCGCGGCACCGCCAGCGCGGCGCCGGTCACGTCGGCCATCGTGCGGATCTCCGCCACCGGCAGCGCCGGATCGAGCCCATGCACGGTGCCGCGAATCGCGTCGGCGAGGCCCTGCATGTCGCGCGTGCCGCGCACCACGAGGGTCATGCCGCGCGGCGCGAGCGCGCCGGCCTCCGCCCACTGTGCGTGCGGCACGTACATCTCCGTGCGCGGGCCCTCCGTCACGCTGTTGTGCTTCATCGAGCGCACGACGCCCACCACCGTGATCCACGGCTGGGCAAGCGAGCCGATGCGGAAGCGCTTGCCGATCGCGTCCTCGCCGGGCCAGTACTTCGCGGCCATCGCCTCGCTCAGCACGGCCACGGGCGGCACGTTCGCGCGATCGGCATCCGTGATGAGGCGGCCGCGCACGAGGCGCGCCCCCATCGTCTCGAAGTAGCCGGGCGTCACGACCTGCCAGTCGCCGTTCGGGTTCTCGTTCGGCGCGGTCACGCGGCCCTCGATCGAGATGGACCAGTCGCCGATCGTCGCGCTGAGGGGCAGCACGCGCGCCGCGCCGGCGCTCGTCACGCCGGGGAGGGCGGCAATGCGCGGCAGCAGCTGCTCATAGAACGCGATCACCGACGCGTTGTCGGGATACGACGTGCCCGGCAGCACGACGCGGGCGGTCATCACGCCGTCGGCGCGAAACCCCAGGTCCACGTGCCGCAGGCGGTCGAGGCTGCGGACGAGCAGCATCGCGCCGATGAGCAGCACGGTGGCGAGCGCCGTCTGCGCGACCGTGAGCGCGTCGCGAAACCTGAGGCGCGCGCGGCCCGCCGTCACCGCGCGCCCGCCATCGGCAATCGTGCGGGCGAGGTTCACGCGCGACGTGGTCACCGCGGGCCACAGGCCGAAGAGCAGCCCCGCGCCCGCCGCGACCACGGCCGTCGCCGCCAGCACCCAGCCGTCCACGCGTACGTCCGCCACCCGCGGAATGCCCGTCGGGTTCGCCGCCACGAGTGCGCGCACCGCCACCGTCGCGAGCGCCGCGCCGAGCGCCGCCCCGATCGCGGCGAGCACGAGTGACTCGGTGACGAGCTGCTCCACGATCCGGCGGCGCGACGCGCCGAGCGCCGTGCGCAGCGCCGTGTCGCGCTGGCGTTCGTCGGCACGGGCGAGCGTGAGGTTGGCCACATTGGCGCACGCGATGAGCAGGATCATGGCCACCGCCCCGGCCAGGATCGCGATCACGTTCCGCGCATCGCCGAGCACGAACGTTTCCGCGCCGACGGCCGCGCGTCCAAGCTTGCGCCCACCCTGGATGAAGCCCTGCCGCATCCAGCCGGCCTCCACCGCCTGCATCTGCGCCGACGCCTGCGCGAACGTCGCGCCGGGCGCCAGCCGCGCCACCGCGATGAAGCTGCGGTTGCCCCAGCCCTGGAAACCCGCGCTGTCGAGCGGCACGGGCACGAACACCTCGCTCGGCCGCGACTCGCCGAACTCGAGCGGGAGCGTGAAGTCGCGTGGGAGCACGCCCACCACGGTGCGCGCCACGCCGTTGACGACCACGCTGCGGCCTACGATGTCGCGCTCGCCGCCGAACCGCCGCTGCCACAGCCCGTGGCTGATCACGACTTCCGGCGCGCCGCCGGTGGCCGCGGCGAACCCGGTCCCGAGCGCGGGTGTCACGCCGAGCGTGCGGAAGAGGCCCGGCGTCATGCCCGACGCCACGACGCGCTCCGGTTCGCCGCCGCCCGTGAGGTTGGCGCTCAACCCGATCCACGCGTCCACGCCGGCAAAGGCGCGCACCTCCTGGCCGTATGCCCGCACCTCGTTCGCGGAGAGCCACGTGGTCTCCCCGCTCGACGGCGGACCCTTCCAGAGCACCGCAAGCGTGCCGGGGTCGCGGTACGGCAACGGCCGCAGCAGCACGCCGCGCACGAGCGAGTACACGGCCGTGTTGGCGCCGATGCCGAGTGCCAGCGTGATGATCGCGATGGCGGCGTAGCCGGGCCGTCGGCGGAGTGACTTGAGGGCGAGGCGGACATCGGCGAACAACCGGGACATGTCGGCTCCGGGGCGGCGGTGACGGACGCTCGCGCGCTGGGCGCACGCTCGGCGTTTCGACACGGGGACGACGCACGGGGTTTGGACGCGTGCCGTCCCAACCCCTTCGGGCGTCTATAGTTGGCGGCGCACCCGCGTCCGCGGCGCACTCACGGTAAATTCAGGTCCCCATGTCCGACCCCGTAACTTCCGTCTTCAACGACGCTTACATCGCCGAAACGTTCGAGCACTGGCTGCGCGATCCGTCGTCGGTCGAGGAGTCGTGGCGGCAGTTCTTCGAGCTCGCGAACCGGTACGGTGGCGCGTCAGCGCCGGCATCCGTAGCTACCCCATCACCTGCGCCCGTCGCCGCACCCGCACCTGCGGCCGCGCCCGGAGCGTGGTCGCAAGTTCCGGCACTCCCCGTACCTCTCGCAGCACCGGCAGCCGGAACGGGCGGGTTCGCACCGGGCACTGAGTCCCCATCCGCGGCCGAGTCCCAGGATTTCGCACGACGCGTCGTCGGCATTTCCCGCTACCTCAACGCCATCCGTCGCTACGGCTTCCTCGCCGTGCAGCTCGACCCGCTCGGCGCGCCGCCGCCCGGCGCCGTGGAGCTGCATATCGCCGAGTACGGCATCACCGAGGCGGACCTCGACCTCGTTTCCGGCGACGCGCTCGGGTTCCCGCACCTCAAGACGGCGCGCGACGTGGCCGACCGGCTGAAGTACCGCTACACGCGCAACATCGCCGTCGAGTTCGTGCACTGCGGCACCGACGAGGAGCGGCAGTGGTTCCGCCAGCTCTTCACGGCCGAACAGCTGACGCGCGCGCTCACACCCGACGAGAAGCGCGCCCTGCTCACGCGGCTCTCGCAGGTGGAAGGCCTCGAGCGGTTCCTCGGGCGCGCGTTCGTGGGCTACAAGCGATTCTCGATCGAGGGCACCGACGCGCTCGTGCCGATGCTCGACGCGGCGATCGCCGAGTCGGCGGCGGCGGGCGCGCGGCACGTCGCGATCTCGATGGCGCACCGCGGCCGGCTCAACGTGCTCACGAATGTCATGGGCAAGCCGTTCGCCGACCTGTTCGCCGAGTTCGAGGGGCGTCACGACCACCTGGGCGGCGCCGCCACGGGCGACGTGAAGTACCACCTCGGCTACGCGCACGAGGTGTCCGTCGGCAGCCGCGCGGTGCAGATGACGCTCGTGCCGAACCCGAGCCACCTCGAGATCGTGAACCCCGTGCTCCAGGGCGTGACGCGTGCGCTGCAGCGCAACGCGACCGATCCCTACGAACGCGACGAGTTCGCGGTGGTGCCGGTCTGCATCCACGGCGATGCCGCGTTCCCGGGCGAAGGGATCGTGGCCGAGACGTTCAACCTCGCGCACCTCCGCGGCTACACCGTCGGCGGCACGCTGCACATCATCGTCAACAACCAGGTCGGGTTCACCACCGACCCGTCGGACGCGCGCACGACGCGCTTCGCGAGCGATCTCGCGAAGGGCTTCGAGATGCCGATTATCCACGTCAACGCGGACGATCCCGAGGCGTGCGTGATCGCGATGCGCATCGCGGTGGCGTACCGCACGACGTTCGGCCGCGACTTCGTGGTGGATCTCGTCGGCTACCGGCGGCACGGCCACAACGAAGGCGACGAACCGGCGTACACGCAGCCGCTCGTGTACGACCGGATCCGCAGCCATCCGACGGTGCGGCAGCTCTGGGGCCGTCGCCTGGTGCAGGAAGGCCTGGTCACCGAGGCCGACGTGGATGCCGCCGAGAAGGCCGTGTCGGCGGAGCTCCAGCGCATCCACGACGCGACGAAGGGATCCGGCTCGGCCGCGTCGCACGACGCGGAGGACGTCGCCGAGCCGTTCCAGCCGCCGGTGACGTCGGTGCAGGCGGACCTGCTGCACACCGTGAACGATGCGCTGCTCACCTGGCCCGACACATTCACGCCGCATCCGCGCCTCGCCAAGCAGCTCGAGCGCCGTCGCGAGGTGATGGACGCGGTGGGCGGCATCGATTGGGGTCACGCCGAGGCGCTGGCGTTCGCGACGATCCTCGCCGACGGCACGAGCATCCGCCTCACGGGGCAGGACGCCGAGCGCGGGACGTTCTCGCACCGGCACGCGGTGCTGCACGACGTGAAGACCGGCCAGACCTGGACGCCGCTGCAGCACATCGCCGGCACCGCGAGCGCGTTCGAGATCTACAACTCCCCGCTGTCCGAGCTGGCGGTGATGGGCTTCGAGTACGGCT
>CAZKYG010000040.1:0-2973 GCA_964556915.1 uncultured Gemmatimonas sp.
CGAGGCGCGCGCCGGCACCGTGATCGTCACCGGCCTGGCGCGCCACCTGGGTCTCGCGCGCGCGCCCGAGACCGCCGCTCGCCCCTGGCTCGAGCTCGCCGGCGAGCGGGTCGCCAGGGCCTCGAGCGCGGAGCTCCACACGGCAGCGGTGGAGCTGTGGAACGAGCTCTACCCGGGCGTGCCGGTGCCCGAGCTCGCGCCCTGAGCAGCGGTCGCACCCGCCGGCGTATCGGTCGCCGTGTCGCCCGTGGTCTCGTCGGGGCGCGGCAGGATCGGGTCGGACGGCGGGCCACCGGGACCACCCGCGGCCTTCTCCGCCTTCCGCGCCGCCTTTCGCTCCTCCTTGGCGCGCTGCTTGTCCTTCTTCTTGTTCTCGCGGTCGCGCTTGGCCATTGCCGGGTTGCGGTTCACTCGACCTACGTCATAGCACGTCCGTCGAGAAAGACGTCGGTCCTAGTAGAAGACCGGACCGCCGTCGCCGGAGGTGTCGCTACCGTTGCTCCCGGTGTCGCTGCCGTTGCCACAGTGCCCTTCATTGCCGCCGTCACACTCGGCGATGAAGTGATTCACGAGGTTGCCGTCGAACGACTCGTAGCAGTCCGAGATCGAGTGCATGCGGTCGTCGAGCACCCAGCCCGACGTCGAGTGGCAGCCGTCGAAGCTGTTCGCGTCGTGGCCGGTACGCACCGACGCGAGCCGCAGGAGATCGCGCGTGTTGCACCCCGGTACGCCGTCGTACGGCCAGGTGAAGCCGCAGCCCTGCACGCCGGTCGTGTCCTTGCTGTCGGTCTTGACGTCGAACTCGCCGGCCGCCGCCGACGCGTCGACCGTCTGCTCGTGGACGCCGACCGCGTAGACATGGACCAGCTCCGCGCCCGGACCGGTCGTGATCTTCCAGTTCACCGCGTCGTGCGCCGACACCACGACGACGTGCTTGCCCGGGCGGTCGATCTCGACCGTCGCCTGGCCGTCCGGCGCGTCGTGGATGCCGAACACGTGCATCTCGATCACCCCGCACTGGCCCGGGTCGGGGCCCTCGAGGTTGGAGGACGACGACCCCAGGCCACCGGAGCAACCGGCGACAGCGACCGAGAACAGGACGGCGGCGGCGCGCTTCATGACGCCTGTCGTCAGCAATCAGCGATCCACGTTTGCCTCACCTCCGGCCGTGCGCGAGTTGCGCAGAAGCCCGGCCTTGCAACGCCGTGCGGCATTCAATCCCACGAAAAGAGTGCAAACTCCCCCACGCATGAAGTGGCTGGTCACCGGCGGTGCCGGGTTCCTCGGCATCAACCTCGTCCGAGCCCTGCTCGCGCGCGGCCACGCCGTCGTGTCGCTCGACCGCGAGCCGTTCACCTATCCCGAGGTCGGCCGGATCCGCGAGGTCCGCGGCGACATCCGCGATCCCGGGGTGGTCGCGCGCGCCGTGGACGGGTGCGACGTCGTGGTCCACGCGGCCGCCGCGCTGCCGCTGTACGCGCCGGACGAGATCCACACGATCGATGTCGACGGCACGCGGATCGTGCTCGAGGCCGCGGGCGCGCGGCGGATCGTCCACGTCAGCTCGACGGCGGTCTACGGCGTGCCGGACCACCACCCGCTGGTCGAGTCGGACCCGATGCACGGCGTCGGGCCGTACGGGATCGCGAAGGTCCTTGCCGAGGAGGTCTGCATCGCCGCGCGCGGGCGCGGGCAGACCGTCGCGATCGTGCGCCCGAAGTCGTTCGTCGGGCCCGAGCGGCTCGGCGTGTTCGCGTTGATGTACGAGTGGGCCCGCGAGGGCCGCGACTTCCCGATCCTCGGGCGCGGCGACAACCGCTACCAGCTGCTCGACGTCGAGGACCTGTGCGACGCGATCGTGCTGTGCGGGACGCTGCCGGCCGACCGCGTGAACGACACCTTCAACCTCGGCGCCTCGGACTTCACGACGCTGCGCGAGGACTTCCAGGCGGTGCTCGACGCCGCGGGGCACGGCGGCAGGATCCGCTCGCTGCCGGTGGCGCCGGCGATCTGGGCGCTGCGCGGGCTCGAGCGGCTCAAGCTGTCGCCGCTGTATCCGTGGATCTACGAGACGGTGACCGAGGACTCGTTCGTGTCGATCGATCGCGCGCGCGAGCGCCTGGGGTGGACGCCGCGGTTCTCGAACAAGGCGGCGCTCGTGAGGAACTACGAGTGGTACTGCGCCCACGCCGATACCCTCGGGGCGGCCGGGGTCACGCACCGCGTCCCGTGGAAGCAGGGCGCCCTGGCGGCGGCCAAGCTGGTGTTCCGTCCGCACGCTCGGTAAGCGGTTTGGTGATATGAAGCGTGCCCTATGGCTATCGAGCGCACGTTTTCCATCATCAAGCCCGACGCCGTCGCGAAGAACGTGATCGGTCCGATCACCGCGAAGTTCGAGGCCGCCGGCCTCCGCGTCGTCGCGTCGCGCATGGTGCGCCTCACCGAGGCGCAGGCGAAGGCGTTCTACGCCGTCCACAAGGAGCGCCCGTTCTACGCGGGGCTCGTGAAGTTCATGACCGAGGGTCCGGTCATCGTGCAGGTGCTCGAGGGCGAGGGCGCGATCGCGAAGAACCGCGAGGTGATGGGCGCGACCAACCCGGAGAAGGCCAACCCCGGCACGATCCGCAAGGAGTTCGCGACCGACATCGAGCGCAACGCGGTCCACGGCTCCGACGCGCCCGAGACGGCGAAGGAAGAAATCGCCTTCTTCTTCTCGACCGCCGAGCTCGCCTCGCTCGCGCGCTGACCTGCGCTAGTCTGAGCGGGTTGGACGAGAAGGTCGATCCGCTCGGAGAAACCGTGCTGGCGCCGGTCGTGCGCCCGTCGACGGATCTCGAGATCCCGGGCGAGCCGACGAAGGTCGGTGTGGGCCCGCCGGGTCCACCGCCGCGCATGGTGCCGCCCCCGCCGAAGCGGGGATCCAGAGTGCCGATGGTGCTCGCCGCCGTGCTGTGCGCGGGGGTCGGCGCGGCC
>CAZKYG010000041.1:0-21270 GCA_964556915.1 uncultured Gemmatimonas sp.
GTGGTGCTCCGGGACGCGCACGACAATGTGGTGCACGCCGACGGGACCACCGTCGTGTGCTACGGCGTGGACAACCTCGTGGTGGTGGCCCTCGACGGCATGACGCTGGTGACAACGGTGGAGCGCGCCACGGATCTCAAGACCCTGCTCGACACGCTGCCGGACGACGTGCGCACCCGATGAGCGGGTTCGTTCTTTACGACGACGTCACGGCCCGGCAGGCCGAACCGTTCGCGCTCACGCGCCCGTTCGGTGAACTCCGTGCCGGCGCGTTGCTGCTCCGGGACCGCTGGGCGCGCGCGCTCGGCATGCACCCGACCGGCTTCATCGGCGCGGACCACCTGTCGGCGTTCACCGAGTTCGGATCGCCTCGCGCGCGGACGCGCGGCAGGCTCCCGCGCGGAACGGTGGTCGTGAACGCGCGATTCGCGCCGGCGCTGGCCTCCGCGGGCGGCACCCCCGTGGCGCTGCAGCCCGGGGACTCGCTCCGCGCCGCCGGCGCGATCGTGGCGGTTCGTCTTGCCGAGGCGACGCCGCTCTCCGCGTTCGCGCACGGGGCCACGGATCTCTCAAGCCTTGCGCGCACGGGCAGGCGATCGATTCGCGGCTGGTGGATCGGTGCCGCGTGGGACCTGGTGCGCCTGCTGCCCGAGATGCTCGCCGACGACCTGGCCGTCCTGGCAGCCGAGGTGCCCGGGGAGCCGCCCGCGCACGTCACGGTCCTGGGTGAGCACCGGCTGGCGGTCGAGCGGGGCGCTCACCTCGAACCGTTTGTGGTCGTCGACACGACCGGCGGCGACGTGGTCGTGCGCGCCGGCGCGCGGATCGCCGCCTTCACGCGAATCGCCGGGCCGTGCATCATCGGCGAGGGCACGATCGTAGCAGGCGGCCGTTTCGCCTGTTGCGCAATCGGCGAGCATTCCCGGGTGTGCGGCGAGATGAGCGTCGCGACGGTCGCTGGCCACGCGAACAAGGCCCACGACGGCTTCGTCGGGCACTCCATCATCGGGCGCTGGGTGAACCTCGGCGCAGGCACGACCACCAGCAACCTCAAGAACAGCTACGGGTCCGTGCGCGTCGAGAACCGCCGGGGACCGCACGACACGGGGCTGCAGTTTCTCGGCGCGCTGGTGGGCGACCATGCCAAGACGGCGATCGGCACGCGCCTGACGACGGGCACAACCATCGGGGCGGGCGCCAACGTCTTTGGCGATCGCGCACCGGCGAGGTACGTGCCGCCGTTCGCATGGGGCGACCGACCACCCTTCGAACGGTACGAGCTCGACAAGTTCCTCGATGTCGCCGCGCATGTCATGGGACGCCGATCGGTGAAACTCCCCTCCGGACTGCGCCGGGCACTCGCCGAAGCGTGGCGCGCGAGCGGGGGGCACCAATCCCGTCCGGCGCGCCGCGGGTCCGACGCCGCGTCGCGCGTCCCGCGTCGCGCCCGCTGATGCGGATCGTCGCACTGGCGTCCGGCAGCAGCGGCAACGCGCTCCTCGTGGATGCGGGCGAAACCCGCATCCTGGTCGACTGCGGGCTCGGTCCACGCATCCTCCGGGCGCACCTGCGCGCCGCCGGGGTGCACCCCGAGACGATCAGTGCCGTCGTGGTGACGCACGAGCATGTGGATCACGTGCACGGGCTGGGGCACGCAGTGAAGCGCTGGCCATGGACGATCTACGCAAGCGCCGGCACGATCCGCGCACTGCCCGAACCGGTACGCGCCCGTGCGCGGGTGGTGCAGGATCGCGTGCGCATTGGCGGACTTGAGGTGGCCGTGGTTCCCGTCGCGCACGACGCGAACGAACCCATCGCCGTCGCCGTGACCGACCGGGCGTCGGGCATTCGCGCCGGCATCGCCCACGACCTCGGCGTCCCGTCACAGGCCCTCGCGCGAGCGTTCGCCGGCGTCCATCTCCTGTGCGTCGAGGCCAACCACGACCTGGAGATGCTCCGGAACGGTCCCTATCCGTGGCGCCTCAAGGAGCGCATTGCCGGCGAGAGGGGCCACCTGAGCAATGCGCAGTGCGCCGCCTTCATGGATGCAGTGTCGAGCGCCGAGTTGCGTGCCGTGCTGCTGCTGCACCTGAGCGTCGTGAACAACACCCCGGCCGTCGCGTGCGCCGCGACGCGGCGCGGGATCACGCGTCGCGCGCGTCGGGCGTCGCTGTCCGCGGCGGTGCGCCGCGCCCCCAGCGCCCCCATCGGCGAAGCGGCCGGAGTCTGCCAGCTCGCCCTGGCCATCTAGCCAGGCGGGAGTCGCCGCGCGGCCCGCTACGCGGATGCCGCTCAATCACGCCCGTGGCCGACGACGACCAGCATTCATCGCCGGCCCTGATTCGCCGCGTCCCGAACATCATCGAGATGCGCGAGCAACATGGTGGTGTACAGGCGGTCCCGTGCGCGTACCGCGTCCCAGAGGTCGTTGCCCGTCTCGAGGGGAATTCCAACGTCGCGACGGAGAACCGGCAGGCGAGCGAGAACAGTGCTCTCGATTCCCTGCGTGTGATATCCGGGCCACGTGACGCGGAGCGGCGCGGGACGAACGTTGCGAGACAACCCGAGCGGCACGGTCACGCGAAGCCCGGCCACCGACTGGAAGTTCGTTGCGCGAAGTCCAAACGCGACTTCTGCCGGCCCGAAGAGCCGCTGCACCTCGAGTGCGGCGCCAACATCGCCATTCAGGAAGCGGCCGGCGGTCACGGACGCGGAAAGCCCGGTAGGCGCATCGAGCAGCCGGACCTTTCCCAGCGCGACCGACCGGTCCGGGTGGGCCGCGGTCTCGCCGAACACGGCGATCACGCCGCCGAGGGAGACGCGGCCCCCGGACAGCGGGAGCAGCACCTCGTTCGCGGCACCGACCTCTCGATGCCCGAATCGCCCCACGCTCAGCTGGCTGATGGCGCCGGCAAGCCACCCGCCCGGCAGCGGCCGAGCCACGTTCACCAGCAGCCGGTCAGCATTCGGATCGGCGACGTTCACCCAGAAGCGCTCCGTGGTGTACACCTCGATCGCCCGGCGCGCGGTAATCGTCACGCCGCGACCGAGCTGTGCCACCGCTTCGGGCAGCACGCTCACGCGCGCCTCCGCAGGACTGCTTTCCGTCATGACGAGCGTCTCGACCCTCGGCCGGGCGGTCACATCAACGCGCCACGCGCTGCGATTCGCCGCTGGGGCGTCCTCGAGCGCCGCATCGCCGGGGTAGGTGTCGGACACCTGCATCACGCGAGCGAACCCGGCCGGCGGCAGGATGCCGGACAGGAAATCGCGCGCCGCCGCGATGGGCATCTCCACGCGCATCACCGCCAGGTCGAGGCGCAGGATGACGACCTCGATGCGTGTAGTGGACGCGGGAGCGTGGTCCACGACGTCCCCAAGCACACGCCCGAACGCCGCCCATTCGTCACGCCAGAAGACGCGATTCTCGTACGCCACCCGAAGCACGTCGATCGAGTCCCGCACGCGGACGTTCTCGAATCCCCGCGCGGTCAACGCTCGTGCGACCGCATCGGCACCACGACCGATGCCCGTTCCGTCCGCGCGCGGGTGCCACCTCGCGGCGGCGACGGAGTCCGGCCGATCCGCCCGGTTGGGCGAGACCAGGTCGCCTCCGGGGAGCGCGAAGTGCGCCGACAGGTTGACCACGGGACGGCCGTTGCGATAGCGAACGACGTCGACCGACGGTGCGAACCCCAGGCGCGCGAACGTCCCGGCAAACGGCGACGCGCGAATGCCGTAGCTCGGCGCACCGTCCTCGTAGTCGGCCACGAGCGAGATGCCGCCGCACAGGCCCAGCATCACGCCCCCAATCACGCCGTGCACGAGACGGCCGCTTGCGTACCCGGCCGTCGTACGGATGCGCCCGAACCAGGTCTTCGTTGCCACGGCGTACCGGGCGTTATACAGGTCGTTGGCACCGTTGATGTCCAGCGCTCCGAGAGCGAGCGCGGGCCATGCCCCTGACTCGTGCGTCACCAGGAACTGCACGTTCGCCGACAGGTCCCGGAGGGGATCGACGAGCGGCGGAGCCAGGGAGTCGTCAATAACGGCGGCGCGCGCGCTGAGCGTCAGGCGCGGGAGGAACTCGAACGCGAGGAACCCGTTCTGCTGGCGCCACGGTCCCGTGTGGGCCGATCGCTGGAGGGCGTCATTGTACGAGATCGCGAACGTCGACGGTGGCGCGACGACCGCTGCCGGCACGTCGAAGTGACCGGGCACTCCGCCGAGCGACACGGCCGGATCTCCCGAGAGGCCCGTGGGCGCGGACAGGGGGCCACGATATGGCGACGCGCACGCGCCACCCTCCAGCCCGAGCAATGCGGACGCGGCGAGCGCGACGACGAACATGCGCGCAGTATGCTGCCCCGCGACCTGCATCGGCAAGCCGATCGGCGTGCGCGGCAGAGGCGGGCCTGCGGCGCCGTCGCCGGGTCGGAAAAACAGAACGGGGGCGGCGCCTGCGCGCCGCCCCCGCACCGTCTGCGTCCCGGCGTCCTAGTACATCCCGCCCATGCCGCCACCCGGCGCGGCCGGGGCCGGCTTGTCTTCCTTCTTCTCGACGATCAGCGCTTCCGTCGTGAGGAGGAGGCTCGCGATCGACGCCGCGTTCTGCAGCGCCGTGCGGCTCACCTTCGTCGGGTCGATGACGCCGGCCACGACGAGGTCCTCATACGTATCCGTGAGCGCATTGTACCCGAAGTTGCGGTCCTTCGACGCGCGCACCTTCTCGACGACGATCGAGCCTTCACCACCCGCGTTGTACACGATCATGCGGATCGGCTCCTCGATCGCGCGGCGGATGATATCCACGCCGATCTGCTCGTCCTCGTCCAGCTTGAGGCTCTTCAGCGCCGCCTGCGCCCGAATCAGCGCGACGCCGCCGCCCGGGACGATGCCCTCCTCGACCGCCGCGCGCGTGGCGTGCAGCGCGTCCTCGACGCGGGCCTTCTTCTCCTTCATCTCGCTCTCGGTCGCGGCCCCGACGTTGATCACGGCCACCCCGCCTGCGAGCTTCGCCTTCCGCTCCTGGAGCTTCTCCTTGTCGTAGTCGCTCGTGGACTTCTCGATCGCGACCTCGATCTCCTTGATGCGGCCCTTGATCTTGTCGGTGTCGCCGGCGCCGTCGATGACCGTCGTGTTGTCCTTGTCCACCACGATCCGCTTGGCGCGGCCCAGGTCCGTCAGGACGGCATTCTCGAGCTTGAAGCCCACTTCCTCGCTGATGACCTGGCCCTTGGTCAGGATCGCGATGTCCTCGAGCATCGCCTTCCGGCGGTCGCCGAAGCCCGGCGCCTTCACGGCGCAGATCTTCAGCGTGCCCCGCAGCTTGTTCACCACGAGCGTCGCGAGCGCCTCGCCTTCCACATCCTCGGCGATGATGAGCAGCGGCTTGCCCGTCTGCGCCACCTTCTCGAGGATCGGCAGGAGGTCCTTCATCGACGAGATCTTCTTGTCGTGGATGAGGATGTACGCGTCCTCGAGCACGCCCTCCATCTTCTCGGCATCCGTGATGAAATACGGCGAGAGGTAGCCGCGGTCGAACTGCATGCCGTCCACGGTCTCGAGCGTCGTCTCCAGGCCGCGCGCTTCCTCGACCGTGATGACGCCGTCCTTGCCGACCTTCTCCATCGCCTCGGCGATGAGGTCGCCGATCTCCTTGTCGTTGTTCGCCGAGATCGTGCCAACCTGCGCGATCTCCTTCTTGCCCGACGTCGGGACCGAGATCTTCTTCAGCTCCGCGACGATCGCCTCGACGGCCTTGTCGATGCCGCGCTTGATCGCCATCGGGTTCGCGCCGGCCGTCACGTTCTTGAGGCCTTCGCGGAAGATCGCCTGGGCGAGCACCGTCGCCGTCGTCGTGCCGTCGCCGGCGTTGTCACTCGTCTTGGTCGCGACTTCCTTCACCATCTGCGCGCCCATGTTCTCGAGCGGATCGGTGAGCTCGACTTCCTTCGCAACGGTCACGCCGTCCTTGGTGACGGTCGGCGCACCGAACTTCTTGTCGATCACGACATTCCGGCCCTTCGGGCCGAGCGTGACCTTCACCGCCTCGGCGAGCTGGTCGACGCCGCGCTTCAGCGCCGCACGCGCCTCGGTGTTGAAATGCAGTTCCTTGGCAGCCATATGAGTTCAGAGTTGAGTGTTGAGAGTTTGGGGGTGTGCCGGAGCCGGAAGCCTCACGACCGCCGTGTCACCCCACCACGGCCAGGATGTCCGCCTCGCGCAGGATGAGCATCTGCACGGCGTCGATCGTGACCTCGGTGCCGGAGTACTTTCCGTAGAGCACCTTGTCGCCGACCTTCACTTCCATCGGGACGCGCTTGCCGTCCTCGGTGCGGCCCGGGCCGATGGCGACGACTTCGCCCTGCTGCGGCTTTTCCTTCGCGGTGTCGGGGATGTACAGCCCGCCGCGCATCTGCTCGGTTTCCTCGAGCGGCTTGACCACCACCCGGTCCGAGAGCGGCGCGACCTTGGGCGCTGATGCGGTCTTTGCTGCCATGTTGCCTGATCCTCGTGCTGTGGGTTCAAAGTGAAACCAACACGAGGATATTAGCACTCGCACCACATGAGTGCTAGCGGCCTGGCCCAGTATGGCCTGACCTGGAGGCCACCGTTCCCTAGCCCAACCATGCCGCCGGCCGACGCATTTCGTCAGCCGGAAGGCGTTGTCAACCAGTCACTTACATCACGCTATCGGCGCCGACCCGAGCCCTTCTTCTTTACCGTGAGCAGCTCGTGCGCCATGGCGAGACCGATCAGCGTGAGATCGGGCTCGATGCGATCGAACTGCTCGCATAAGGCCCCGAACCGGACCGCAAGCCCGCCGGTGGCGATCACCATCGGCGGCTCCGGGTTTGGCCACTCCTGCTTGATGCGGCGGACCAACCCGTCAATCGATTCCGCGGCGCCGAGCACGACGCCAGCGCGGATGCACTCTTCGGTCCGGGTGCCGATCACGCTCCTGGGCGCCACCAGCTCGGTGGCGGACAGCTTCGACGTGCGACGAAACAGCGACTCGGCGGCGATCTGGACGCCCGGCGCGATCACCCCGCCCAGGAACGTGCCGTCGGCCGTGATGCAGTCGAACGTTGTCGCCGTGCCAAGGTCGACGACGATACAGTCGCGTCGGTGCAGGCGGCTGGCCGCCAGCGTGTTGATGATGCGGTCCGCGCCGACCGTGAGCGGCTCGTCCACCTCGAGCCGGATCGGCAGCTTCGACCGGCCATCCACGATCACCGGGGGCGCTCCGGCGATCCGTTCGCAGGCCTCCGCGAGCGCCGTGGTCAGCGCCGGAACGACGGAACCGATCGCGGCTCCGGTGATGCGGGATCGTCCCTTCCGCGCGGTTGCCAGCAGTGCGCTGAGGGTCAGGAAGATCTCGTCGGGCGTGCGCGAGGCCTCGGTCGTGATGCGCCAGCGCTCCATCACGGAGAGCCCATGGCAGGTGCCGATGGTGGTTTCGGAATTGCCGGCGTCGATGACGATGTTCATGAAGCCTCCGGAGCAAGCACGAGCGATCCACGGCGAAACAGCTGCCGTCCCTCCGCGGAATCCACCAGGAGCGCGCCGGTAGCGTCGATGCCGCGGGCACGGCCCACCGCCGGCTCGACGATCGCGGCGTCGCGAACCGCGTCCCGCGACGCAAACGAGCGCAGTTCGTCGGCCGAAAGGTCGCCCACGCATTGGCACGCGAAACGCACGGCGGGCGCCACGGCGGCGAGCACGTCGCGCCGCCGGGTGTCCGGCACGAGGGCGGCCGCGCGCGGCTGGTCGTGCGGCACGCGCAGGTTGACGCCCACCCCTACCGCCACCCATTCGAGCGACATGTCGCGCCACCTGGTCTCGACGAGGATTCCCCCGAGCTTGCCGGCGCGCAGGATCAGGTCGTTCGGCCACTTGATACGTACCGGCTCGCCGGCGTGGGCATCCAGCGCCTGAGCCAGTTGCAGGCCCACGCGGATGGTGAGGCAGTCAAGCGCCCGCGTGTCGACGCCGCGGTGAATGGACGTCATCCAGAGACCCTGCCCCGCGGCCGACGACCACACGCGGCCCAGCCGGCCGCGCCCGGCCCGCTGCACGTCGGACACCACGAGCGCGCCCGATGGTGCTCCCGACTCGGCGAGGCGGTGGGCCTCGTCCATCGTCGACCCGACCGATGCAAACACCCACGCGAGCGGCGCGCCGGCCACCGCCGCCACCTGCGCCGTGTCCAACCCGTCCAGCGTCCCGTTCACCGCGACCTCATCCACACGAGCGCGAGCACCGCGGCGCCCAGGACCAGCCGGTAGGCGGCGAAGGCGCCGAACCCTCGTGTCCGCAGGAAGGTGAGCAGCCCGGCGATGGCAGCCCATCCGCTCACGGCCGCCGCGACCATTCCCACCAGCACGGGCGCAAGGTGCGGCGCGCCCAGCGCCTCGGGCGCCTTGAGCGCCGCCGCCGCACCTATGATCGGCATCGACATGAGGAAGCTGAAGGTCGCCGCGCCTCCGCGGTCGAACCCGAGCGCGCGGGCCGCGGTGATCGTACCGCCCGACCGTGAAACGCCCGGGACGATCGCGCACGCCTGCGCAAGGCCGATCATGAGCGCGTCGCGCCAGGTCATCTCGGCGAGCGGGCGCCTGCTCGGAGCGCGCGAATCCACGACCCAGAGGATGACTCCCATGACCATGAGCGCGGCGGCGGTGAGGGCCGGGGCGCGAAAGATCGTTTCCGCCTGCTTCTGGAATGCATAGCCGATGGCGGCGCCTGGCACGGTGGCGGCCACGAGCATTCCGAGGCGCCGGCCATCCGGCCCGGCAAGGCCGCGCGCACGCACCGAGGCCAGCGCCGCCCGCCAGAGCGCGATCCAGTCGCGCCGGAAGTACCAGAGCACGGCGACGAGCGTGCCAAGGTGCAACGCCACGTCGAATGCGAGTCCGGGCTCCGGCCACCCGAAGGCCCACGGCGCGAGCGACAGGTGCGCGGAGCTGCTGATCGGGAGGAATTCCGCGAGCCCCTGCAGCAGGCCAAGGACCGCGGCCTGGAGAATGGTCGGTTCCGGAGGCACGGCTCAGCCCAATGAGCGGTAGACGCCTTCGTAGCGTGACACGACATCGTCCTTGGCGAAGAGCGCGCGTGCCCGCGCGACGGCGGCGCGACTTTGGCGCTCCCACAGTGCGCGATCCTGGATCAGTTGCGTGACGGCGGCCGCGAACGCGGCAACATCGCCCACCGGACGCAGCGCCCCGGTCACGCCGTCCTCGACGACTTCGCCGATGCCGCCGACTCCCGCCGCCACGACGGGAACGCCGGAGGCCATGGCCTCCAGCGCGCTGAGACCGAAGCTCTCGCGATCGGTCGTGAGCAGGTACACGTCCGCGACGGCGAGCAGGGGTGCGACCGCGTCGATCCGCCCGAGGAACCGGATGTGATCACGCACGCCGAGGCGGCGGGCTTCGTCCTCGGCGCCGGCACGATCCGGGCCGTCACCGACCATCACCAGCACCGCCGGCACGGTTTCGCGCACGCGCGCGAACGTGGCGACGATATCGCGCACGCGCTTCACGGGCCGGAAGTTGGAGATGTGGATGATGAGGGGGTGGCCGCCGGCGAGTTCGCGGCGCAGCGCGGGATCGCGGCGCTCGGGCGCATACACGACCGGATCGATGAAGTTCGGGATCACGTCCACGCGTTCGTTGGCGCAACCGAACGCCCGGATCGTCTCATCCTTGAGGAATTGCGAGACGGCCGTGATCCGGTCCGACTTCTCGATCGAAAACTTCGTGATCGCGTGGTACGAGTGGTCCTGCCCCACGATGGTGATGTCGGTGCCGTGGAGCGTCGTGACAACGGGCAGCCGCCGACCCGACTCGCCGAGCATCTGCTTGGCGAGCCACGCGCTCGTCGCATGCGGAATCGCGTAGTGCACGTGCAACAGGTCGAGCGACTGCTCGAGGGCGACCTCGTGCATCTTCACGGCAAGGGCCAGGTCGTACGGCGGATACTGGAACAGCGGATAGTTGCCGAGCGACACCTCGTGAAACGTGACGCGGGGCACGAACACCGGCAGGCGAAACGGCTGCTCGTACGCGATGAAGTGCACCTCGTGTCCGCGCGCGGCGAGGGCAATGCCGAGTTCGGTAGCGACGGCGCCCGATCCGCCGTAAGTGGGATAACAGGTGATACCGACCTTCACGTGGCGTCCTCCGCATTCCACCAGGCATCGACCGTCGCCGGGGTCGCCGGTGCACGCGGATCGATCCGCGTCACGTCGAGTCCCTCGAGCTGGTGCCGGAACCAGGTGCGCTGGCGCTTCGCGTACTGGCGGGTCTGCACAAGTATAGCGTTGCGCGCCGCTGCGCCCCCGAGCGCCCCGGCCACCATGTCCCGCATCACGCGGTAGCCGCAGGCCTGCCACGCGGGCGCGTCGGGCGCCACCGTGCGCGCGAGGTCGCGGACTTCGTCGGCCCAGCCGCCGGCCAGCATCGCGTCGAGGCGGGACGCGACCTGCAGCGGCAACGATTCCGCTGGGTCCACGACGAGCCAGCGGGCGCGGAACCGCGGCGCCCGCGCGTTGGTGCGGTGCCATTCGGAAAGGGGCCGGCCCGTGAGCAGCGCCACTTCCACCGCGCGCAGGAGTTGCGCCCGTCCGAGGTGCGCGCGTGCGGGATCGAGCCGCGCCGTCCACTGCCGGAGGCGGTCGGTGGGCCACGCGTCGATTTCGGCGGCGAGCGCGGCGCGGCGCCCCGGGTCGAGCATCGGCTCGTCGAACAGTGGTGCCGTGAGGGCGCGAAGGTACAGTCCCGTCCCGCCGACCACCACGACGCGGTCCTCTCCGAGCACCTCGATCGACCGCACGGCGTCGTCCGCCCAGCGCGCCGCCGACCAACGCTCGAGCGGCGACGCGACATCGAGTCCGACGTGCGGCACGCGTGCACGGTCCGCGGCGGAGGGCTTGGCCGTCCCGATGTCGAACCCGCGGTACACCTGCCGCGAGTCGGCGCTGACGATGGTGAGCCCGCGGCGCTCGGCGAGCGCCATCGCCACCGCCGACTTTCCGGCGGCCGTCGGCCCGCAGATGATGCGGATCACGCGCTGCCCGCCGCGTCAGCGACGCCCGAAACGGCGCTCGAGCTCATCCCACGTCAGCTGGACGATCGTGCTCCGGCCGTGGACATCGTGCGCGGGTAACGTGGTACGCGCGAGCCCGACGTACAGCGCGCGCATCTCGTCCGCCGACAGCGCATCACCGGCCTTGATGGCGGCCTTGCACGCGACCGTGGCCGCGAGGCGCTCGTGACGGGCGAGCGTGGCGTTCGACCGATCCCCCGCCAGCATCGCCAGCGTTTCGCGGAGGCAGCGCTCCGCGTCGAAACGCGCATGGGGCGCGGGCACGGCGTGCACGGCGACCGCGAGGCCGCCGAACGGCTCCGCCGCGAACCCGAGCTTCGCAAAGAGGTCGCGGTGCGCATCGAACGCCTCGAATTCGCCGGGCGACAGGTGGAGCGTGAGCGGAAAGAGGAGCGCTTGTGACGCGGCGGTGCCGCCACCCGCCATGCCCGTCATGAAACGCTCGTAGAGGATGCGCTCGTGCGCCGAGTGCTGGTCGATGAGCACCACGGCGGCATCCGACTCGAACATCATCCAGGTACGCCGGACCTGCACGAGCGGCGGGACGATGACGTCGGTCGCGGCGCCACCGTCGTCACCGGTCGACCGGCCGGCCGTCGCCGCGGCGCCGGCGGCGTCGGCACGCGTATCGCTGACGCCCGTGGCGCCTGAGGCGTCCGCGGGCTCGGCGTGGAACAGCGGACCTCCGGCCTGCGGCCGCGAGGCGAGGACCTCGACATCCACCGGGCGGGCGGCGTCCGTGAACGCGCCGGCGCGCGGCACATAGGTGAACGGGGCCGAGTCCCCGGTGCCGAGCGTGTGACGCACGGCACGCTCGACGGCGCGCTCCAGCGTCCAGCGATCGCGGAACCGTACTTCCGCCTTGGCCGGATGCACGTTCACGTCAACGTCACGCGCGGGGACGGTCAGCTCCAGCAGCACGCTAGGGCGCACCCCGGAAGGAATCGTCGACCGGTATGCGGCCTCGGCCGCGCGCACGATGCCCGCGTCGCGCACGGCGCGGCCGTTGACCGAGATGAATACGCGGCGGCTCGCCAGGCCGACGTCCGCCGGGCGCTCGACGAGGCCCGTCACCCGGACCGGACCGCTCACGTCGTCCACCTCGACCAGCGATTCGGCCGCGGCTGCACCCCAGAGTGCGACCACACGCTCGCGCAGCGAGGCCGCGGGCGCGAGCGACATGACCTCCCTGCCGTCGTGCGTTACGGTGAGCCGCACGTCGCGGCGCGCGAGCGCCACCGTGGTCAGCGTGTCCTGGATCGCGCGCCATTCGCTGCGCGCGCCCTTCATGAACTTGAGGCGCGCCGGCGTGTTGAAGAACAACTGCTCGACGGTGACGGTGGTGCCGCGGCGGCGGGCGGCCACGTCCGGCGTCTCGCGACGTCCGCCCACGACGCGCAGCCGCGTGCCTGCGCCGTCCGACGTCGCGGTGTGAATCTCGAGGCGGGACACCGAACCGATGGACGGCAGGGCCTCGCCGCGAAAGCCGAAGCTCGACACGCCAACGAGGTCGGCCGCCGACGTGATCTTCGACGTGGCGTGGCGCTCCACCGCGAGCGACGCATCGCCCGGTTCCATGCCATGGCCATCGTCGGCGACGCGCACGAGCGTCCGCCCGCCCTCCGCCACCGTCACATCGATGGCGGTGGCCCCGGCATCGAGCGCGTTCTCGACGAGTTCCTTGACCACCGACGCCGGTCGTTCGACCACCTCGCCGGCCGCGATCTGGTCGGCGACGGCCGGCGGGAGCACGGCAATCCGGGTGGCGGGCATCAGGAGGCGCAATTTCGCGCGGGTGCGCGCGCGGTCAATCGCGGCGCAGCGGACGCACGTGGTCGGCGGCCATCCACCCCCAGCGCACGTCGTCGAGCCGGATCCGGACCCAGACCCCGTCCCGCGCGGTGATGCGCCCCACCTCGCCGATCATCGGCGTTGCACCGGACTCCGCGCCAAGCGCGGGGATCGAGCGCAGCGGCGCGGGATCGGTCACCACGGCAAGGTCGCGCGCGGCGAGGCGGCGGTCGAACTCCCAGGCGGCCCCCACCGCCGCGCCCCCGACGACGGCGGTGATGAGCGCCAGACGCCGCGCCGGGCGCCGACGCCATGCCTGGCGCGCAGTGAGGCCCCATCCGACCGTCCAGAGGAGGCCGGCCAGCACCGTCGCCAGGGGTTCCGGAATCGCCGGTACGGCTGCGTACCCGGCATCCTGCGGCGCACGCACGGTCGCGAGCCGCGTCCTGACGTCCCCATTGACCGGATCCAGTCGCAGCGCACGTTGCCAGGCGACCACGGCCGTGCCGGTGTCGTGGGCAAGCATCGCCGCGGCGCCGAGGTTCTGCCACGCTGCGACGGACGACGGAGACGCCCGCGCGGCGTCGTCAAAATACCGCGCCGCACGAACGTAGTCGCGTCCGGCGTACGCCGTCGCGCCGGACGCGAACGCGTCCGCCGCCGCTTGCGGCCGGGCGGCCTTCGGCGCCGCACCGACAGCAAGGGCCGCCAGAACCATGGCAGCCCCCGCCCGGGCGCCGGGACGACGGCGCGGGCGCGAACGCGTTCCCGACGGCAAGCACGCCTCACCGTCCACGGTGGCGAGCGCCTCGCGCGCCTGATCCGCCCAGGCGGACCCGCGGCGCGCCGGCGTCGCCGCCGCCGCGAAGCACGCCGCATCGAACGCCGCGAGCAACGATTCCACCGCGGCTGCGGCGCGGTCGCTCACGCCGACCCGCCGGAGAGCCGCCGCGAGCGCGCCGGGATCCGTGCAGTGGGTGGGATCGATGCCGGTCCGCGCGCGCAGCCCGTCGACGAACGCTCGTCGTGCGGCCCGCACCGCTTCGTCGCCGCCGAGGGTCGCCGCCGCGCCCAGCCGCTGTTCGACCGTAGGCGCCGGGAGTGGCCGGCGCGGCCGCCGCGCGATCCATGCGCCGAGGGCCGCCAGCGGCCCAAGCAGCACGAGGGCGAGCGCGACGGGCGTTGTCCCGAACAGGGGGAGAGCATCCGGCCCGAGCGACGGCACAATCGGCGGTGGCGAAGGCTCGGCTGGCGTCGCGGACACCGGAACCGCGTCCGGCGCCGTCCCGGCCGCCGTTACGTCGCCGGTCGCCACGCGCACGTCGACGGGATCGCTCATGGCCACTTCGTACCGGCGCGCGCGCGGGTTGAAATACGCGTACCGGATCGCCGGCACCCGTCGGGCGCCCGACTCGGCCGGGGTGACCAGCCAGTCGAACTCCTTCCATCCCCCGAGCAACGGCGGCGACGAGTCGAGCCGTACGCGTTCGTCCGCGCTCACCACGGACGCCCATGGCACCAGGACGCGCGGACGCGGCAGCAGCGTGACGTTGCCCTGCCCCTCAATTCGCAACGTGAGCACGAACGGCTCGCCCGCCCGCCCGCGCGCCGTGTCCACCCGGGCGCTGGCCCGCCATACGCCGACGGCACCGGCCCAGTCGGCGGGGCGACCCGCGGCCGGCGGCTCCACGGCCACGAATGACACGTCCTCGGAGCGGAGCGTGTAGCTCTCCTCGCGACTGAAGAAGCTCGCCGTCTGCGGCAGTGCATACGTGAGCCGCGCCTGCGGAATGCGATACCGCCCCGGCGCGAGCGCGAACAGCGCCCGGCGGAACACGTGGAGGTCGTACGGGCGTCCGCCGATCGTCGCCGACAGCGAGCCGCCGGCGGGGTCGCGCAGGTCGTACGAGAGCAGGTCGCGCGTTTCCGGTGGCTGGAACTCCGGGTTGCGCCGGATGCGCTGTCGCGTGTCCTGATCGAGGAACACGCCGAGCTCGTAGCTCGCCTGCTGGCCGACGTAGATCGTGTCGGGCGACACCCGCGCGTGGAAATCCACCCCGCGCGAGGGATCCACCCGCGAGCGCGTCACGACCTCCGGGAGCTGCCCCGGGGCCGCGCCCTGCAGCAGCAGGGCGCCGAGGAGCGCGATCCCTACCATTCCTTGCCACCCGGTGGGCGCTGTGCGCGCGTGCCCGCCTGTTTGCGCGCCTGCGTCTCGCGCTCTTCGCGCGACGCCGCCGCCAGCAGCTGCTCCGCCTGCTGGCGCGACATCGTGGGCTGCGGCGCCTGCGGACTCGCCGGCGACTCCTGCGGCGCGCTCTGCGGTTGTTCGCGCGCTCCGCCGCCCCCCTGCGCCTGCCGGCGCGCGCGCAACGCCAGTTCGTAGTTCCACTTCGCGTCGCCGTCATCGGGCTGTTCGAGCAGCAGCGCGCGGTACGCGGCGATCGCGCCGTCGGCGGCGCGCTGGCGGTCCGGTTCGTCCGCACGCACGGCGCGCTTCAGCCGCGAGAGCCCGAGGTTGAAGAGCGCCTTGCGCCGCACCGCGCTCTCCGGGCTGGCAGCGGCGCGTTCGAGCGCCTCTTCGGCGGTCGCCAACGAATCGGCGCGCAGCAGCGACGTGCCGAGGTTGTACATCGTCGCCAGTCGCTCGTCGCCCTTCTCGACGAGACGCCGCCACGCCGCGGCCGCCTCGCCGAACCGGCCCTCGCGATAGAGCGTCGGGGCTCCCTGCGCGTCCGCCGGCCGCGGCGCCGCGGCGACGACCGCACCGGTCACGAGGCGGATCACCACCACGGCCGGCGCCGCGAGGTGCAGGAGGCGGCGCACGCGGCTCCAGGTTCCGCCATCGGTGCGCCACGCATCGAGCAGGAGCAGCACCACGGCGGGAACGAGGAACCAGGCCAGGTGCAGCGGCCGCGAGAGCCCTTCCTCGATGTCTCGCTGTTCCGCATCCATGCGGGCGAGGGCGCGCGCGATGCGTCCTCCGCGGTCGCCGTCGGTGGCGGCTATGAACTCGCCGCCGGCCGCCTCCGCGATGTCGCGCAGGAACGATGGATCGTACTTCGTGATCACGACCTCGCCGTCGGCGTCCCGCTTGTTGACGACGTCCGCGCCCTGGCGGACCGGGATCGTGGTGCCCTCCTCGGTGCCGAAGCCGACGGTGACGATGCCGATCCCAGCCTTTTTCGCGGCTTTGGCCGCCGCGATCGCGGCGTCGTGGTCGTCGAACGCCTCCCCGTCGCTCATGATCACCAGCACGCGACTCGCCGATCCGTTCGCGGCCTGGAGCAGTTGCGTGCCCTGGATGATGGTCGGCGCCATAGCCGTGCCCGCAAGGCCGACGATGTTGGGATCGAAGTTGTCGAGGTACAGCTCGATGGCGCCGCCATCGGTGGTGAGCGGCGTCAGGATGTAGCTCTTGCCGGCAAACGCGATGAGCGCGTTCCGGTCCCCCGGCGACGCGGCCCGGTAGCGGCGCACCTCCTGGCGCATGCGCTGCAACCGGCTCGGGCGCTCGTCCTCGGCCGTCATGGAGAGCGACGCGTCCATGGCAATGGCGACGTCGAGCCCCTTCGCACGCACGATGCTCGTCCCCTCGCCCCAGCGCGGGCCCGCGAGTCCGAGCGTGACGCAGGTGAGCGCCAGGCCGAGCCGCACCACGCGCGCGACCGGCGGCCTGCCGACACCCGCCGGCGCCAGGCGCGCGATCGCCTGCGGTGTGCCGAGCTGCGCCACGCGTTGCACGCGCCGCCGGTGGTGCCATGCCAGCGCGCCGGCGGCCAGCGGGAGCGCCGCCAGCGCCAGCCACCCCACGACGGGAACGTCCATACCCCACGTCACGGCACCGGCCCCTTCCACGCGAGCAACGCGAGCTCGCTCAGCAGCAAGCCGAGCGCGGCCGCGAGCGGCCAGCGATACAGCTCGTGGAACCGGACGTACTTCTTGGCGCGAATCGGCGAGCGCTCGAGCTGGTCGATCTGCTCGTAGATCCGCTGCAGCGCGAGTCCGTCGCGCGCGCGGAAGTAACGCCCGCCGCTGACATCGGCCACGTACTGGAGCAGGGCATCGTCGATCTCGACAGGCCGGTTCTCGTACCGCAGGCCGAACACCCCGCGTCCCACCGGCACGGGCGCCATGCCCTCGCTCCCCACGCCGATCGTGTACATGCGGATGCCCAGGGCCGCCGCGGCGTTGGCGGCGGTGCGCGGGTCGATCGCCCCGCGGTTGTTGACTCCGTCGGTCAGCAGGACGAGCACCTTCGACCGGCCCGGCGCGTCACGCAGGCGATTCGCCGCCGTCGCGATCGCCGTCCCGATCGCGGTTCCGTCCTCGAGCTGCCCGGGTTGCAGGTTGTCCACGGCCGCGAGGAGCACCGGGTAATCCACCGTGAGCGGCACCTGCGTCAGTGCCTCACCCGAGAACGCGACGATGCCCACCTGGTCCACGGTGCGCGCCTTGATGAAGTCCTTCACGCGCGCCTTGGCCACCTCGAGGCGGTTCAGCGGCTGGAAGTCCTCCGCCAGCATCGAGCTGGAGAGGTCGATCGCGAGGATGATGCTGATCCCATCCGACTCGACCTCCTCGGCGCGCGCGCCCGCCCGGGGACGCGCCACGGCAACGCACACCAGCGCGATGGCGAGCACGCGGGATGCGTCGAGCGCACGCGCGACCCAGCGCCCCCGCGCCCGTCCGGTGGCGAGCAGGTCCACGCGCGAGAAGAGGATCGCCGCCGGGCGCCGGCGGCGGCGCCACCAGAGCCATGCCACGAGGCCGAGGATCAGCGCGAGCCACCAGGGCGACCCGAAGTCCAGGTGCATGAGGGCCGTCATCGCCGCCTCTGACGCGGCGGACGCTCCAGCGCGCGGAGGCGTGCCTCGTGCGACAGCTGCACCTGCGCGGTGATGTCGCGCGCCTCGTGCGCGAGTGCCTCCGCCTCGGCCGGCGCGACCGACGCGCGCGCGAACCGCACGTCGGCGTCGCGCTCGAGCAGGATCGCGACGCGGTGGACCGGCACGGGGAAGTCGAGTCCGTCCAGCCCCGCCACGGCCTCGCGCGCCGCGAGCCCCGCGCCGACCGACGGGAAACGCCGCGCAAGATAGGCCCGCAGCACGTCCACGTGGGCGATCACGTGGCGGCCCGGCTCGCCGGCCTCGGCGAGCCCCATCGCGTCCAGGGCGGCGTACCGACGCCGCGCCTCGTCCCACGCCTCGGCGATGGTCCGGCCGGCCGCCGCGGAGCGCTCTGCGCGCCGACGTCGCCACCACCAGACCAGTCCCGCCGCGACGATCACCGCGAGCGCGATGTACTGCCACAGGCGGCCCGGCAGGGTGATGAGGTCGCGCGCGTCGCGCGGCGCGAGCTGGCTCGTGTCCGCCGGCAACAGCGAACGCACGATGACCGGCGGGGGCGCCACCGCATACTTCTGCTCCTGGCCCGCGACGGCGACCGTCACGGAGTCGAGCCTCGGCGCGCGCAGACCGACGTCCCATGCGGCGAACGTGTACGTCGCCGTGCGGTCGAGGAGGTCGCCGGCCGGGCCATCGGCGACGGCGCGCGGGTCCACCGGATCGACCCCGTTCGCGGCCGGCGGCACGTCCGGGAAGCTGACCATCGCCACCTTCGGCGCGCGCACACGGACCCGGACCGTGAAACGCTGGCCGACGGTGACCGTCTCCGGAGCGACGCGCACCGTCACGAGCGCCTGCCGCGCGTCGGCCAACCCGCGCGCTTGCGCTTCCGCTGGCGCCGCATGGACCGCGAGCGCGAACAGGGCGACCGCGACCCCGCGCATCACCGCCTCCGGACGCGCCGCCCGCGCAGCTCGCGCGTATTGAAGAACCGAAGCATCGGCTCGGCCCAGCCCGCTTCGGTGCGCACGACCACCTCGTCGATCGCGAGGCGGCGGAGCAGCTGCCGGCGCGCAAGGCCTTCGGCGTCCACGGCCGCGCGGTAGTGCTCGCGGACGGCGGGGTCGCTCGTATCGATCTCCAGCAGGCGACCCGTCTCGGCGTCCACCAGGCGGGTCACGCCGAGGTTCGGGAGGTCGCGCTCGCCCGGATCATCCAGCACCACCGCGACCAGGTCGTGGCGCTGCGCGAGCATGCGCAGCTGCCGCTCGATGGGTGGCGTCACGAAGTCGGACACGACGAACACGATCGAGTGATGCGCGAGCACACGCGCCGCGTAATCGAGCGCCGTGGCCAGGTTCGTCGGCCGCGCCGACGTGGGCCACGCCAGCACGTCACGCACCAGCCGCAACGCATGGCGGCGGCCCTTGCGCGGCGGCACGACGTGCTCCGGCCGGTCGGAGCAGAGGATGAGGCCGACGCGGTCGTTGTTGCGCGTCGCGGTGAGCGCCAGGACCGCGGCGAGTTCGGCCGCCATGGCCTGCTTGTCGCGCACCCCCGTGCCGAAGCGACTCGATCCGGAGCAATCCACGATCAGGAGGACCGTCAGCTCGCGCTCCTCCACGTATCGCTTCACGAACAGGCGCCGCATGCGCGCGCTCACGTTCCAGTCGATCGTGCGAACCTCGTCGCCCGGCTGGTACTCGCGGACCTCGGAGAACTCCATGCCCTGCCCCTTGAACACCGAATGGTACTCCCCCACGAAGCGGGAGTTCACCAGGCCGCGCGTCTTCAGCTCGATGCGCTTGACCTGGCGCAGGATCTCGGGCGCGATGGCGGTCACGGCGACGGGACCGTCGCGAGGACGCGGGCAATCACCTCGTCGCTCACGACGTTTTCGGCCTCGGCTTCGTAGGTCAGCAGCACCCGATGCCGGAGGACGTCCGGCGCCATCGCCCGGACGTCTTCCGGGGCCACGAACTCACGGCCGCGCAGGAACGCATGGGCGCGCGACGCCTGGGCGAGCGCGATCGTCGCGCGGGGACTCGCCCCGAACTCGATGAGCGGCACGAGGTCGGCGAGCCCCACGTCGCCAGGCGCGCGCGTGGCGTGGACGAGGTCCACGATGTAGTTGACGATGCGTTCGTCGAGGAACAGCGCCGCGATGCGCGTCCGGGCGGCGAGCACCGCCTCGGGCGAGGCCACCGGCTCCACGGGAATCGCACCGCCGCCCGCCATGCGTCGCATGACCTCCTTCTCCTCCTCGCGGCCCGGATAGCCGACCCGCAACTTCAGCATGAACCGGTCGATCTGCGCCTCGGGCAGCGGATACGTGCCCTCCTGCTCGATCGGGTTCTGCGTCGCGAGCACGAGGAACGGCTCCTCAAGGTGGAACGTCGTCCCGCCGATCGTGACCTGCTTCTCCTGCATCGCCTCGAGGAGCGCCGCCTGCACCTTGGCCGGTGCACGATTGATCTCGTCGGCGAGGACGATGTTCGCGAAGATCGGCCCGCGCTTCACCGAGACCGTACTCGTGGCCTGGTCGAACACCTGGGTGCCGATCACGACCGAGGGCAGCAGGTCGGGCGTGAACTGGATGCGACTGAATTGCGTTCGCACCGTCTCGGCCAGTGTGCGGACCGTGAGGGTCTTGGCCAGCCCCGGCACACCTTCGAGCAGCACGTGGCCGCCCGTGAGCAGGGAGATGAGGAGGCGCTCCACCATGGCCTCCTGCCCGACGACGCGCCGCGCCACCTGCGCGAGAATGTCCTGGATGAGCGTGTGGTCGATGCCGCGTTCGGTGGTCTGGGTCACGGAGAGCCGTCGAGGATGGAAGCGGGGGGCCCCGGCATTATAAAGCCGCGAGCAGGCGAAGTTCGCGGTCGGACAACGGCCGACACGCGCCGCGCGGCAGGCGCCCGAGCGACACCGGCCCGAACCGCGTGCGCACCAGGCGCTGCACGTCGAGCCCGAGCGCCTCGCACACGCGCCGCACCTCGCGGTTCCGCCCCTCGGTGAGCGTGAGTTCGAGATTCCAGCACCGGTTCACTGCGGGCGCGACGGACACGTCGCGCGCCTCCACGGGGCCGTCCGCGAGCGTGAGGCCGGCCCGCAGCCGGCGCACCGCCGCGCGAACGTCGCCCTTGACGGTCGCGACGTAGGTGCGCTCGATGCCGGCGCTCGGATGCGTGAGGCGGTGCGCCGCCGCACCGTCGGTCGTGAACAGGAGGAGCCCCTCGGTCAGGTAGTCGAGGCGACCGACGTAGGTCAGCCCGGGTTCAGACGGGACGAGCGAGAAGACCGTTGGTCGCTTCTGCGGATCGGCGCGCGACGTGATGGTGCCGGCAGGCTTGTGGAGCGCGAACCACTTCGCGGCGGCCGGTGCGGCGACCGGCGCGCCGTCCACCGTGATCGCATCCACCCCGGGTCGCACACTCTGCCCGATGCCGGCGACCGCGCCGTTCACGCGGACCCGGCCCGCGGCGATGAGCGCCTCGGCCGCCCGCCGCGAGCACGCGCC
>CAZKYG010000042.1:0-9245 GCA_964556915.1 uncultured Gemmatimonas sp.
GGAGTCGCGCCAAGCGGCGTGCCGCGGCTCACCTGCTGGCGCCAATCGAGTGACTGCTGGAGCGGTTGCGTGGAATCGCGGCGGAACTGCACGCCCATGGCCCACTCGCCTGCCGTGACGAACTTCAGCCGGGAATGGTAGGTGCCCACTTCCGGGCCGTAGGTGAAGCCCTGCCAGATACTGTGGCGGTCGGCGTTGGTGGCGTAGATGCGCCCCTCGCCGCCGACGATCGGCTCGCGCGTCTTCTTGTCGCGGATGTAGATGGTGTAGAGCGTCGGTTCCTGCGCCCGCGGCGGCACCGGGTCCGACAGCACGCGGATTTCGAAGTCGTCCGTCCAGAGACGCTGCGACAGGTCGGGCGGCTTGGCGGGACCGCAACCGGCCGCGATCATCGCCAGGAGCATCGCCATGACGTGCCGCACCGGCCATGCGATGCGGGAGCTCATGCGTAGTACTCCAGTCCGAGGTGCGTGATCTGTTCCTCGCCCATCAGGTGCCGAAGCGTGTTCTTCAGCTTCGTCTGCTGGATGAAAAGATCGTGCTCCGGCTGGAGTCCCGCAGCGGCCATCGGCGATTTGTAATAGAAGCTTAACCATTCCTGAATCCCCTTCATCCCGGCGCGGTGGGCGAAATCGCTGAAGAGCGCGAGGTCGAGGACGATGGGGGCCGCGAGGATCGAGTCGCGGCACAGGAAGTTCACCTTGATCTGCATCGGGTAGTTCATCCACCCGACGATGTCGATGTTGTCCCACCCTTCCTTGTTGTCGCCGCGCGGCGGGTAGTAGTTGATCCGCACGACGTGCGAGAAGTCCTTGTACAGGTCGGGGTACACGTCCGGTTGCAGGATCGTGTGCAGCACGGAGAGCTTCGACTCCTCCTTCGTCTTGAACGACGCGGGATCGTCGAGTACCTCGCCGTCGCGGTTGCCGAGGATGTTGGTCGAGTACCAGCCCCTGAGGCCAAGCATGCGCGCCTTGAGCCCGGGCGCGATGACGGTCTTCATCCAGGTCTGGCCCGTCTTGAAATCCTTGCCGGAGACCGGGACGCCGCGATCATTGGCGAGCTGGATGAGCGCCGGCGTGTCCACGGCGAGATTCGGCGCGCCGTTGGCGTACGGCACGCCTTCCATGATCGCCGCCCATGCGTAGAGCATCGACGGCGCGATCGTCTCGTCGTTGTCGAGCATGGCCTTCTCGAATGCTGCGACCGTCGCGTGCGCCGGCCCGGGCTTGATGAAGATCTCGGTGGACGCGCACCACACGACGGCCATGCGCGCGAGCCCGTGCCGCGCCTTGAAGTCGCGCAGGTCCTGGCGCAGCTGCTCGGCGAGGTCGCGTTTCGTCCTGCCCTTCTTGACGTTCGACCCCGTGATGCGCGTGACGTAGTGGTTGTCGAACACGGCGGGCATCGGCGTGATGCCGGACAGGAACGGCGCGACCGGGTCGAGGTCGGCGGCCTCGAGCACGCCCGCCTTCCGCGCCGCCGTCAGCGCGTCGTCGGGAATCGGGTCCCACGCGCCGAACACCAGGTCGTCGAGGTTGGCGAGCGGCACGAACTCCCTGATGAGCGGCGATCGCCGGTCGGTGCGCTTCCCGAGGCGGATCGTCGCCATCTGCGTCAGCGAACCGATCGGCTTGCTGTGCCCGCGCCGAATACTCTCGACGCCGGCCATGAACGTGGTCGCCACGGCGCCCAGACCGGGCGTCAGGATGCCGAGCTTGCCGACGGCCGGGCCAATGTCACGCGGCGCGGTCACTTCGCGCGCCCCGCCGTTGCGCGCCGCACGTACAGCATGCGCTGCGCCACCGTGATCCACGACGTGACGGCAAGCAGGGTCACGATGCCCTTGAGCACGAGTCCGTCGAACGCGAGCCCGAAGAACGCCTGCGGCGCGGACATCAGCACGACACGCTCCGGACGCTGCATGAGCCCGACCCGGGCATCGAGACCCAGACCCTCGGCCCGTGCGCGCGTGTATGAGGTGAGGTACGTGCCCACGATCGCAAACAGGCAGACAACGACCATGCCGATCGAATGGCGGGTCGTGTCCGCCGCCCAGAACACCGTGAGCCCGCCAAGCACGGCCCCATCGGCCACCCGGTCGAGTGTCGAATCATAGAACGCCCCAAAGGTCGACTCCTGCCCGGACTTCCGCGCCACCATCCCGTCGAGCACGTCGAACACCGCGGTCAGGCCCAGGACCCACCCCCCGATGCTGATGTGCCCGGAGGCGAAGATCACGCCCGCCGCAAGCGTGAAGCACAGGCCGAACGTCGTAATCGTGTTGGGACGCACTCCCCTTGCCACGAGCGCATCGGCCAATGGATTGACGAGTCGTAGATAGCCCTGCTTGAGCCATTCCCAGATGACCGACATTCGGGAGGTGAAAGGGAGAACGGTCGGCGCCTAAGTCCATGTCGTGCCGCAAGGTACGACCACAGAACGACTCGTCTGCAGCACGGGAACAATAACGCGTTGGCGCGAGCGGCGGCAACGACGTTCGATGCACGTTTCATATTATCCGCCATGCGCCGCGCCACCGTCGCCGTCTTCGCCATCCTCGCCGTTGCACCGGGCTGTGTGCGTCCACCGACCGGGGCAGCCGCCGGACCGGCGGCCGCGGCGGTCGCGCCGGCCACGCCGCTCACCGCCGAGTCGCGCCGCTGGGTGGACCGCACGCTCGCGAGCCTGTCGCTGCGCGACCGCGTGGCGCAACTCGTCATGGTGTGGGTGCTCGGCGACTACACGAGCACCACCGACAGCGCCTTCGCGCAGGCGAGGTCGTGGGTCGCGGACGATCACGTCGGGGGCGTGGTCATGTCGCTCGGGTCGCCGATCGAGGTTGCCGCGAAGATCAACGACCTGCAGCACGCGGCGCGCGTGCCGCTTATCGTGGCGAGCGACCTGGAGCCCGGCCTGGGGCGCCTCGAGGGCGGCGTGTTCGCCCCGTCGGCGTACCTCGGCGGCAGCGCGACGATCCTGCCGAGCGCGATGGCCATCGGCGCGACCGGCAACCCGGCCAACGCGGAAACCGCGGGGCGCATCACCGGCGAGGAGGCCCGCGCCATCGGCATCCGCCTCGTGTTCGCGCCGGTGGTGGATGTCAACAACAATCCGGCCAACCCCGTCATCAACACGCGCAGCTTCGGCGAGGATCCGGAGGCGGTTGCCCGCATGTCGGCCGCGTTCGTGCGCGGGCTGCAGTCCACCGGCGTCGCCGCCACGGCGAAGCACTTCCCGGGCCATGGCGACACGGACACGGACTCGCACCTCGCGCTCCCGATGATCCACAGCGACCGCGCACGGCTCGACGCCGTGGAGCTGACGCCGTTCCGGGCCGCCATCGGCGCGGGCATCGCGGGCGTGATGACGGCGCACATCGCGCTCCCGGCGATCTCGCATGACTCGATCCCGGCGACGCTCTCACCGGCCATCATGACCGGGCTGCTGCGCGACACGCTCGGGTTTCGCGGACTGACCGTGACGGACGCCCTGACCATGCAGGGCATCGGCAAGGGCTACACCACGGCGCAGAGCGCGGTGCTCGCCTTGAAGGCGGGCAGCGACATCCTGCTCATGCCGACGAACACCGCCGAGGCGATCGACGCCGTGGTCGCGGCGGTCGAGCGCGGGGAGGTGAGCCGCGCCCGCGTGGACTCGTCCGTGCGGCGCGTGCTCGAACTCAAGGCGCGCACGGGCGTCGCGCTCCACCCGGTGGTGGCCCTCGATTCGCTCCGGGCCGTGGTGGGATCGGCGGATCACCGGGCCGCCGCGCTGCGCATCGCGCGCGAGTCCGTCACCCTCCTCCGCGACGAGCGCTCGCTGGTGCCCGCCGGTGACGGTCCCCCGACCGTGATTGTCTCGTACGCCGGCGACCAGGACGTGACTGCCGGCCGCGCGTTCGTCGCCGCGCTCACGGCGGCCCTGCCGTCGGCGCGCACGGTGCGCGTGACGTCGGCGACGGCGCGTCCGCAACTCGACTCCGTGGCGCGCCCCGGCGAGCGCATCATCGTCCATGCGCTCGTCCGCACCATCGAGGGTGAGGGCCGTTTCGCGCTCTCCACCGCGTTCGCGGGCTGGCTCGACTCGGTCGCCGGCACGCACGCCGTCATCTTCGCGGCGAGCGGCAACCCGTACCTGCTGCGCGAGGTTCCCCACGTGGGCACCTACCTCGCCACCTTCGGGCGCGGGCCGGCGCTCGAGCAAGCGGCGGCGGAGGCCATCGCCGGCCTCGTGCCGATCGGCGGCCGGGCCCCCGTTTCGCTCCCCGGATACTTCGCGCGCGGCGACGGGCTGTCGCGACCGGCGGGATTGGCGGCGCCCGGGGCAGCGGTGCCGGTCGCCGTGCAGCGGGCGGGGCGCCCGGTCGCGCGCCCGGCATTCGAGCCTGGTGCGTCCGCGCGCGCACGCCTCGCCGACACGATGCGCGTCGTCCTCGACGCCGCCGTCCGCGACAGCGCGTTTCCCGGGGCCTTCGCGGTGGTGGGCAACGCCGCCGGCGTGCTCGCGCAGTACGGCGCCGGTCACCTCGACTGGTCGCCGTCACCGGTGCCCGACGAACACACGCTGTGGGACATGGCGTCGCTGACGAAGGTGACCGCCCTGACGTCGGCGATGATCCAGCTCGTGGCGGCGGGCCGCGTGGACCTTGACGCGCCCGTGCAGCGGTACCTCCCCACGTGGACCGGGCCGAACAAGGAGAAGGTGACCGTCCGGCACCTGCTCACCCACTCGTCGGGCCTCCCGGCATGGCGACCGGTCTACAAGGAGGCCACCGACCCCGAATCGGCGATGCGGCTCGTCTATGCCACGCCGCTCGACACGCTTCCCGGCGTGCGAATGGTGTACTCGGATCTCGGCGCCATCCTGCTCGGCGAGATCGTGCGGACGGTGACCGGCCAGCGCATTGACGCGTACGCGGCCGAGCACGTGTTCGGTCCGCTGCAGATGACGGACACCCGGTACCTGCCGCCGGCGTCGGAACTGGCGCGCATCGCGCCGACCGAGATCGATCCCTGGCGGCAGCGGCACCTGCGCGGCGAAGTGCACGACGAGAATGCGTATGCGCTGGGCGGCGTCTCGGCGCACGCCGGGTTGTTCAGCTCCGGGCACGACATGGCGCGCCTCGCCCGCGCGTACCTCGGTGGCGGAGCACTCGACGGCGTGCGGGTCTTCGATGAAGCCACGATGCGGCGCTTCACCACGGTGCAGGACTCCGCGTTCTCGAACCGCGCGCTCGGGTGGGAGACGCCGACCGGGGACAACTCGGCCGGGCACCTGTTGCACCGGCCGGCCTTCGGCCACACGGGGTTCACGGGCACGTCCATCTGGATCGACCCCGCGCACGACCTGTTCATCGTGCTGCTCACGAACCGCGTGGATCCGACGCGGGCCAACCTGAAGATCACGCGCGTGCGCCAAACGCTGGCGGACGCGGTGGTCACGGTGCTCGGCGCGACGCCCTGACGCGGACGCGCTAGGGAGCGAAGGGCTTCGGCTGCGAGCGCTGTGATACGGCGTCGCGCGCGACGACGACGGCGAAGGCCGTCGCCCCGCCGCCCGCCACCTGCAGGCGCACGTCGAACCCACCCCGCTTCAGCTGGCTCACCGTGGACCACCCCACATTGACGGTGAGGGCCCGCGGCGTCGGCGAACGCGCGATAACCGTGTAGTCCCCGGGCGCCGGCGTGTTGACCGTGATGCTTGCCGTGCACGCGGCTTCCTTGGCGCCGGGATCCGTGAAGCCAGGGCAGTCCACGGACGTCTCCGATCCGGGGATCCGGCCTTCGGCGGCCGAGCCCGTCGTCATCGCGCGCGCGCCGGTGGGCCCGATGATCTCCAGGTCCACGCCTTCACCGGCTACCGACACGAACGAGAGGCTGTCGTTGGCGGGGGCGGCGCGCCGCGCCGGCGCATGGCCGCCCGGCGGCTTCGTGAGCCCCTTCCACGCCGCATAGCCGAGCACGCCGCTGACCGCGACAAGCCCGACGAAGCTGAAAAATCCTTGAAGACGATGTCCCACGACGATATAGTTACGGGAGGCGCCCGCGTATCGCTTGCGGGCCTTGTGTGGAGGTACACATGGGTACGACGAGTCAGTCCGATCTGGCGGTCACGATGACGGCCGCCGCTGCGGTGGAAGTTCGCAAGTTCATGGACATGGAGAAGGTCTCCCCCGATGCGGGCGGCCTTCGGGTGGCCGTGCAGCCGGGCGGGTGTTCCGGGTTCAAGTACAGCCTGCTGATCGAGGACAAGCCGGCCGACGACGACACGATCGTCTCCCAGGACGGCTTCAACGTCTTCGTCGACCCGTTCTCCATGCAGTACATCAACGGCGTGACGATCGACTACGTGAGCTCGATGCAGGGTTCGGGCTTCACGTTCAAGAACCCCAACGCGACCGGCGGCTGCGGCTGCGGCAGTTCGTTCACGGCTTGACGCGCGGCGGCGGCTGACCGACCCGTGGGCCGGTGACCGCCAGCCGTTTCGGATGGATCGACCTCGCCGTGTTGCTGGCGTACCTCGCCGGCAGCACGGCGTTCGGCTTGTGGGTGGGCCGCCGCCAGAAGAACGCCACCGCGTACTTCGTCGCCGACCGCGACATCCCGTGGTGGGCGGTCATGTTCTCCGTGGTGGCATCGGAGACGAGCGCCCTGACGTTCATTTCGATTCCGGGCCTCGCGTACGCCGGCAACCTCGGGTTCCTCCAGGTGTGCGCGGGCTATATCCTCGGGCGCGTGGTGGTCGCCACGGTCCTGTTACCGCGCTATTTCGACGGCAAGCTGGTGACTGCGTACACGCTCCTGGAATCGCGCTTCGGCGGCGCCGCCCGGCGGTACACGGCGATCGTGTTCCTCGCCACGCGAGCCCTGGCCGACTCCGTGCGCGTCTTCGCCACGGCGATCCCGATCGCCCTGATCATCGGCCCCGTGATGCCGCGGGCCTATCTCATGCCCACGGCGATCCTCGTCCTCGGGCTGCTCACGGTGATCTACACCTATCGCGGCGGCATGCGTGCCGTCGTGTGGACGGAGCTGCTCCAGGCGGGGATCTACCTCCTCGGCGGCCTGGCGGCGGTCGTCCTCCTCGGCCGCTCGACAGTCGGCGGGTGGACCGGGATTCTCGCCGCGGCGGGCCGTGCCGGCAAGCTCACGGCCATCGATTTCTCCCTGACGTGGTCGAACCCGCACACCGTCTGGGCCGGGCTCCTCGGCGGAAGCTTCCTCGCCATGGCGTCGCACGGCGCGGACCAGCTGATCGTCCAGCGCCTCCTGTCGGCGCGCTCGCTGCGTGACGCGCAACGCGCGGTGGTCGGGAGCGGCATCGTGGTGTTCGTGCAGTTCGCGCTGTTCCTGACGGTGGGCCTCGGGCTCTGGTCGGCGTACGGAGCCCGCACGTTCGCCTCGACCGACGAGATCTTCCCGACCTTCATCGTGGAACAGATGCCGCATGGTCTGCTCGGACTCATTGTCGCCGCGGTCGTCGCTGCCACCATGAGCACGCATTCCGGCGCCATCAATTCGCTCGCCGCCACCACCACGCACGACATCTACCTGCCGCTCACCGGTCGCACGGTTGACGACCCCGCCACGTTCCGCGCGGGCCGGCTCTTCGCGCTGGGCTGGGGCGTCGTGCTCACCCTGGGCGCCCTGCTCTTTCCCGAGGGACGCACGCCCGTGGTGGTGATCGCGCTGTCGATCGCGTCGTTCACCTACGGCGCGTTGCTCGGCGGCTTCTTCCTCGGCATCTTCGTCCCGCGCGCCCGCCAGCGCGACGCCATCGTGGGCATGACCGTCGGGCTCGTGGCCATGGCGCTCGTGGTGTTCGCGAAAATGGTGGGCGACCTCGTCCCGCCGCTCGCGCCGGCGCTCCACCCCTTCGAGTCGGTCGCGTGGCCGTGGTACGTCCTGATCGGCACGCTGGTGACCGTCTTGACCGGCACCGTTTCTTCCCTGATGATGCACCAACCTTCCAACCGGCCCGTGGCGTGACGAAACTCGTCGTTGGTGTTGACGGTGGTGGCAGCAAGACAACAGTGGTGGTGGCCGGCACGCGCGGCCCCGACATGGCCTCGATCGTCGGCAGCCCCAGCGCGGTGCGGCCGGGCGAGGCCGCGAAGTCGGCCGACACGGTCGCGCGGCTCGTGGCCGAGGCGCTCGAATCGTGCGGCAAGGCGGACGCCCGCCCCGCGGCCCTGTGCGTCGGCGTGGCGGGTGTGGGGCGGGACGCCGAGTTCGCCGCCTTCTTCTCGGAAATGCAGGACCGCGATCTCGCCGATGAACTGGTCGTGCTGCCGGACGCGGTCGTGGCGCTGGAGGATGCGTTCGGCGACGACGCCGGCATCCTCCTCATCGCGGGCACGGGGTCGGTGTGCTACGGGCGCGGCCCGACGGGCAAGCTGGCGCGCTGCGGCGGCTGGGGGTTCTTCTGCGGCGACGAGGGGAGCGGGGCGTGGATCGGCCGGCGGGCGCTGAGCATCGTGACCGCGTCGGCCGACGGCCGCGAACCGGAAACGGCGCTCATCGGCGCGCTGCTCCACGCGCTTTCACTGGCCAAGGTCGAGGAACTGGTGGCGTGGGGCGCGAGCGCCACGGTCCAGCAGCTCGCGCAGGTCGCGCCGATCGTGGTGTCGGTGGCCGCCACGGGGGACCTCCGCGCCAACTCGATCCTGACGATGGCGTCCGAGGAACTCGTGCTGCATGTGCGGACGCTCGCGCGCGACCTGTTCGCGGACGAGCGGGCCAGCGTGCCGGTGGCGTTCTCGGGCGGCCTCATGCAGCCCGGCGCGTTCCTCCGCAAGCTGGTCGAGCACCGCCTGAAGAGTGCGGTACCCGGCGCGGCGGTCCGCCATGAACCGGTCGTCCCGGTGCGCGGCGCAATTCGCGTCGCACGGCGCTCGGCGGCCGAGGGATGAACCGGTGACGACCATCCGCGTGATCGGCGTGCCGATGGATCTCGGCACCACCCGGCGCGGCGTGGACATGGGCCCGCGCGCGGTGCGCTACGCCAACCTGCGTGAGCTGCTGCAGCAGATGGGACATGCGGTGGAGGACGCCGGCAACATCGCCGTACCGTTTCGCGAGGACGCGGCGGTGGGCGCCACGCGCGGCGCGAAGTATCTCGACGCCATCACGGCGGTGTGCCGCGAGGTCGCCGCGCAAACGCGCGCGGCCCTCGATGCCGGGCGGACGCCGCTCGTGCTCGGCGGCGACCACTCGCTCGCGGCCGGATCCATCGCCGGTGCG
>CAZKYG010000043.1:0-33695 GCA_964556915.1 uncultured Gemmatimonas sp.
GACTCGATGCGGAGCACACCCACAACCTAGGTGAGGGGCAGGGGTGAGGGGTGAGGGGCGAGTGAGGGGTGAGGGGGTGAGGGGGGAGTGAGGGGTGAGGGGGGAGGGGGGAGACATTAACGTCCACGGACCCAACCCGGCACGCGTGCACGAACTCTGGCAGGGCATCAGTGAGTGGCACATACTCGCGGGAGCGCTGGCTGTGCTGCTGGCGCTCCTCGCGACCGGCCACGCCCTGCTCTACAAGCGTGAATCGCGCGCCGTCGTGGCGTGGCTCGGGTTCATCTGGCTCGCTCCCGTGATCGGCGGCGCGCTCTACTTCGTGCTCGGCGTGAACCGCATCAAGCGGAGCGCTGTCCTTCTGCGCGGCGCAATGATCCGGTACCGCTCCGAGTCCGGTACGTACGCGTGCCCGCCCGAGGACCTGCACGGCCACCTGCCGCCTGACGCGGCGCACCTGGCGCCGCTCGAGACCGCCGTCGCGCGGGTGACGGGCCGGCCGCTCACGCCGGGCAACCGCATCGAGCCGCTCGTGGACGGCGACGCTGCGTATCCCGCCATGCTGGCCGCCATCGCGTCGGCCACGCGCTCGATTGCGCTCTCCACGTACATCTTCGACCGCGACGCCGTCGGGATCGAGTTTGCGCGCGCCCTTGGCGACGCCGTGCGGCGCGGCGTCGCGGTGCGGGTGCTCATCGATGCGACCGGGTCGCGGTATTCACTGCCCAGCATCCTGTCCACGCTGCGGGAGGAGCACGTGCCGTACGCGCGCCACCTGCCGGCATACCCGTGGCGCCTCACCTTCCTCAACCTCCGCAACCACCGCAAGCTGCTGGTCGTGGACGGACGGGTGGGGTTCACCGGCGGCATGAACATCCGCGTGGGACACTGGCTGTCGCGTCGGCCCGCGCACCCCGTGCGGGACGTGCAATTCCGCGTCGAGGGCCCGGTCGTCGCGCAGATGCAGGAGGTGTTCGCCGACGACTGGATGTTCACCACGCGCGAAGCGCTGCGCGGCGACGACTGGTTTCCCATGCTCGACTCCGCCGGCGCGACGCCCGCCCGCGCCGTGGTGGACGGTCCCGACGAGGACATCGACAAGCTCCGCTGGGCGATCCTCGCCGCGCTGGGCGTGGCACGCCGCTCCGTGCGGATCGTCACGCCGTATTTCCTGCCCGACCCGTCAGTGATCGCGGCGCTGAACGTCGCGGCATTGCGCGGCGTGCAGGTCGAGATCGTGCTTCCCGGGCGCAGCAACCTGCCGTTCGCGCACTGGGCGTCCGCGGCGCAATGGTGGCAGGTGCTGGAACACGGATGCCGGATCCGGCTCACGCCGCCGCCGTTCGACCACACGAAACTCCTGGTCGTGGACGACGCCTGGACGCTCATCGGCACGTCGAACTGGGATCCGCGCAGCTTCCGGCTCAACTTCGAGTTCAACATCGAGTGCTACGACCGGCCGCTGGCGCACGCCATCGGGGCGCTCATCGACGCACGCGTGGCCGGGGCGCGCGACGTCACGCTGCGGGACGTGGATGGCCGCCCGCTTCCCGTGCGCCTGCGTGACGGCATCGCGCGCCTCTTCACACCCTACCTGTGACCGCCATGCGTGCGCGCGCCCCCCTGCGCCTGACGCCTGCCCCAGCGACGCCGGCGAGCCGCCGCATCACGTACGTCGCGGTCGCGATCGCCGTGGCGGCCCACGGCGGGCTGCTGGCGTGGGCCAACCGGCGGGACGCGGCGCCCGCCGCCCGCCGGCCGCCCGCGGTCGAGGGGCTCGGCGCCGCGGCGAACATGGGCGGCATGCCGGCCACCGCCGCGCGCAACGCCCACGAGTTCTCCGTCGTGGACTGGGAGAACGGGGCGCCCGTGCCCGGCGTGCGGGTGACCGATGTCCTGGGTGGCGCCGTCGTGACGACCGACTCGGCCGGCCGTGGCGCGCTGATGGCGCGGCCCGGCGCGCGTTTCGTGGTGCGGTTCGAGAAGCCGGGGTTCGCGACGATCGCCACCCCGCTCGCCAATACCGGCGAACGCACCTCGCGCACCACGGTACGCCTGGAACACGCCGATGTGCCGTACGCCCTCGTGGACACGATCTTCATCCAGCGGTGCAACTACTGCCACGGCGCCGTGGGACACGTGGCCGGGGTCGACCTGACGAGCTACGGCGCCGTGCGCGCCGGCGCCTCGCGGTTCGGGGCGCTCGTGCGCCCGCACGATCCCGACTCGAGCCGCCTGGTCCGCGTGCTCGTGGACACGCTCGCGCCGGACGGCACGTCGTCCATCCACCTGCGCCGGACGCCGCGGCTCGACGCGTTCGAGCTCGCGACGATCGTCGAGTGGGTCCGCGAGGGCGCGCGCCACGTCCCGAAGTAGCGGCCCGCGCCCGGGACGCTATCTTTCTCCTGTCAGGTGGGGCGCCCGGCCGAGCCAACGGCGAGCCGGGCGCCGCCTTTTTCTGTCCCCGACCGCCGATGCTCCGATGATCGAAGCGCTGAAGAAGAAGCTGAACGAGGAAGTCTCCAAGCTGCACCACGAGCTCACGGTGACGCTGCCGGCCGAGATCCGCCGGGCCGTGGAAATGGGCGACCTCCGCGAGAACTCCGAGTACAAGGCCGCGCTCGAGCGGCAGCGCCTCGTGCAGGCGCGGCTCGGCCAGCTGGGCGCACGCCTCACCAAGCTGTCGCAGATCGACGTCGCGCAGATCTCGGTGGACGCCGTGGGCCTCGGATCGAAGGTCGTCGTGGTGGACCAGGACACGCGCGACGAAGAGACGTACCACTTCGTGTTCGGTGACGCGCTCGAGCTGGAGGACAACCACGTCACGATGGCGTCGCCCATCGGGCGGGCCATGCTCGGCAAGAAGAAAGGCGAAGTGGTGCTGCTCAAGCTTCCGGCGCGCACGCGGACGCTCAAGATCGTCGAGCTCGTGACGATCCACGAGGCGAGCCCCGACGACCTGGCGTGACCGCGCGACTCGGCGGCCCGCCGCCGTCAGGGCGGCTAGCGGATGCGCGTGGGGAGCTGGATGACCGTGCCGGCGACGAGCCGGGTGCCGCGCATGCCGTTGAGCGCCTGCAGGGCCTTGACTGACACGCCCGTCCGGCGCGCCAGCTCCCAGAGTGAATCGCCGCTGCGGACCCGGTAGCTCTCGGTGTCGCCGGGATCGTCGGCCGAAGGGCCCGTGATCTCCGCCGTCGGGTCCGTCGCCTCGGCGGTCGCATCATCCTGCCCGTCATTTGCGGCCGCGGCCGCCGCCCGGCGGTCACGTTCGCCGATGTAGGCCAGGTACCGGTCGGGGAACACGGCGACGTGGAAGTGCGGCGGGCGGCGTTCGCGCGTCGCGTCGATCACGCCGGTGCGCTCGAGCGAGAGGAGCACCTTCTCCATCCACACGCGGCACCGGGCGCTGCTGCTCACCCGCAGGTCCACGGCCATGCCGGCGGGGTGCACGGACTCGACGGACGCGTTGCGCGGCTGCTCGTCCGCCGGGCGCGTGAGGCTCGTGACGACCATCGGCTCGCCGCACGCGGCGTGGTACTGCGCGCCGAGGCGCGCGACGAACGTGCGCACGGCGGGACGCGTGTACGGGTACGAGACGCCAGCCAGATCGACGTGCGCGTCCCCGGAGACGCGCACGAGGAGGCCCAGGTCCACGAATCGCTTCACCTGCCGCGCGGACTCGAGGAAGCTGAAGTCCTGGTCCACGGCGACGCCGTGCTGCCGGTCCATGGAATGCTCGGAGCCGCGCAGCGACTGCGCGGCCGCCACCGCGGGCGCGGCGCACGAGGCGATGAACGCGGCGACGACGGCCACACGCGGGCGAAGGACGAAGGTGGTCATCACGGCACTTAAAGACGATTGAGCGGCACGGGCGTCCCGCGCGGCCGGCGAATCAGCTGACGTGCATGTACGCGCAGCCGGCGTTCTGGGCCCGGATCAGCCCGTAGATCCCGGAGGGGACGAGGATCGCGCCGGGCACGAGGTTGGCCTTGACCTCGTTGTACACGGTGTCGGGGTCCTGTCCGGTCTTCTGGGCGATGCCGTGGGCGACGTTGGTCGTCGCGATGTTGCAGACGAGGACGATCAGTCCACGCCGTTGCAGCGCCTCGATCGTGGCGCTGCGGCCGGGGTCGGCCTTCCAGAAGACGTTCCGGCGCGCGGGCGCGCCGTGGTCCTTCACGCCGCGGTCCGCGCCGACGCCGTACTTGTCCCACATCGCGTCGTTGAACGCCATGACGGTCCCGAGGCGGCGGAAGACGACCACGGGCCGCAGGTCGGCGTCGGGGCTGCCATGCGCGTCGCGGTATCCGTCGAAGAACGTGGCGACGAGGTCGAGGATCGCGCCGTCGTTGATGTCGCTGCCGTTGAACACGGCGCGGTATTTCGCGGTCGCCAGGCGGTCGAGCCAGCTCGTGTCCCAGGCGCCGGCATGCGCGGCCGCCGTGCCGGCGCGCAGCTCCGCCGGGTCGAAGAGCATCGCGCCGGCGGCCGCCCCGCCGACCTGCGCCAGGAATGTCCGTCGGTCGTGCATCTGCCGTCTCCGGTCGGGGGTTGCTGGGGATTGGACACGGCGGGCCCGCGCGGTGTTCCCCGCGGCTAGCGCGCCGCGAGCGCCCGCATGAATTCCGGGCCGCGCACCGCCGTGGGTCCCGGCGACCTGGGCCCGATCGCGCCGGGCACGGGCGCGACATCGAGCACGATGCAGACCGGGCCGGGGGAGCCGAGGGCGGTGGCCGCGCCCTCCCGCCACGCGTCGATCGAGCTGAAATGGTGGACCGCGCGCATGCCGCTCGCCTGCGCGATGGTCGCGAAGTCGACGCCGGCTGCGGCGCCGGGCACGGGCTGCGCGCCGGTCACCTCGTACACGCCATTGTCGAATACGATGAGCACGAGGTTGCGCGCGTCCGCGGCGGCGAGCGTGACGAACGAACCCAGGTTCATGAGCATCGAGCCGTCGCCGTTGCAGGCGATCACCCGGCGCGCGGGTTGCGCGAGCGCGATGCCGAGGCCGAGCGCCGGCGCCTCGCCCATGGCCGACGGCACGTAGACGAAGTCGAGCGGGTCGAGCGGACCCATGGCCATCCACTCGCGCGCGGTCCCCATCGAGGGAATCACGACGTCGCCCGGACGCCGGTGCGCGCGCAGCACCTCGAGCGCGGGCCGGAGCGGCATGCGCGGGCGGGTCACGCGCGTCCCTCGCCGACGACGATCGCGCCGGCGACGCCGGCGCTGCGGCACCGCACGAACTGCGCGCGGATCTCGTCGAGCTGTCCGGCGTCGGTGATCAGGCGCCAGTCGAGCTTCCACGCCGTGGCGAGCGGCTCGGTGAACACGAGGCAGGTGTCGCCGGGCAGCGTGTCCTGATTGAGGTAACTGCGGTACCCGATGATGCTGAAGATCGGGAGCTTCCAGTCGTGCACGATGTTGCGCAGCGAGTCGCCGCTCTCGAAGAACCCGGTGCACTGAATGAGCACCACGGGGGTCGCGCCGCCGAGGTGCAGCCCGCCCGCGACTGCCCACGCCTCGCCTTCGCGGCACACCTTGACGAGGCGGAGCCGCGGATGCGCCGCAATCGCCGCATGCCACGGGCCGATCGTGCTGTCGGGCACGGACACGACGTGTGTGACGCCCATGTCGGCGAGCAGGGCGGCGAGCGGCGGACCTTCGATCGGCGTGGGCACGGGCGAAAACTAGCCGTCCACGGTGAACAATCGCGCCGTTTCGGCGCGGTACGCCTCGACCTGTCGCGCGCACTCGGCCTCGTCCCAGCCGGCGTGACGGGCCACCGCCGCGGCCACGCGCGCCGCGGCCGGGATGCCATGGTCGCGCGCGGCGAAGGCGACCTTCGTCCGGCGCACCATGATGTCGGTCAGCGTGCACGCCAGCTCGTGCTCCACGGCGCGCACGGCGTCGCCGATGGTGATGGCGTGGCCCTCGATGATCGGCTCGAACAGCGACCCGAACACGGGGGCGTGCGCGGGGGCGGGCAGCGCCCGCTCGGCGGTGGTGCACCGGCGCGGGCGGATGCCCAGCTGCCGCACCACACGGTCCACCACCTGCTCGGCGATGAGCCGGTAGGTCGTGAGCTTGCCGCCGGAGATCGCGATGACGCCGCGCTTGCCGGTGGTGATCGCGTGTTCGCGCGACGCGGAGGCCGGGTCGCCCGTGTTGCCGGCGGAGACGAGGGGCCGGATGCCCGCCCACGCCGCGATGACGTCGCGGGGTCCGAGGCGTGCGTCCGGGAAGAACGCGTTCGCGGAGCGGAGCAGGTAGTCCACGTCGTCGCGGTTCGCGCGCACCTGGGACGGCGGCGACGCGGTGGGCGTGTCGGTGGTCCCGACGATGGTCTGCTCGCCCGCCGGCAGGCAGAACATCACGCGCCCGTCCACGGCCGAGAGCATCGTGACGGCCGCGTGGTTCCCGACGCGCGCGGCGGGCACGGCGATGTGCACGCCCTTGGTGCCGAGCACGGCGCTCGCCGCGGCGGGATCCTCCATGCGGCGGATGGCATCCGTCCACGGTCCCGTGGCGTTGACGACCACGCGGGCCCGCACGTCGAACGTGTCGCGGTCGATCAGGTCGCGGACGGTGGCGCCGGTGGTCATGCCGCGATCGAAGGTGAGACCCAGGACCTCGGCGTGGTTCAGGACGGCGGCGTCATTGGCGCGTGCGTCGAGCACGTTGGCCAGGGTGAGACCGGCGTCGTCCGTGGCGGCGTCCCAGTACTGTGCGCCGCCGGTGAGTCCGTCGCGGGCGAGCGCGGGCTCCTCGGCGAGCACGCCCGCGGCGGACAATCCGCGATGCACGCCCACGTTGCGGAACAGCGCGAGGGTGTCGTACAGCGCCAGGCCGGCGCGCAGCTTCCAGCGCGGAATCCGCGCACCGCGGTACACCGGCCACGTGAACCGCAGCGGCCGCACGAGGCCGGGGGCGATGCGGAGCAGCGTGCGGCGCTCGCGGCTCGCCTCGAACACGAGGTGGAAGAACCCGTGCTCGAGGTAGCGGACGCCGCCATGCACGAGACGCGACGACCGGCTCGACGTGCCGCCCGCGAAGTCGTCGCGCTCCACCAGGGCCACCGCGAGGCCGCGCAACGCGGCGTCGCGGGCGATGCCCGCCCCGGTGATGCCGCCGCCGATGACCAGGACGTCGAACGTGCCGCCCCGGAGCCGCGCGATCGTGCGGTCACGCCAGGCAATGGCGGGCGCGTCGGCGGCGGGAGCAGGCACGACGCGGAATATCGGCCCCGAACCGGGCGGCAGGAAGCGTGGCCCGCGCTTCCGGGCTCCGGTCCGCTCCGGCAGATTGCAGGCCATGGGCCTGGCTCCCGCCGCCGCACTCCCGCGCCGCGTCGCGATCGTCGCCGGCGTGCGCACGCCGTTTGCGCGGGCGGGCACGGTCCTCAAGGACCTCAGCGCCGTGGAACTCGGCAAGCTCGCCGCGCGGGAGCTCGTGTTCCGGAGCGGCATCGAGCCGGCCGCCGTCGACCTGATCTGCTTCGGCACGGTGGTGCCGTCGGTACTCGAGCCGAACATCGCGCGCGAGGTCGCGCTGATGCCGCTGTTCCCGAAGGGCATCCAGGCGTGGACGGTCGGCCGGGCGTGCGCATCGTCGAACCAGGCCATCACCGACGCCGCGGACCAGATCGCGCTCGGCCACGCCGACGTCGCGATCGCCGGCGGCGCCGAGTCCCTGTCGGCGGTGCCGATCCTGCACTCGCGCAAGTTCGCCGACGCGCTCGTCGCGGCGTCGAAGGCAAAGACGTTCGGCGCGCGGCTCGGCGCGTTCGCGAACATCCGGCCGCGCGACTTCATCCCGGTCACGCCCGCGATCGCCGAGCCCACGACCGGCGAGACGATGGGCGAGTCTGCCGAGAAGATGGCCAAGATCAACCGCATCGCCCGGGCCGACCAGGACACGTTCGCGCTCGCGTCACACGTGAACGCCGCCGCCGGCACCGCCGACGGCCGCCTCACGGCCGAGATCGGACCCGTGTACGTCCCGCCGAAGTACGGGACGATCGTGACGAGCGACAACGGCATCCGCACCGACAGCTCGCTCGAGAAACTCGCCGCGCTGAAACCCGTGTTCGATCGCAAATACGGGTCGGTCACGGCGGGCAACGCGTCACCGCTGACGGACGGCGGCGCCGCCGTGCTGCTCATGAGCGAGGAGCGGGCGAAGGATCTGGGCGTCACCCCGCTCGCGTACATCCGGAGCTACGCCTACGCGGCGCTCGACCCCGGCGAACAGCTCCTGCAGGCGCCGGTGCTCGCGGCGCCGGTCGCGCTGCGCCGCGCAGGCCTCACGCTCCGGGACATCGACCTCGTCGAGATGCATGAGGCGTTCGCGGCGCAGGTGCTCTCGAACCTCATGGGATTCGAGTCGAAGGAATGGGCGGCGCGGGCCGGGCTCACGACGCCCGTGGGCGCGGTGGACCGGTCGCGCCTGAACGTGATGGGCGGGTCGATCGCGATCGGCCATCCCTTCGGCGCGACCGGCGCGCGCATCACGACGACGCTGGTGAACGAACTGCGGCGCCGCGACGGCCAGTTCGGCCTGATGACGGTCTGCGCGGCCGGCGGGCTCGGCTTCTCCATGGTGGTGGAGCGCGCGTCGTGAGTGCCGCATTCCGCCTGGATCGCGACGGCGGGGTCGCCATCGTCACGTTCGACGTGCCCGGCGCGCCGGTCAACACGTTCTCCCAGGCGGTGATCGCGGAGTTCGACGCCGTCTTCGCGGACATCGAGCGCGAGGCGGTGGTCGGCACGGTCGGCGGGGTCGTGATCATGAGCGGCAAGCCCGATTCGTTCATCGCGGGCGCGGACATCGACGAGTTCCTCACCTACACCACGGCCGAGATGGCGCAGGCGGCGAGCCGCGAGGGACAGTCGCGCTTCGCCATGCTGGAGCGCGCGCACGTGCCGGTGGTGGTCGCGATCCACGGCGCGTGCATGGGCGGGGGCCTCGAGCTCGCGCTGGCGTGCCACTACCGCATCGTGAGCAGCCACCCGAAGACCGTCCTGGCGCTGCCCGAGACGCAGCTGGGCCTGATTCCCGGTCTCGGCGGCACGCAGCGGCTGCCACGCCAGGTCGGGCTGGCGAACGCCCTCGACATGATCCTCGGCGCGAAGAACATCCGCGCGCGGAAGGCCCTGCAGATGGGGCTCGCCAAGGAGATGGTGCATCCCGCGATCCTGCGCGACATCGCGATCGCGCGGGCGCGGGAGCTGGCCACCGGCACGCGCAGCCGCCCCGCGCGCAACGCCGGACTGCCGGCCCGCCTCCTCGAGGGGAACCCCCTCGGCCGCGCGCTCGTGTTCGGCCGCGCGCGCAAGGCGATCGCCGCGAAGGCGCGCGGCAACTATCCCTCGCTCCCCGCGGCGATCGATGCCGTCGCCGCCGGCTACCGGTCGCGCGACGAGGGATTCGCCACCGAGTCGCAGGCGTTCGGCCGCCTCGCCATGACGCCCGAGGCGCGCCAGCTGATCAACCTGTTCTTTGCAACGACCGCACAAAAAAAGGACACCGGTGTCGCCGGCGGCGGCCCGCCGCCCGCCACGATTCCGCGCATCGCGGTCCTCGGCACCGGGTTCATGGGTGCCGGCATCGCCGCGGTGAGCGCTCAGGCGGGTGTGGCGGTGCGTTTCAAGGACGTGTCGCCCGAGGCGGTGGGACGGGGGCTCGCCGCGGTGCGCGGCGTCCTCCACGAGCGGTACCAGCGGAAGCAGGTCACCCGGCAGGAGTTCGAGGGGCAGCTCTCACTCGTCGCCGGTGCCACGTCGTACGAAGGGTTTCAGGGCGTGCCGCTCGTGGTGGAAGCGGTGTTCGAGGACATCGCGGTGAAGCACGCGGTGCTGCGCGAGGTGGAGCCCCTGCTCCACGCCGACGCGATCTTCGCGACGAACACGAGCACGATTCCCATCGCCGAGATCGCCCGCGCGGCCACGCGGCCCGAGCGCGTGATCGGCATGCACTTCTTCTCGCCCGTGCATCGCATGCCGCTCCTGGAGGTCGTGGTCACGCCGGCGACGTCGCCGCAGGCAATCACCACGGCGGTGGCGTTCGGCCGCCGGATCGGCAAGACGCCGGTCGTCGTGAACGACAGCCCGGGATTCTTCGTCAACCGCATCCTCGCGCCGTACCTCAATGAAGCGGGCCGGCTGGTGGAGGAGGGCGTGCCGATCGAGCTCATCGACCGCGCGATGGTCGACTGGGGATTTCCGGTCGGTCCGATCACGCTGCTCGACGAGGTCGGCCTCGACATCGCGGGCAAGTCGGGCGCGATCTTCGGGAAGGCATTCGGCCCGCGCCTCACGCCGTCGCCGGTGATGGAGCGGGTGCTCGCGTCGGGCCGGCTCGGCCGGAAGAACCGGCGCGGTTTCTATCTCTACGATGCGAACGGCAAACGCGGCGGGGCGGACGCATCGGTGTACGCGCTCGCGGGTCGCACCGGCCCGGCGGCCCGCGTGGCCGCGGCCGATATCCAGGAACGGCTGTCGCTGGCGATGATCAACGAGGCCATGCGCTGCCTCGATGAGGGCGTGGTGCGCCTCCCGCGCGACGGCGACATCGCCGCGATCTTCGGCATCGGTTTCCCGCCGTTCCGCGGCGGACCATACCGTCACGTGGATGCCGTCGGCGCCGATGCGCTCGCGCATCGGCTGGAGGTGCTGAACGGCAGGCATGCCGGACGCTTCGAGGCCGCGGCCGGGCTCGCGCGGCTGGCGGCGGGCCGGCGCAAGGTGTATGGAGGGGAGAAGATAGAAGATAGACGATAGACGATAGACGATAGACGATAGACATCCCGACTGAGGCATACCTGATGCGACGTTGCACCACCGGCTTCCTGGCGGCGCTTTGCGCGGCCCCCCTCGCGCTCCCGGCGCAGCAAACGCGCGCCGAGCGCTCCGGCTACACGGAGACTTCGACGCACGCGGACGTGGTGGCGTTCGTGGATTCGCTCCAGGCGCGCGGCGCCCGGATCCATGTCGGCATCATCGGCCGCACCACCGAAGGACGCGAAGAGCCGTACATCGTCGCGTCGCGACCGCTCGTCACCTCGCCGCTCGAGGCGAAGCGCCTCGGTCGCCCGGTCGTGTACGTCCAGGGCAACATCCACGCCGGTGAGGTCGAGGGAAAGGAAGCGCTCCTGGCGCTCGTGCGTGACCTCGTGTTCGACCGGAAACCGAATGTGCTCGACTCCATCGTCCTGATCGCCGTGCCGATCTACAATGCCGACGGCAACGAGGTCTTCCGCCCGCAGGCACAGAATCGCGGCGCGCAGAACGGGCCCGAGATGGTGGGCCAGCGGCCCAACGCGATGGGGCTCGACCTCAACCGTGACTACGTCAAGGCCGAGGCTCCGGAGACGCGCAACTCGCTCGCGATGTTCAATGCCTGGGACCCGGACGTGTTCGTGGACCTGCACACCACGGACGGCAGCTACCACGGGTACGCCCTCACGTACTCTCCATCGCTCCATCCCGCGGCGGCGATCGCCGGCGGCCCGTTCGGCGGCGCCTTCGCGCGCGACTCCATGCTCCCGCTCATTCGCCAGCGCATGCGCGCGCGCCACCACTTCGAGGTCTTCGACTACGGCAACTTCTCGGGCGACGAAGGGCCCGCCGCCGAAGGCGAGCCGCGCGCGTGGGCGACGTACGAGCACCTCGCGCGCTACGGCACGAATTACTACGGCCTGCGCGGCCGGATCTCGATCCTCAGCGAGGCCTACTCGCACGATCCGTTCGAGCGTCGCGTGAAGAGCACCTCCGCGTTCGTGCAGGAGATCCTCTCGGTGACCGCGCAGAAGGCGAAGGGGATCCTCGCGCAGTCGCGCGCCTCGGATGCCGCGCTCGCCGCCGGCACCGTGAAATCCGTGCCGATCCGCGCGGAGATGACGCGGCATCCGCTCCGGCTGCCGGTGATCGAGGAGGTGCTCGACACACTGCCCGAGGCCCGCGGGCAGATCGCGGCCGGTCGCGGTCGCGGGGGACGCGGTGGTGGTGGGCGCGGCGCTGCGGGCCGTGCCGGCGGCGACCCGACCCAGGGCCGCGCCGCACGCGGCGGCGGCCGCGGATGCCAATGGCCGCTCAGCGAGCCGGGCGTGCGATGCGGCTTCCGTCGCACGGGCAAGTTCGTCACGGCCACGATGCCCGTGAAGGACCGCTTCGACGCCACGCTGAGTGTCGCGCCACCGGCAGCGTATGTGGTGCGCGCGTCGGCAATGCCGGATTCGGCCCTGCAGCGTCTGCGCCTGCACGGTGTGATCGTCGAGGAGGCGAGGGTGCCGGGCGACCTGGCGGGCGCCGAGTCGTTCGTGGTGGACTCGATCGTGCGCCGCGCACAACCGTTCCAGGGCCACAGCGAGGTGCGACTCGAAGGCGCATGGCGACCCGACGTGTCGTCGTTTGCCGGCGCGGACGTGTACGTCGTCCGCACCACGCAACCGCTCGGCGTGCTCGCCGTCGAGCTGCTCGAACCGCAGTCCGACGACGGCCTCGTCACCTGGAACTACTTCGACGGCGCGCTCACCGATGCCGCGATCGGGAAGCCGTTTCCGGTGGTGCGCGTCACACGCCCGATCACGTTCCCAACGCGCATCATCCGGTAGCACGCGCGTGCACCACGGCCGCTATGTCCCACCCGACCCGTCGCGGGGCGACGAGACCACGGTGGGCGGCTACGCCGCGGTGCACGGGCGGCCGGCAGCGCTGGAGGGCCGCGACGGGTGTTCCTACTCCATCGAAATCCTCAGCGACCTCGCCGACGATGAGTCCGGCGCGGCGACGGCCGGGGCGCCCACGCCGCGCTTCGGTGCATACCTGATGTTCGTGCAATGGTCGCGCCTCGGCGCGCAGCGCGTCGAGGGACATCTCGAATCGGATTTCCTCGTCACCGCCGACTCGGCGACGGAGGCCGAGCGCGTGCTCGGCCGGATGCGCCTCGCCGAAGCGCAGCGCGTGCTCGACGCGTTGCTGCGCGAGCAGGCCGGGGCGTCGCCGCGCCGCTGGTGGAACGCCATCGCCGCCGATGACGACGGCCGGGACCCGGCGTGAGCGGGATCGCGGCCGTGGTGGTGAGCGGCACCGGCGGCGTGTGGATGGTGCGCGCCGCGTCCGGTGAGACGCACGCCGCGGCGCTCCGCGGCCGCCTGAAGCAGGAGGGCAACGCCAAGCTGGCGGTGGGCGATGATGTCACCGTGGAGCGCGACGCGCGTGAAGACGCCTGGGCCATCACGGCGATTCACCCGCGCCGCTCCGTGCTTTCCCGCCGCGCGCCGGGTGGCGCGCGCGGCGAGCGCATTGTTGCGGCCAACGTGGACCAGGTCGTCACGGTCTTCGCCCTGGTCAAGCCGGAGCCGCACGTGCGCATGCTCGACCGGTTCCTCGTGATCGCCGAGGCGAACGGGATCGCCGCCCGCATCGTGCTCAACAAGGTGGACCTGGCCACGCCGGCAGAGGTGGACGCGCTCGCCGCACCCTACGAGGCGGCCGGCTACGCCGTCCACCGCACCAGCGTCAGGCAACGGGTCGGCCTGGACGGACTGCACGATGCGCTCGCGGGCCGCACGTCGGTGCTCACCGGCCCATCGGGGGTCGGCAAGTCGTCGCTGCTCAACGCGCTCTTCGACGGCCTCGCGCTCCGCACCGGCGAAATCAGCGAGTCCGTGAACAAGGGGCGTCACACGACGGTGGGCGCCACGCTCGTGCCGCTCACCGATCCGCGCGGCGGATTCGTGGTGGACACGCCCGGCCTTCGTGAAGTCGGGCTGTGGGGCCTTCCCCCGGAACACCTCGACCAGTGCTTCCCGGAGTTCCGGCCGTTCCTTGGCGAATGCCGGTTCCAGGACTGCGCCCACGACACGGAGCCGACCTGTGCCGTGCGCGCCGCCGTGGAGTCCGGCCGCATCACGACGGCGCGGTACGAGAGCTACCTCAAGTTGCGCAACGAAACGCCGGACACGGACAAGACCTGGGAATGACGGCCGCCGCGTCGCGCTGGGGTCACCACGCCCTGACGCCGTTTACGGCGACAGTCGCGAGATCGCCCACCCGTCGCCCGACCGGTCGTACACGATGCGGTCGTGCAGGCGGCTCGGGCGGCCCTGCCAGAACTCGATGTGCGACGGCGCGATCCGGTAGCCGCCCCAGTGGTGTGGGAGCGGGATCTCCGCCCCCTCCGGGTACTGCTGCAGGAGCCGCGCCACCTCGCGCTCCAGTACGTCGCGCGCGGCGATCACGCTGCTCTGGAACGACGCCCACGCGCCCACCTGGCTGCCGTAGGGACGCGTGCTGAAGTACCGGAGCGACTCGGCCACGGCGATGCGCGAGACCGTGCCCTCGATGCGCACCTGACGCTGGAGCACGTCCCACCACAGGCAGAGGGCCGCCCGCGGGTTGGCGTCGAGCTCGCCGCCCTTGCGACTCCGGTAGTCCGTGAAGAACACGAAGCCGCGGGCGTCGGCGCCCTTGAGCAGGACCATCCGCACCGATGGCATGCCGTCCGGCGTGGCGGTCGCGAGCGCCATCGCGTTCGGCTCGATGAGACCGGCCTTCTTCGCCTGGCCGAACCATTTCTCGAACTGGCCGAACGGGTCGCGGTCCACGTCGCGCTCGGAGAGCGCCTCGCGCGCGTATTCCTGTCGAAGGTCGGCAAGGTCCATCGCCCCGGAATATCCACGCTTGAACCGGCGCGCGCGAGCGCCCACGTTTGGGGGACGATGCGACGCCGCGCCGCGTGACCACGCTCCTGTTCGCCGTGCTGGTGGCGGTGGTGTCGTTCGCCGCCGGCCTGCTGGGCTCGCTCACCGGCCTGGGCGGCGGCCTGATCGTGGTGCCGCTGCTGACCGTCGGCTTCGGCGTCGACATCCGCTACGCCATCGGCGCGTCGCTCGTGTCCATCATCGCCACGTCGTCGGGCGCCGCCGCGGCGTTCGTGCGTGAAGGGTTCACCAATGTGCGGGTCGGCGTCCTCCTCGAGGTCGCGACGACCGTGGGCGCGCTCGCCGGCGCGCTGGTGTCGTCCTACATCTCGCCGCGCGCGCTGGCCGGGCTCTTCGGCGTCACGCTCCTCTTCACGGCCTGGCGGTCGTTCCAGCAGCACCACGACCATCCGCCGGCGCCGGAGTCCGATCCCGTGGCCGCCCGCCTCCGCCTCGATTCGACGTACCCCACGCCGACGGGGATGCAGCCCTACACCGTGCACAACGTGCCCGCGGGGTTCAGCATCATGTTCGGCGCCGGTATCCTGTCGGCGCTGCTGGGCATCGGCGCGGGCGTGGTGAAGGTCATTGCGATGGACCAGGCCATGCGCCTGCCGTTCAAGGTGTCCACCACGACGAGCAATTTCATGATCGGCGTCACCGCGGCGGCGAGCGCCGGCGTGTACCTCCGCCGCGGCTACATCGACCCGACCGTCGCCTTTCCCGTCATGCTCGGCGTGCTCGGCGGCGCGCTGCTCGGCGCGCGGCTGCTGACCGTCGTGCACCCGCGCAAGCTGCGCCTCGTGTTCACGGCCGTCGTCGTCGTGATGTCCATCCAGATGTTGTACCGCGCGGCGACGGGGGGGGCGTGAACCGGTTCGTGAAGGGCGAGGAGGAACTCGCGATGGAGCAGGTGGTCGGGCGCGTGCTGCAGGCCGGCGTCGCGATCTCGGCCATCGTCGTGGTCGTCGGCGCGCTGCTCCTGCTGGTGCGCCATGGCGGCACGCTGCCGAATTTCCGCACGTTCGCCGGCGAGCCGGATGCGCTGCGCTCGCTGGCCGGCATCGTGCGCGGCGCCGCGGCGTTCGACGCCTATGCGCTGGTGCAGCTTGGCCTCGTCCTCCTCATCGCCACGCCGATCGTTCGCGTGTTCCTCACGCTGGTCGGCTTCGCGATGCAGCGCGACCGCCTGTATGTCGCGGTGACGGCAATCGTGCTCGGCGTGCTCCTGTGGAGCATCATGGGAACGTCGTGACCGCCGCCGGCGACTCCGGACGCAGCGCCAGCACGACCGGCCACCGCGCCGAGTCGGCCGGGCGCCCGCCGGTCGCCTGCGCGCTGCTGACCGTCAGCGACTCGCGCACCGAGGCGACCGACGAGTCGGGCGCGCTGATGCGCCGGCTCGTCGAGGCGGCCGGGCATCGCGTGGTCGCGTACGCGCTCCTCGCCAACGACGAGGACCTCGTGCGCGAACATGTGCGCGCCCTCGCGCGGCGCGACGATGTGGACGCCGTGCTGATCACGGGCGGTACGGGGCTCGGCAGCCGCGACCGCACGGTGGAGGCCGTTCGCGGGCTCTTCGACAAGGAACTGCCGGGGTTCGGCGAGGTCTTCCGGATGCTGTCGTTCACCGAGCAGGTCGGGACGGCGGCGATCCTCTCGCGCGCCACGGCCGGCGGCGTGAACCGGCGGCTGGTCGTCTCCATGCCGGGATCGCAGGCGGCGGTGGAACTCGCCCTTACAAGGGTTCTCCTTCCAGAGCTGCGGCACGCGATCCGCGAGCTGAGGCGCTGAGGTCCAGCGACCAGGTCACGGGAATCTCCGGGTCCATCGAGTCGCGGACGGTGCAGTACTTCGTGACGGCCAGCTCAATCGCCCGCATGGCGCGCTCCTCCACGATGCCGTCGCCGGCGATGCGGTAGTGCAGGTGTGCCTTCACCACGCGGCGCGGCGTGCCCTCGGCGCGTTCGGCGGTGATGTCGCAGGCGACCGCCGCCGGCGGCATCTGCATCTTCCGCAGGATCAGGACCACGTCCACCGTCACGCAGCTGGCGAGCGCCTCGAGCAGCACCTGCGGCGGGCTCGGCGCCGCCCGCGTGTCGCCATCGATCAGGTGGGGGATGTGCCCCGCCGGCCCGGCCTCGAACCGGAGGTCGCCGACCCAGGTGAGCCCGACGCGCAAGTCGGCGCGCACGTCGGCAGCGCGGCCCGGCCGGTCGTGCTTCATCCGATCCTCGTGCCGTTCTCGACCTGGTGATCGGGGTGCAGCAGCACCACCTCGGTCGCCGACGGCATGGCGCCGAGCACGAGGCACTGGCTCACGAACCCCGCGATGCGCCGCTCGCCGATGTTCGTGACGGCCACCACCTGGCGACCGACGAGCCGGTCCGGCGCGTAGTGCACCGTGAGTTGCGCGCTGGAGCGGCGCACGCCGAGCGCGGCGCCGAAATCGATCTCGAGCTTGATGGTCGGCTTGCGCGCCTCGGGAAACGGTTCGGCGCGCAGCACCGTGCCCACGTGCATCTCGATCGCGAAGAAATCGTCGGGTGTCGGCATCGTTCCCCGCGGGCTCACCATGCGTCCGGCGTCACGGCACCACCTTCTTCGCGGGCGTGGCCTCGGGCACCAGCGAGAATACCGCCATCGACTCCTTCCGGAGGTACTGGCGGGCCGCGTCGCGAATCTGTTCCCGCGTGACCTTCGCCGTCAGTTCCGGGGACCGGAGCCAGTCGCGCTGGTCGCGGCCGTCCTCGTCCGCGTCCTGCATGGCCGCCATCCACGACCCGTTCTGCTTGAGCGCGGTCTCGTGCCCGCGCACCGCCATCTCCCGGATCTTCACGAGGTTGGAGTCCGACACCACGCCGGCCTTGATCGAGTCGATCACCGACCACATCGCCGCCATCAGCTCCTCGCGCCGCTCGGGCGCGCTGCCAAACGACACGCTGACGCTGTACCGCGAATAGGGAATGTGGTTGCACGACGCGGAGACGCTGACGCCGTACGTCCCGCCCTTGTCCTCGCGCAGCACCTCCCGCAGCCGGATGTCCAGCAGGTCCTGCAGCGCGTCCAGCACGATGCGGTTCTGGTAGCTGTACGCGCACGGGCCGTGGAAGATGACCTCGCTCGTCGCCTTCGGCTCCACGCCCTTGTGCACGATGCGTTCCACGGTGCCGGCCGGCATGCGGATGCCGAGGTCGCGCGCCTTCTCCCTGTGGCCCGCGCGCGGCAGCGACGCGATGTACCGCTCCGTGAGCAGCCGCGCCGAGTCCACGTTGAAGCTGCCCACCAGGAAGAACGTGAAGTCGTCCGCACCGGCGAACCGCTCCTTGTACAGGGCGAGCGCGTGCTGGATGTTCACCGAGTCGAGCACGGCGGCCCGGAACAGCCGCTGCCGCGGGTTGTGCTGGGCCAGCGTCACCGTGATCGTGTCGCCGAACACGCTTTCGGGGTCGTTGTCCTGGTTGGCCTGCACCGACCGGACGAGGTTGATGAACGCCTGGAACGACGTGCTGTCCACGCGCGGCTCGGTGAAGCGCAGGTACGCGAGCTGGAAGATCGTCTCGAGGTCCTGGCGCGACCCACCGCCGCTCAGGCTCTCGCCCCAGGCGCCCACCGACGCCGACACCGATGCGCGCTTGCCCGTGAGCTTCTTGCGCAGCGCCGTCGAGTTGAACGCGCCGATCCCGCCGTCCATCACCGCGTACGAGCCGAACGAGGCGTCCACGTAGTCGCGATCGCTCGCGAGCGACGAGCCGCCAGGGCTTTCCGCCGCGAAGAGCACCTCATCCGCCTTGAAGTCCGTCGGCTTCACCAGCATCCGCGCGCCGTTCGACAGGGTCCACTCGAGGATGCCCGTCTCCGGGAGGGTCCGCTCCGACACGATCGTGCCCGGCGTCGGCGCGCGCGGGACGAGCGGCGCGTCGTTCGTCGAGTCCACGTACGCGACCACGTGCGCGGCAGCCGCGGTCGCGTAGATCGCCAGCATCTGGTCTCGCGTCGGCACCTGCGTGCCGGGCTGGTCCGGCGCCGCCACCAGGATGACGCGGTTCGAGTCGCCCATGGCGCGCCGGGCCGCCGCGTTCACCTCGTCGAGCGTGATCGTCGGCGCGAGCGCCGCGCCGAGGTCGCGCTCCTTCGCGATGCCGATCACCGGCTCGCCCTCGAGGGCCATGCCCACGTACGCGCCCGCGTACCGCGACGACTCCGTCTTGTCGCGCTCGGCGTAGCCCTGTTCCAGCGACCGCAGGTAATTCGTGCGCGTGCGGTCGAGCTCGGTGGCCGTGAACCCGAAGCGGCGCGCGCGTTCGGCCTCCGCGAGCAGCGCTTCGGCGGCGCCGACGAAGTTGTTGTCCTTCACGCCCGCGGCGAGCTGGTAGGCGTCCTTGGTGCGCACGAACTCCCCGCCGCCGCCGCCCGCGTAGGCGAAGGGCGCGTCCGGGCGCCGCGTGATCTCGCCGAAACGCTGGTTCAGCATCGCGTCACGGAACCGCGCGATCAGCCCGCGGCGCAGGTCGCCGACCGTCATCTCCTCGGCGCGGGGCTTGAGCCAGAGGAGCGTCACGTCCTTGCCCGGATACTCCTTGTCCGTCTCGATCGAGACGTACGTGTCGGCGTGGTCCGGCACGTCGGCGAGCGCGCGGGGCCTGGCGTTCGCCGGCATCGGGATCTTCGCGAACCGCGCCGCGATCTGCGCGACCATGGAGTCCGCGTCGAAGTCGCCCACGGCCACCACCGACATCAGGTCCGGCCGGTACCAGTCGCGGTAGAAGGCGCGCGCCAGGCTGTCGGGAAACGCCTCGAGGTTCTCCCGGGTGCCGATCGGGATGCGTTGCGCGTACCGCGAGTTGTTCAGCATGACCGGGAACTGGCGGTTCGACACGCGCGTCGATGCGTCGCGCCCCGTGCGCCACTCCTCGATCACCACGCCGCGCTCCTTGCGGATCTCCGCGGAATCGAACGTGATCGCGTGCGCCCAGTCCTCGAGAATGTCGAGCCCGGTGTCGAGCAGCTTCGCCGTGTCCGTCGGCACCTGCAGCATGTACACCGTCTCGTCGAACGAGGTGTAGGCGTTCACGTCCGCGCCGAACCGCATGCCGATGCGCTCGAGGTAATCCACGATCTCCGATTTCGGGAACCGGCGCGTGCCGTTGAAGGCCATGTGTTCCACGAAGTGCGCCACACCGCGCTGCGCGTCGGTCTCAAGAATCGAGCCGGCGTTCACGACGAGGCGCAGCTCGGCGCGCTTCTCGGGTTTCGTGTTGCGCCGCACGTAGTAGTGCAGTCCGTTCGGGAGCACGCCAGCCTTCACGGCCGGATCCAGGACGAGGGGCGCCGCAAGGTCGGCCGGGCGGGCCGCGGTGCCCTGGGCGGCCCCCGCAGCCGGAATCACCGCGACCGCGGAAGCGAGGACGAGTCGGGCCAGGCGTCGCATCAGATTCGGTTCCTCCATCGGTGACTAACTTTACTCCATCGCGCATGCCGGCATCACGTGATGAGACACCGCCCACGGCCTGGATGGAGCCGTACCGCCGCCACGTGCTGGTCTGCACGGGCGGGTTCTGTTCGGTGGACCGGCGCGGCCGCGCCATCTACGCGAAGCTCGCCGAGCTCCTGCAGCGCGAGGACCTCCTGTTCGGGCCCACGCGGGTGAAGCGGTCCGAGGCGCCGTGCCTCGGCGTGTGCGCGGGCGGACCGATCGTGGCCGTTTATCCCGAGGGCGTCTGGTACGCGGCGGTCACCCCGGAGCTGCTCGAGCGCATCGTGGTGGAACACCTCAAAGGTGGCCGGATTGTGGCCGACGCCGTGTTCCATCGGCTCGGCGCATAGCCGCCGGGCGCGCCGCCGCGTACGCGCGCGCTTGCGCCACCAGCGCCCCCTCGACAGGTTCGATGCCTGAGCAGCCCACCCATGCCCGACATCCTCTACGAACGAACGATGGCCAGCGGGGCGGTCGTGCGCATCCGGCGCATGACCGTCGACGGCGCCGCGCCCGTGCGCGCCGTGATCGAAGTGGACCGCCGCGCGGGATCGCCCCGCAGTTCCGGCGGTGCGGGCACGCCGCCACCCCTCATGGCGGTCGAGGGCACCAGCGATGCCGAGGTGACGGCGTCGCTCCTGCCATTCGCCGAGGAAGACTCGGCCGTGGCGCGGCTCCTCGCCCAGCGCGGGGCGCGCTGACCCCGGTCCGGCGGGCGGGTCGCCGCCGGCGGTGGATTACGGCAACAGGCAGCAGATGATCGAAGACTCGTTCAATCCCCGGCGGCTCATGCTCGGCGCAGCGAAGAAGCTGTTCCTCGAGTCGCCCCAACACCCACCGGCGCCGCCTGCGCGGAACGAACCGCCGCGGCTCACGCCGGCCCTCCTGGAGAGCAGCAGCATGTCACGCACGCGCACCTCGATTCTCGACAACCTCGACGAGATGTATCGCGAGGCGTTCGATCGCGCGAAGGAGTCCGGCGATCCGGCGCAGCTCACGACGCTCGATTTCGCCTACCGGCGCGAGCAGCTGTACTTCGAGATCCTGCTCGACATCCGCGACGCGATGGAGCGGCGCTAGTACGCCACCAGCTCCTCGTAGGCCGCGACGAAGTCCGCGGCCTGCGGCAGGATCGCGTCCTCGAGCTGCGGCGCGTAGCCCACGAAGGTGTCGGTGCTCGCCACGCGCCGGACGGGCGCGTCGAGCCACGGAAAACACTCGTCCGCGATGCGGGCGGCGATCTCGGCCCCGTAGCCCCACGATTCCGCGTCCTCGTAGGCCACGATCACGCGGTTCGTCTTCTGCACGGACGCGAACACCGTCTCGCGGTCCCACGGCGAGAGCGTGCGCAGGTCGATCACCTCGACGCTGATCCCGCGCTCGGCCACCTCGCGCGCCGCAACGAACGCGCGTTGCACCGTCGCGCCGTACGTCACCACGGTCACGTCGGTGCCCTCGCGTACGATCCGCGCCTTGCCGAACGGGATCATGTAGTTCGATCCCGGATACTGGCCCTTGTTGTACGTCTGCCGGTACAGGTGCTTGTGCTCGAGGAAGATGACCGGGTCGTCGCACCGGATGGCCGTGCGCAACAGCCCGTTCGCGTCGAGCGCGTTGCTCGGGCACACCACGCGCAGGCCCGGGCAGTGCGTGAAGAGCGCGGCGCCCGTCTGCGAATGGTAGATCGCGCCTCGGATGTAGCCACCGTACGTGGTGCGCACGACGACCGGCGCGCTGAAGTGGTTGTTCGACCGCCAGCGCATCGTCGCCAGCTCGTCGCGCAGCTGCATGTAGGCCGGCCAGATGTAGTCGAAGAACTGGATCTCGACCACGGGCTTGAACCCGCGGGCCGCGAGGCCGATCGCGCGGCCGATGATGTTCGCCTCGGCGAGCGGCGTGTTGTACACGCGATGCCCGCCGAACTCCTTCTGCAGGCCCCACGTAACCTTGAACACCCCCCCCTTGCCCTTCACCTTGCCCAGGTACTGCTCGCGCGAGACGTCCGCGACGTCCTCGCCGAAGACGAGGATGCGCGAGTCGCGCCGCATCTCGTCCTTCATGCAGGCGTTGAGCAGGTCCACCATCGTCGTCGGGTCGCCCGAGAACTGCGGGTCATCCTCGGTGTCGAACTGCTCGCCCGTCGGGTCCACGTCGGGCGAATACACCGCGTAGTGCACCGTGTCGGCGCCGGGCTGCGCCTGCGCCAGCGCGTCGTCCGTCGCCGCGAGTACGAGGGCGTCCACCTCCCCGGCGATCCGCCTGAGGTCCGCGTCGGTCGCGTGCCCGTTGGCCACCAGCCAGGCCGGAAACGTCGTGAGGGGGTCGCGGGCGGCGTCGGCGTCGCGCTCGTCCTTCGGCCGGTAGAGCACCTCGTCGTCGGACAGCGAGTGCGAGTACGGCCGGATCACCCGCGCGTGCACCAGCACCGGGCCCTTCCGGTCGCGCGCGTGCTGCACCGCGCGGCGCATGACGTCGTACGACGCGAGAAAGTCGCACCCGTCCACCTGCTCCACGTGGAGCCCGGGGAACGACTTGACCATCTCCGAAATGGAACCGCCCGGCGTATTCACTTCGACCGGGACGGAGATGGCGTAGCCGTTGTCTTCGACGAGGTACACGATCGGGAGCCCGAGGTTGCAGGCGGAACTGAGCGACTCGAAGAACTCGCCCTCGCTCGTCTGGCCCTCGCCCGTCGTGACGAGGACGACCTCGTCGCCGTGGAACCCGCCGTCCTTCACCGCGAGCTGTTCCGCCCGCAGCGACCCTTCGGCCGCGCCCGCCGCCTGCAGGAACTGCGTGCCTGTCGGCGACGATACCGACATCACGTTCGCCCGCTTGTCGCCCCAGTGCGACGGCATCTGGCGGCCGCCCGAATTCGGGTCCGCCGCCGCGCCCACCGCCGAGTAGAGCATCTCCGCGGGCGTCATCCCGAGCGTCAGGCAGATCGCGCGGTCGCGGTAGTAGAGGTAGAACCAGTCGTACGCCGGTCGCAGGACCATCGCCGCCGCCGTCGTGACGGCCTCGTGACCGGCGCTCGAGATCTGGAAGAACGTCTTGTTCTGCCGCTTGAGCTGGATCTCCTTGTCGTCGATCCGGCGCGACAGGAGCATGGTGCGGTACGCCGAAACGAGCTGCTCGGCGGAAAGGGCGGCGCTCGGCGCCGCGCGTCGCGTCCGGGACGTGGTGGCCATGCACATTAAGGTAACGGCCCTTGCGTTACGGCGCGCATGAGTCGAGCGTCCATCCGTGGAATGCGCGGCGCATCGGTACGATCGCCGCCCACCGGAGGCTCATGGACCGTTCGCGAGGACGACCCCCCGAGCACCAGTCGCGACCCCCAGGGTCGCGCGCCGCGTCGCCGGACAGTCCCTCCTGGAGTCTCCGCCACATATCCGCCACCCCGCACGGGCACAGCAGCACCGCCCCGTCGCGGGGTGTCGTCGTTCTGGCCCTCAGTGGCGAGGTGTCATGTCCCACCGGAACGTCCACCGCCTTGCGCTCGCCCGTTCGCCCCGTCATCTGGCCCGGCATCGGCGTCGCCTGCTCACTCAGTTCAACAAGCGGCACGTCAAGCGCGCGACTTTCCGCGATTGCGGGCGCCGTTGTGTTTACTGCGGAACGTCCCTCGGCCTAGAGAACGCCACGCTCGACCACGTGTATCCGCTGTGCCGCGGTGGCGATCACTCGCCCGGCAACCTCGTGGCGGCGTGCCAGGCGTGCAACCAGATGAAGGGTTCTCTCCTGCCCGTCGAGTTCTTCGCGCGCCATCCGTGGGCCGGCGCCAACTTCATGCGGTACGCCCGCGCCGTGCATCGCACGCTGAAGCGCGGGGCGCGCCGCGCCGTGTCGCTCCACTACGCACAGGCGGCGTAATCGAGCTGGAGCTCCGCCGGCGCGGCTGTTGCAAAGCCGCTCCGCGGCAAGCGTCGAGTTTTTTTTTCGCTGATTCACTCCCGGTCGAATTCACCATCGCGAGACCTTGATCCGGCCAGTTTGTAGGTCGCCGACGTACACCGGGTGACCGAGATCGGGCCTCCGTCGCCGTCGTAGCTGTTCGGTTTCTCGCAGTTGACTGTCGCGGGCGAAAGGTGAATCGTGGGCGACCTCCTTCTCGGAGCCCGCGTGGACTTCGAATACATCTCCGCCTCTCCCGCCGGAGTCAGTTGCGAGTCGCATCGCGTGCGCTGCCGGGTGAGCGATTGCCGGAGCCTTGGCCGATGAGGCGGCGTGGCGTGCTCGCCGTTGCGGCGGTCGCATCGACCGCGCTGCTGGCGTGTGGCCGCGATCTCGCCGGTCCCTTCTCCACCCGCGCGATCACGACCGCTGACAGCGTGCCGGAGGCGTTGGCGCTGGTCGCGGCGAATCGTGACCTGTGTAGCATCGTGATCTGGGACCGGTCAGTGCCGGACGGTGCTGCGTTCGTCCGCGTCGCAAAACGGCTGCCGTCGAGCGAGGATACCGAAGGGAAGATTGCCGACGATGCGGCGCCGGCCTACGGGCTGTACCGCCACCGGCGCTGGAGCAAGGCGTCGCACGACAAGATCGTGGACGCGGTGTGCGTCGTGCCGCTCACGCCGACCGGCCAGCGAAACGCGGCGCAGTTCTTCGCGGCGTGGCACCCGCCGACGGACGATCAACTGCGGCGGGCGGCGGCCGTGGCGGGGGTCCGGTTCTCCTGGGAATCGGGGTACGTCTCCTGCGACTATTGCCCTGCCGACGATCACATCGAGTGCGAAGGCGGCGTGTACTGCACGAACGCCGAACAACTGCGAGCGCCGGTCGAGCGTCCCCAGTTCGCGATTGCGGCGCGGCCCGGGGAGAGCGGGCTCGGTCCGAAGTTCAGCACGTACAACTGCGACAACGACTGCAACATCTACGACTTCTCCGGGTATACGTGTGCCGGGGGCGGCGGTGACACGGACTTCGGTGGCGGGGGAGACGGGGGTGGTTCAGGGCTTACCCTGGATTGCTCGCAGACCGAGGTTCAGCGCTTGACGAGCGTCACCTGCACGGCCAGCGCGACGCAGGGGGGCGACTCTGCCTCGTATGCGTTCACCTTCGAGCCATCCGATGGGAGCCTCAATCCTGTCGTGCGGGGTTCGGGCGACGTCTCGAGCTCCTGGGGCGGCACGATGGTCACGAGCGGGTCGATCATGGCGACGGCGATCGTGGGCCACGACACGCTTACGGCGTCCAAGACGATCACGGTGACCGCGCGGTCGTGGAGTAACGAAAATCCCGTCTTTCCAACGCCAAACTACCTCGGTACGGGCGATCTGCGTGCCCATCCAGAGGCATTCAATGATCTTGGCAACACCGATATGGACAATATCGCCGCGGATGGAATCACGCAGTCCGTCTCCAGCGGCCCAAACGCCGGGATGTACTACACGACCGCCATGTTCACGCAGTTGTACGACATCCAGGTCAACGAGACAGCTCTTTCAACGATCTCCGATCTGGCATCTATACAGTCCGGCGGATCGCCGGCCTGTTCAGCGTCAGACCTCAACCCGACCTACCGGAACTTCGTGAAGGCGCATGAGGGCACGACCTATCAAAGCGGATCGCACACGGACCGGCACAAGACGTACCTGCTCGGAGAGCACGTCGGGCCAATCATCGAAGCGATCGTCACACAATATCCACCCTCTGCCGCGCAAATCAGGTACTACGTTCAGTCGGCGTTGGATGCAGCAAAGGGCTATTCCGAGGAACTTGACGACCCTCCGCCAACGGGCCCATGCAACCTCACTCTGTTCCAGCCATGACGGCGACCATTGCAAATCGCCCACGTCGCGTCACGGGTGTCATCCTCCTCGTGGCCTCGACAGTTGCACTTCAGCCCGCACACGGTCAGGTGAGGGTGGTGGACGCGGGACGCAGCCAACGGTGCGCCGGAGCACTAGAGAGCTTGAGGTCCGGGGCAGCTCAATTTGACTCGTCACTCGGCGCTCTTGCCGAGTGCCCAGCGGCAGCGGCGGCCGTTCTGCCGGATGAGTGGCGGCGTCCGAACGCTGACACCGTAGTGCATCTCAATAAGCTGATGCGCGCAAGCGGGCGCGTGCGCGATCGCACGGTGCTCGATGTCCTCTTCGGGACGTTGCGGGATAGCAGTCGCTCGTCTGAAGAACGAACCGCGGCGCTCATTGCCATGGGCGCCTATCTGGACCCGTCTGTGTCCGGGTTCGCAAGGCGGCGCACTGACAACAGGAATATTGAGGTCCAGAGTGGGTCGCAGACACACCCGCACCAGGTAGACGGTCCGCGGCCACTGCGCCCGATGGATTTCGCGACAATCTTCCAGCTCCTTCACGAGATCGCGGCCATGAGGCCCACGGAACGTACCTCCTCTCTGGTTTTCAGCGCCAAGACCATCGAGTTCGGCCTGCGACGAGCGTGCAGCGATCCCCGGCGGCGCGGCGGGGTCAACTTCTGCCCCCCTCCGTGAACCGTGAAGCTGGTGTCTATGCGACGGCCGCTCGTCGAGCCACCACCAACGGCCCCCGTCGCGCTGGCAACTGTACCTGCTCCAGCGCCAGCATGACGCGCTTCCGGTCCGGCCCCCACGCATAGCCGCCGAGTGCACCCGTGCTTCGCAACACGCGATGGCACGGAATCAGCCAGCTGATCGGGTTGGCGCCCACCGCGTTCCCCACGGCGCGCGACGCGGCCGGCTCGCCGATTCCCGTTGCGATCGCGCCGTAGGTCGTCAGGCCGCCGTCGGGAATGGCGAGCAGCGCCCGCCACACCTTCAGCTGGAAGTTCGTGCCCTTCACGTGAATCGCGAGCCCCGGCGTGGGCCGTGCGCCGGGCGCGGGGAACGCCCGCGCCGCCGCCGCGGCGGTGCCGCGCTGGTCGGGTGCCACGTCCGCCAGCGGCCACTCGGCACGCAACCGGTCGAGCGCCGCGGTGCGCGACACCGGCCCGGTGAACGCGAGATGGCAGATGCCGTGCGCCGTGATCGCCACGAGGCATTCGCCGAACGGCGACGGGTGGAATCCGTACCCGATGCGGAGTCCCGCGCCCGCGCGCGACACGTCGCCCGGTGTCACGGCCTCGGCGTTGAGGACGAGGTCGTGCGCGCGTGACGGGCCGCTGAGACCGGCCTCGAGCGATGCGTCGAGCACGCTCCGCCGTTCCCGCAGCAGGGCCGTCAGCAGGCCCGCCGTCTGGTGCTGCACGAACCGCTTGGGGCTGATGCCCGCCCATCGCGTGAACAACCGCTGGAAATGGGCCTCCGAAAGTCCCGCGAACCGCGCCACCTCGGCCAGGGACGGCTGCTCCGCGCGCCGGTCGTCGAGATAGCGGATCGCGCGCTCGATGCGCGCGTAGTCTGAGAGAGGGTTGGAAGTCATGGCATCACGCTAAGGCCGCCGCGCGGAGCGCTCAATCCGATTCTTGCGGTATGCCGCTCGTCTGCTGCCGTCTATCGTCTATTGTCTATCGTCTATTGTCTATCGTCTATCGTCTATCGTCTATCGTCTATTTCAGTAGTCCACGGGCCGCAGGTAGCTCTCCCCGATCGCCGCGGTCGAGAGCAGCGCCACCGTCGGAAGCCGGCGCTTCCAGTGCGTGCCGTCCAGCCGCGCGCGCACGATCTCCACTTCCGCCGCATCGAACCCGTGCCGCACCAACTCGGCGGCCGTCCAGCCGTTCAGCAGCCAGTTCAGGATCTCATCCGCCTTCGCGTAGCTGATCCCGAAATCGCCCTCGTCCGTCTGGCCCTGCACGAGGTCTGCCGATGCGGGCTTCGACACGATGGTCTCCGGCACGCCGAGGTGCCGCGCCAGCTGCCACACCTGCGTCTTGAAGAGGTCGCCGATCGGGTTCACCGGCGGCGAGTCGTCGGCGTGCCAGGTGAAGTAGCCGAGGAGCCGCTCGCTCTTGTTGCCCGTCCCGAGCGGCAGCGCGTTCTGCTTCGCGGCCAGGTCGAAGAGCGCGATCATGCGCATCCGTGCCATCACGTTGCCCCGCCGCGCGGGGCTCGCGTCGGGCTCCTGCGCCAGGTAGCCGTCCACGCCGCCGGTGATATCGAGCGTGCGGAGCGGCACGCCGGCCTGCGTCGCCACGAGCTCGGCGTGCGCGAGCGAGTCCGCGCTCGACGTACGGTACGGCAGCCGGATCGCATGCACGTGCGTCGCGCCGAGCGCGCGCGCCGCGAGCATCGTCGTCACCGCGGAGTCCACGCCGCCCGAGAGGCCCACCACCGCGTCGGTGAATCCGCGCCGCGCGAACTCGTCGCGCAGGAACGCGACCAGCCACCGTTCCACGAGCGCGGGTACGATGTCGAGCGGCGGCGGCTCGCCGCGGCCCCGGTTGCTCGCGCGGATCACCGCCAGCGGCGCGGCGGCCGCACCCGCCGGCGCCGGCGGAGGTGCCGACGCGAGGGTGGCGGCACCCTCGGCTCCTGCGCCGGTCGCATCAGCGGCAGCGCCCGCCGGAGCCGGGGGACCGCCCGACACGCGCTCGAGCTCGGCGCGCATCGTCGGCAGCGCCACCCGCAGGTCCGAGAGGAGCGGCGAGTCGGCGCGCGCGCGCGTAATGTCCGCCAGGTCGAGGTCGGCCGTGACCAGCGCCTCCTCCCACAGCGGCGCGCGCGCCCGCACGTCGCCACGCGGCCCGAGCACGATGGACGCGCCCGGGAACACCTTGCCGCCTTCGCTGCCCACGAGGTTGGCGAGCGACGCATACACGCCGTGCTCGTCGGCGATGTCGCGGATGAGTCGCTCCCAGCGCGCGACCGTCGCCGGCGCCGGGTCGGTCCCGCGCCGCTCGTGCATGCCGCGCGCCGGCGCGGCCGCCACCACGAACACCACCTGGGCGCCGTCGAGCGCCGCGATCGTCCCCGACAGCGAGTGCCACGCATCTTCGCACACGAGGATGGCGCAACGGCCCCAGCGCGTGTCGAACGCGCGAATGCCGAACCCCCGCTCGACGAACCGCTCCTCGTCGAACATCCCGTACGTCGGCAGGAAGTTCTTGCGATGCACGTGCACCACGCGCGCGCCGCCGGAACCATCCAGCGACAGGTAGGCCGCGCTGTTGTGCAGCGTGCCGTCGAGCTCCTCGTAGTAGCCGATCACGGTGTCGATCGCGCGGCGGCCGCCGGCCGCCGCGTACGACGCGGCCACAGCGGCCGCGAGTGCCGGCGTCGTGAACGACAGCTCCCGCACGCCGCCCTCGACGAAGTAGCCCGAGACCACCGTTTCGGCGAACTGCACCACGTCGGGCGCGGGATCGAGCGCGGCGGCCTGCGCGAGGATTTCGCCGACGCGCCGCAGATTCGCCGGAGCGTCTCCCTTGCGCGGGCGGAACTGGGCGATGGCGAGGTGGAGCGGTGGCATCGGTAGTGATGAAAGCTCGCACCCGTCGATTGTCGCCGCCAACGCCGAGTCAACCCGTTGCCCCGCTTGGAGTTGCGACCAGGGCTATCTTTCGGCTCATGATGGTACGGTGGCTGGCGCATGGCGGCCCTGCGCGGGCAGTCCGCGCGCGGGGATCGCGGATGCTGCGCGTAACGGCGGTGCTCGCGGGCGCGTTGGGCCTGGTGGTGGTCGCACCACGTGCCCCGGCGCAAGGCGCGCCGCCCACCGTCGACCAGCCGGCAGCGGCGCAGGAGGAGGCGTGGCAGATCATCGCGCCGCCGCAGTCGTCGCTCGTGTATGCGCGCGACGGCTCGCTCATCGGCGAGATCGGCCGCGAGTGGCGCACCAGCGTCCCGCTCAGGACGCTCCCGGCCTACCTGCCCAACGCGTTCATCGCCGTGGAGGACCGCCGCTTCTACCAGCACAACGGCGTGGACCTGGTCGGCATCGCGAGCGCCATCAAGGACAATCTGCTCGGCAGCTACCGCGGCGCGAGCACCATCACGCAGCAGCTCGTGGGCAACATGCACCCCGACCTCGTGAACCGCCGCGACCCGTCGCCGCTCCGGAAGCTCCGCGAGCAGAAGGCGGCGCTCGAGATGGAGAAGCACTACAACAAGCAGCAGATCCTCGAGGCGTACCTCAACCAGATCAACTTCGGCCACGGCTGGTACGGCGTGGAGGCGGCCGCGCGGCACTACTTCGGCAAGAGTGCGTCGCAGCTGACGCTCGCCGAGGCCGCGACGCTCGCGGCGATGCCCAAGAGCCCCGTCCAGTACGACCCGGCGAAGTACCCCGATCGCGCGCGCGCCCGGCGCAACACGGTGCTCGACCTGATGGTCGAGCAGAAGATGATTCCGGCCGCCGAGGCCGCGACGGCGAAGGGCGAACGGGTGAAGACGGTGCCCGAGGGCGGCGTGAGCGCGCCGGCCGCCTACTACGTGGACGCCGTGCGCGCGCAGGCCGAGCGCGCGGGGATTCCCGTGCTCGACGGGGGATACCGCATCCGCACCGGCCTCGATCCCGTGCTGCAGCGCGCGGCGGTCTCCGCGCTCGCGGACGAGACGAACGCCATCGAGCAGCGCCCGGGCTGGCGCCACCCCACGCTCGTGAACCATCCCCGCGGAAGCACGGACTTCCTCGAGGGCCTCGTCGTCGCCATCGATCCCGCCACCGGCGACGTGCGCGCGCTCGTGGGCGGGCGCGACCACGCGCTCGCGCCGTTCAATCGCGCCACGAACGGCCTGCGCCAGCCCGGCTCGAGCATCAAGCCGCTGATCTACTCGCTCGCTGTGACGGACTCGATGCCGCCGAACGCGATCGTCGCCGATACCGCCATCGCCATCACGTACGACCGGCAGACGTACCGGCCGCGCAACGCCGACTACCAGTTCCTCGGCGAGATCACCTTGCGCGAGGCGCTCGCCCAGTCGCGCAACCCGGTGGCCGTGCAGCTCTGGGAACGCTTCGGCGCGGACTCCGTGATCGCGTGGGTGAGGCGCTTCGGCATTGGCACGGCCATCGCGCCGTTTCCCTCGAGCGCGATCGGCGCGTCCGTCGTCCGACCCGTGGACTACGTGGGGGCCTTCACCGCATTCGCCAACCTCGGGCAGCCCGTGGAGCCGCGGCTCATCACGCGCATCGAGGACGCTGACCACCGCGTCGTGTTCGCGCCGCCCGTGGACACGCTGCCCGCGGTGATGCCGCCGCAGGCCGCGTGGATCGTGCGCGACATGATGCGCGACGTGGTCGAGCGCGGTACGGCCACCGCCGTCCGGCGCATCGTGCCGGCCGACGTGCCCGTCGCCGGCAAGACCGGCACCACCGACGACAACACCGACCTCTGGTTCGTGGGCATGACGCCCGATCTCGTCGCGGGGGTGTGGCTCGGGTTCGACCGCCCGCAACCGATCGCCGAACGTGGCGTTGCCGGCGGGTCGCTCGCGGCGCCGGTGTTCGCGCGCATGCTCGAGCGGTCCGGCTACGCGAAACCCGCCGACGCGTGGTCCAATCCGCCCGGCGGCATAACAACCGCCGTGCTCGACCGTCAGACGGGCAAGCTCGCGACGGCCGGCACGCCGCCGGACCGCCGCTACGTGGAGTACTTTATGAGCGGCACCGAACCGGGCGCCCTGCTCGTTCAGGCGCGAAAGCTGTTCGCGCTGGGTCCCATCGTGTTCTGAGGAGCCTGACCTTGGCGTTCACCCCGGTCCAGAAGCTGAGCATCACCTCCGGCATGGCCATGGCCCTCCTCGGCTCGGCTGGCGTGGTGGCCTACCTGAGTACGTCGCAACTGATGGACGCCCAGGCCGCCGCCGCGATCACCAACGCGAACATCGCACGCCTCGACCGCGTGCTCGTGCGCTCGGCCGACGCCGAGGGCGCCGCGCGGCGCTACGTGGAAACCATGGGTGCCGGGTCGCTCGCCCTGCTCGACAGCGCGCAGAACGACGTGGAGTACGCCCTCGACTCCATCCGTGTCGTGAGCGAGGATCATCCTGTCCAGCGCCGCTACCTCGACACGCTCGGCCCGATCGTCGGCGCGCGGTTCCGCGACCTCCGGCAGGCCGCAATCGCGCGGCGGCTCGCCACGCGCGACTCGGCGACGAAGCTCCTCGCCGCCCTCCCAAAGGCGCCGGGGCCGGAACGCCTGCTCGCCGACATGCGGGCGGAGGAGGTGCGGGTGCTCGGCGAGCGGTCGCGCCTCATGGCGAACAGTGCGCGGACTTCGCGGGTATTCATCGTCGGCGGGAGCCTGTTCGCGTTCCTGCTCGCGCTCGTGGCGCTGCAGCCCCTGCGCGGGAGTGTCGAGCGTCGGATCACCCAGCGGCTCACGCAGGTGCCGGCCGACCCGGACGACAGCCAGTAACCGTTCACGTTCCTCAGCCGGTCTGCGAGATCCATGAAGCGTTTCACGCGCGTGCGCCCGTTGGTGTGCATGGTGGTTGGCGCCGTCGCATGCGAGCACGCCACGGCGCCACCACCAGTGCCCGCGAGCATCCAGCTGTCCGCCGCGAGCGTCACCGGCACGGTCGGCACGGCGGTCGCGCCGTCCCCGACGTTCACGGTGGTGGATCGCGACGGCAAGGCGCTCGCCAACGTGGCGGTCACCATCGCCGTCGGTTCGGGCGGCGGCACGCTGACCGGCGCGCCGACCGCTTCGGGCACGGGTGCCGTTTCGATCGGCTCGTGGGTGCTGGGGCCGGTGCCGGGCGCCAACACGGTGGTGATTTCCGCGGCTGGCGTGCCGCCGGCCGTGGTGACGGCCGACGCCAAATCGGCGTACAGCATCGATCTCCGGTTCTTCGGCGCGCCGATGGATCCGGCCGTGCAGGCGGCGTTCCAGTCGGCGAAGGCCCGCATCGAGAGCATCGTGACGGCTGACGTGCCCGACGTCACCGCGGGGAGCTTTGATGCGGGTCTCTGCGGCGCGACGGGTGGCGGTATCATCGCCCTGCCCGTGGACGACATCATCATCTACGCCGCCGTCGATTCGATCGACGGGCCCGGGAAGATCCTGGGAAGCTCGGGGCCGTGCTACGTCCGCACGCCGAGCAACCTGCCGCTCGTCAGCATCATGCACTTCGACAAGGCGGATCTGGCCGGCATGGTGGCGGACGGACGCATCAATGACCTGATCCTCCACGAGATGCTGCATTCGCTTGGCGTGGGCACGCTGTGGGCGGCCAAGGGGCTGGTGCAGAACGCCGGCACCGTGAACACCGCGTACACCGGCGCCGGCGGCGTCGCAGGATGTCAGGCGCAGGGCGGTGCCACCGCCTGCGCGACGTCGGCCGCGCTGGAGGCGTGCGGCGGAGCGGGAACGCGCGACGTGCACTGGCGCGAGCCGACGAGCTGCACCACGACGGGCGGAAGCGAGCTCCTGGGGGGATTTGGGTTCCACACTGAGCTGATGACCGGGTTTGTGTCGCCCGCAGGCACGCCGAATCCACTCAGCCGCATGACGATCGGGTCGCTGGCAGACCTCGGCTACACCGTCAACCTCGGCGCGGCCGATGCGTACGCGGTGCCCGGGTCGGCCGCGGAACTGTACGCGGACATTGCGACGGCGCAGGGGCACGGCGCGTTCCAGATCAACGAGGCCCTCGTGACGCCGATGTTCGGCGTCGACGCGCGAGGCCGC
>CAZKYG010000044.1:0-12631 GCA_964556915.1 uncultured Gemmatimonas sp.
TGGCCGGCGCGCAGGCGTCGGTGATCGCGGCGCCCGCCGAATGGGGCAGCGCCGTGACGCGGCTCCTCCGCCGCGCCACGCTCGGCCTCACCGACGGGGACGTCTCTGCCGCGCGTGCGGTGGGATACCAGAACTGGCTCCAGTCGCAGCTCGACTACCAGCGCATCGACAGCACCGCCGTGGACGCCCGGACGTCGGCGCTCTGGCCCACGATCGACGGCACGCCGGACTCGCTGTTCACGGTGGCGCTGAGCACCCTGCAGGGATCGCTCCAGGCCGCGTGGACCTACCGCGCCGCGCTCAGCCCGCGCCAGCTCTATGAGCGGATGGTCGAGTTCTGGAGCGACCATTTCAACATCGACTTCACGAAGGTCGGCTACCTGAAGGTGATCGACGACCGCGAGGTCATCCGCAAGCACGCGCTGGGCCGGTTCTCCGACCTCGTCACGGCCAGCTCGAAGAGCCCGGCCATGCTGGCGTACCTCGACCAGAACGTGAGCCGCGTGGGCGCGCCGAACCAGAACTACGCGCGCGAGCTGATGGAGCTGCACACGCTCGGCGTGAACGGGGGCTACACGCAGGACGACGTGGCCGAGCTGTCGCGCGTGCTCACCGGGTGGACGCTGCAGGGCCGCGGCACGTTCGTGTTCAATCCCGCGTTGCACGACTGGGGCGCCAAGACCGTCCTGGGCGTGACCATCCCCGCCGGGTCGCCGGCGCTCGGGGCCGCAGGCATCCAGGAGGGCGAGCAGGTCATCGACATGCTCTGCAACCACCCGAGCACCGCGACGTTCATTTCGACCAAGCTGCTGAAGTGGCTGCTCACGCCCGAGCCAACGGCCGCGCAGGTGCGCACCGTGGCCGGCGTGTTTCGCGCGACGAAGGGCGACCTCCGGCTCGTGGTGCGCGCCATCCTCAACGAGGGATGGGTCACGACCGCGCCCGCGAAGTTCAAGCGGCCGTTTCACTACCTCGTGTCGGCGCTGCGGGGCGCGCAGGCCACGATCACCACCACCGCCGGCACGAACAACCAGCTGGTCGCGCTCGGCCAGCCGCTTTACGCGTGGGAGACGCCGGACGGGTACCCCGACCAGTTCGACTACTGGTCCGGCAACCTGATGCCGCGATGGCAATACGCGAGCACGCTCGGCGGCTCGCGCAGCGGCAACGTCATCGTCGATACGACGCCCTACCTCGCCGGCACGCCCGACGCCGCCGTGGACCTGATCAACCGGAACTTCTTCGGCGGCGAAATGGACCTCGGCACGCGCACCGCGTTGCTGACCTACGTGAAGGGCGGCCAGTTCAATGAGAGTCGCGTGCGGGAGACGCTGTCGCTCGCCATCGCGTCCGAGGCGTTCCAGTGGTACTGAGCCCCGGGAGGTTCCGCCCATGACCGACCACGCCGGGCACGACGCGTCGTGCGCGTGCCGCGAATACCGCGAGCTCACGCGCCGCCAATTCGTCGGGGCGGCGGCGGGCGTCGCGGCCGCGGCCGTGTTTCCCGCCTGGCTGCCGCGCGTCGTGCTCGCGCCGACGTTCGCGTCCGATCGCGACGTCATCGTCTCGGTCTTCCAGCGCGGCGGCGTGGACGGGCTCAACCTCGTCGTCCCCTACGGCGATCCCGACTACTACGCGGGGCGCAACACCATCGCGATCCCGCGACCCGACGCGAGCGTGGCCGCGACGCAGAAGGTGACCGCGATCGACAGCCTGTTCGGGTTTGCACCCGCCATGCTGCCGCTCGTGCCCGCGTTCGCGTCGGGCAACCTCCTCGCGGTGCACGCGGCCGGCCAGTCGTACGTGAGCCGTTCGCATTTCGACGCGCAGCGGTTCATGGAAGTCGGCAAGCCGAACGACCCGGCCTACGTGACCGGCTGGCTCGGGCGGCACCTCGCGCTCATGCCGCCGATGCGGGCCGATGCGCCGCTCCGCGCCATCGGCGTGTCGAACGGCCTGCAGAAGACGCTCGTCGGCGCGCCGCAGGCGCTGCCCATCGCCAACCCGGCCAATTTCTCCGTCGGCGGGTCGCCCGCCACCGCGGCCGCGCGCCAGGCCGTGATCGCCGCCGACTACGCGGACGCGCCGGCGCCGCTCAACGCGACCGCGCTCGCCGCCGTGGACACGATCGCGCTCCTCCAGAATGTGAACTTCGCGGGCTATGCGCCGATGAACGGCGCCTCCTATCCCAACACCAGTTTCGGCCGCGCGCTCAAGGCGGTCGCGACGCTGATCCGCGCGGATGTCGGCATCGAGGCGGCGCAGGTGGACATCGGCGGGTGGGACACGCACGCGTCGCAGGGCGGCGTCACCGGCACGCTCGCGTCGCTCACGGACGACCTGGCCTCGTCGCTCGCGGCGTTCCACGCCGACGTGGTCCCCACGAACGCCCGCGTCACGGTCGTCGTCGTGTCGGAGTTCGGGCGCAACGCGCGCGAGAACGGGTCGCAGGGCACGGACCACGGTCGCGGGACCACCATGTTCGCGATGGGCCAGGGCATCGTCGGCGGCCGCGTGCTGGCGGACTGGCCGGGCCTCGCCATCGAGAACCTCGAGGCGAAGCAGGATCTCAAGGTGACGATCGACTACCGCGACGTGCTCGCCGAGATCGTGCAGAAGCGGCTTGGCAACACGCTCCTCGACCAGGTCTTCCCGGGCTGGACGCCCACGTTCCGCGGCGTGGCGACGTGACGCTCCTACTGCACGCGAACGACGCCCGACATGCCGGGATGCGTACGGCAGTCGTAGGGAAAGACGCCTTTCGTGTTGAACGTGCGTGGCACCACGTGATCGGCCGTGACGGGAATGCTCGCCGGCGCGCCGGCCACCGCCTGGAACGTGACGTCGTGCGCGACGCCGCCCGTGATGTTGAAGTTCACCGTCCCGCCCACCGCGATCGTGACGTCGGACGGAATGAACGTGAGGCCCGCGGTCACGACCTCGGTGGTCATGCCGTCGCCGCCGGGCGACGTGGGGGCGTCCGCGTGCCCCGCGCAGCCTGAGGCGATGCAGATGGCGACGAGCCCGGCGAGGTTCCGCATGCGTACGCTCATGTCTCCCATGGTGCCGCACGCGCCGGCGAACGGCAAGGTGCGGCGGGCCGTGGCGCGCCGCGTCCCGCTGTGGCTGACGCTGGTGGCGATCATCGCGGTGGCCGCGTCGGCCTGCGCCGGCGACAAGGTCGCCGCGCCGGGCGACGGGCCGGGCGACCACACGCCCGCCACGCCCGTGGGGTCATATGCGCTCACCACGGTGGATGCCATGGCGCTGCCGTGGACGATGTTCGCCGACAGCGGCTACACGCTCGAGATCCAGGGCGCCACGCTGGCGATCACGGCCGACGGCAAGTGGGTGTCGAAGGTGGTGCAGCGCGAGACGGTGGCGGGATTCGTCTCGACCTACAACGACAGCACGTTCGGCACGTGGACCGCGACGGCGTCGTCGAAAACCGCGGTGCTCACCAACGCCGAAACCGCAACGACCTCCAGCGCGACGTGGACCGCGACGGGGCTCACCGTGCAGCAGCTCGATGGCGCGACGACGCACACCTACGCATACACCCGCACGAACTGACTGACCGCGCGCGGTCAGTCCGTGGGCGCCGTTGGTCGCTCCCACGATGCGATGGCGCCGGGCACGGCGCGGAACAAAGCGTGCAACGCTGGCTCCTTCACGCCACGAATCGTCTTGTACCATGCCGGGTCGCGGCGGCGCACCTTGGCGCGCAGGTGCTGCCACTCGTACGCGACCTGTCCGCGCGCCACCATGATGCGCTCAAGTCCGGGCCCGCTCGTGCGGAACTTCGACTTGTCAAAGTGGTAGCCGCGCTGGTTGGCCTCGTGCCACACGTGCGCGAGATAGCCGTTGATCGCCGCGACGGGCCGCGGGTGCGCCTGGAAGCGCTCGAGTTGCGGATGGTGGCGATAGCCCTTCGTCTTTCCCTGCAGCACGGCCTTCGCGAGGAGCGCCTCGCGCCAGAGGGCGACGAGCCCCCGGGCGTCGAGATGCTTCGGATGCAGCGACCAGAGCCTCACGCGGCATCCGCGCGAGGGCGGCCGACGTCAGCGCGAGACGGCAGCGAAGCTCCGGTCGAGCACGTCGAGCGCGAAATCCACGTCGGCGGCGGTGATGCACATGGGCGGCTTCACGCGCAGCACGTTGCCGTCGAGCCCGCCCTTGCCGATGAGCAGGCCCGCTTCGCGCGTGGCCTCGAGCACGTCCACCGACTGCGACCGGGCGGGCTCGCGCGTCTTGCGATCGGTCACGAGCTCCACGCCGAGCATGAGGCCCATGCCGCGCACGTCGCCGATGAGCGGATACGACGCCTTGAGCTTGTCGAGCCCGGCGCGGAACTGCCTGCCGCGTTCGCGGCAGTTCTGCTGCAGGCCGTCCTCGTCGATGATGTCGAGCACGGCGAGGCCGGCGGCCATCGAGACCGGGTTGCCGCCGAACGTGTTGAAGTGCGTCTTCTGCGTGAGCGACTTCGCGATGTCCATGCGGGTGGTCACCGCGCCGATGGGCGCGCCGTTGCCGAGCGACTTGGCCATCGTGACGAAATCGGGCACCACGCCGAAGTTCTCGAAGCCCCAGTAATGCTCCCCCGTGCGTCCGAAGCCGGTCTGCACCTCGTCGGCGATGCAGAGGCCGCCCACCGCGCGCACGTGGCCGTACACCTCCTTGAGGTAGTTCGGCGCGCCGTGGGTGACGCCGCCGGCGCCCTGCACCGGCTCGCACAGGAATGCCGCCACTTTGCCCGGTGTGCTCGTGCGGATGATGTCGCGCACGTCGTCCGCCGCCTTGCGCGACAACTCCTCGGGCGTGCCCGCAAACGGCGAGCGGTACGGATCGGGGTTGATCGCCTGGTGCACGCGCCCGCCGCCTTCGAGCGGGAACTTCCAGTTGCTCAGCCCCGTGAGCGCCATCGCCGCGGGCGAATTGCCGTGGTACGCATGCCGCAGCGTGATCACGTCGCTGTTGCCGGTCGCGAGGCGCGCCATCGCGATCGCGAGCTCGTTGGCCTCGGTGCCGCTGTTCGTGAAGTACGTGACCTCGAGGCCCTTCGGCATCTTCGACGCGAGCTTCTTGGCGAGGAGGGCGAAGTTCGGGTGGAGATAGATGGTTGTCGCATGATTCAGCGTCGCCATCTGCTCCGTGACGCGCTTCACGTACTTCGGGTGCGAGTGCCCGATCCCGATGGTGACGATGCCCGCGAGGCAGTCGAGGTACCGGCGGCCCGTCTCGTCCCAGAGGTACTGCATGTACCCCTCGACGATCATCAGCGGGTCCTTGTACAGCGTGAAGATCGCGGGGTTCGCGAACTGCTGGCGCATCGCCAGCACCTCGGCCTTCGAGGGGCCGGTGTATTTCCGCGGCTGGTGGTCCGTCGCGGGCATGGTGAGCATCGGTTCGGTGGCGGTCATTGGGACTCCCGTTTGATCCGTTCTGCCAACTGGTATCTGCCAACTGCCTCTGCCAACTGCCGTCTGCTCCCTGCCCTCAACTCATCCAATTCGTTCCCGCTTCCCGGTTCCACTTCGTGGTCATCTTCTTCGATTGCGTCCAGAACTCGATCGAGCCCTTGCCGGTGATGTCGCCAACGCCGAAGCGCGACTCGTTCCACCCGCCGAACGAGAACGGCTCGCGCGGCACCGGTACGCCGACGTTGACGCCCACCATGCCCGCGTGCGCACGCTCCATGACCTTGCGCGCCACGCCGCCGCTTTCGGTGTACACCGACGCCGCGTTGCCGTACGGGGAGGCGTTCTCCACCGCAATCGCCTCGTCCACGTCCCTTGCGCGAATGACCACGAGCACGGGACCGAAGACCTCTTCCTGCGCGATCTTCATGTCCGGCGTCACGTAGTCGATGATCGTGGGTCCCAGCCAGTACCCGCCCTCCCTGCCTGCTGCCTTCTGCCCCCTGCCGTCCACGATGACTTTCGCGCCCATGCGTTCGGCTTCGTCGATGTACCCGACGATCCGCGCCCTGGCCTCGGCGCTGATCACCGGACCGATGTCCTTGCCCAGCACCATCGCCTTGGCGATCTCCGCCATGCGCGCAATCACATGATCCGTGGTGGACACGGCAACCATCACCGACGCCGCCATGCACCGCTGGCCTGCGCACCCGCTCATCGACGCGATGATGTTCGTCGCCGCCATTTCGCGGTCGGCGTCGGGCATGACGATGAGGTGGTTCTTCGCGCCGCCGAGGGCGAGGCAGCGCTTGAGGTTGTGCGTCGCGCGCCGGTACACGGCCTTCGCGGTCTTCGTCGAGCCGACGAAGCTGATCGCGCGAATCTCGGGATGGTCACAGATCGCCTCGACCACGTCCTTGCCGCCATGCACCACCTGGAACACGCCGGGGGGGAGCCCCGCCTCGGCGAGCAGCTCGGCCGTCCGGCCCGCTGAGAGCGGCACCAGTTCCGACGGCTTGAGGATGAAGCAGTTGCCGAGCGCGATCGCGTTCGGGATGGACCAGTGCGGCACCATCGTCGGGAAGTTGAACGGCGTGATGCCCGCCACGATCCCCACCGGGAACCGCTCGACGCGGCACTCGACGCCGCGGCTCACCTCGAGCACCTCGCCCGTCGCGATCTGCGGCAGCGAGCACGCGAACTCGCACAGCTCGGCCGCCTTCTCGATCTCCGCGCGCGCCTCGCTCGCGATCTTGCCGTTCTCCTCGGTGATCAGCGCCGCCAGTTCGTCGATGTGCTGCTCGAGGAGCGTCTTGTACCGAAAGAAGACCTGGACGCGCTGCTTGATCGGCATGGCCGACCAGGCCGGCAGCGCCGCCCGCGCCGCGGCGACGGCGGCATCCAGCTCGCGCATGCCCGACATCGGCACGCGGGAGATGACGACGCCCGCGCCGGGGTCGAACACGTCAAGCTCGGGCAGCGTCGCGGTCGCGAACGCTCCGCCGATATAGTTGCGAACCAGGGGGTATTTCATGGGTCCGTGTAGAGTGCCGCCCGGCGGGCGGGGTCGCAAGCGGGCACACGATGGTAGACTTCGAGCCATGCCGCGCGCCCTGCTGTTCACATCGCTCGCACTTGCCGCCGGCGCGATGTCCGCGCCGGCTGCGCCCGTTCGGCCCGCCGTGGACGGACCCCGTCCCGTCGCATCGCCACGAGCCGTTGCCGCCGACTGCAACGCGCCGGCGCCCGCGCCCATCGTCAACGTTCCGCTTCCCGGCAATCCCTTCACGCCGGTCGTGACGCCCGACGGCTGCTGGATTTTCGTCGCGCTGGGCGGCGCTCCGCAGAACGGCCTCGTGCGCGGCGTGGCGGTGTTGCACCGGGAGGGTGGCCGCATCGCGGTGGTCCGCACGGTGCCGCTCAGGGAGAACGGCACCGGCGCCGCGCTCTCGCACGACGGCAAGACGCTGATTGTCTCGGCCGCAACGGGCGTGGCGTTCCTCGATGTCGACCGGCTGACGTCCGGCGCGGGCGACCCCGTGACCGGGACCCTCGAGGTTGGCGACGGCGCCGGTGTCATCTACGTGAGTACGACGGCGCAGGACGACCTGCTCTTCGTGGCACTCGAGCGCGCGGAGGCGATTCTCGTCGCCGACTTCGCGAAAGCCCGGCGCGGTGCGCCAAACGCCGTGATCGGACGCGTGCCCGTGGGCCGGTCACCGATCGCGGTCACCCTCTCGAATGACGAGCGCTTCCTCTACACCACGAGCCAGGTGGCGCTGCCCGACTGGGGATGGCCCGTCGCCTGTGCGCTCGAGGCGAGGCCCGACGATCCGCCGAGCACGCCGAAGGGCGGCATCGTGGTGATCGACGTCGCCAGGGCGCGCACCGACCCCGCGCACGCCGTGGCGGCCCGCGTGCCCGTGGGCTGCCATCCCGTGCGCCTCGTGCTCTCGCCCGACGGCACCACGGCGTGGGTATCCGTCCGCGGCGAACATGCCGTCGCCGCGGTCGACACGCGAAAGCTCCTGGACGATCCCGACCACGCGGTCATGACAAAGCTCCGCGTCGGCACGGCACCGGTCGGCGTGGCGGTGATCGACGGCGGTCGCAAGGTGATCTCGACCAACTCGAACCGGTTCGCCGGTGGCGCCGACGACCGGCAATCGCTGAACGTGATTGATGCGGCGGACGGCCCCGCGTCGGCGAAGCTTCTCGGCACGATTCCCGCCGGCGCGTTTCCGCGCGAACTCCGGGTCACGGCCGACGGCCACACGCTCCTCGCGACCAACTTCGGATCGCGCACGCTCGAGGTCGTGGACCTCAGGCGGTTGCAGGCCGCGCTGCAGCCGTAAGCGGTGGACCGCTGAACAAGGACCGGGGGCGGCCGCATCACGCAGCCGCCCCCGTTTTCCAAGGTCGAAGGTCTATCGTCTATCGCCGATCGGCTATATTCTACATGATCTCAAAATTATGCACCATCCCGTGCGCCAGGTGCGGCTTGCCGTCCTTGGCGTCCGGCACGAAGCAGAGCATCGCGTAGTTGCCCGGCGTGAGATCCACCGAGAAGCGCACCGTGGTTCCCGGCAGCTGGCCGGACGTGCCACCGATCGCGTTGGCCGGCGGCGGGCCCTCGGGCTTGGCCATCCACGTGGCCAGGTCCTCCAGCGTCTTGCCCGGCGCAAAGCGCACGATCTCGAGCTCGTGCTCCTGCGGGCCGCGCGATGTTACCTCGATCACGTGCGCGCCGCTCGTCAGTGGCCTGGAGAGCTTGAAGCTGTAGTCGGCGAGCACCACCTGCACGTCCGCCGAATCCGCGGCAGCGGCCGCGGCGCCCTCTGACGCGCGCACCGTGAGCGCGCGCATCATGCCCTTGGCGAAGTGCGGCACGCCGCCGGGGATGTCCACGAAGCAGAGGATCCCGTACGCTCCCGCGGCCAGATCGACCGTGGCGTTGGACGTGCCGCCCGGATCGGGCGCGTTCGGTCCCGGAACGACCACCGCCCATGCCGGCGGCGCACCCGGGTGCTTCAGCGCCTCGGCGAGGTCGGCGAACGTCTTGCCGCTGTCGAGCCGCACGAACTGCACGTGGTGCAGCATCGTGCCCTTGTTCTCGAAGGTGACGTGCGTGAGGCCGGCCGGAATCGTGTCGGGTGCCGTGAACGCGAAATCGGCGCCCGTGATGGCCATGTCGTGTGGCGCCGGCGGTGGCGCGGCCGGCGGCTTCTCGGTGGAGGAACAGGCCGCGAGGAACGCGGCGCATACGGCAACGTGCGGACGGCGCATTGGGGGGGTGTTGGATGAAGGTGGGACGACGCCGGTGGGGCCTATGCCGGCTGCGCGGCCGCGATCGAAGCGCGATAGGACCGCAACATCGAGATGGACGTGTAGAGCACGACGATCACCACCAGCCAGCGAATCGTCGTCAGCGTCATCGACTTCACGATGAACGCGGCGATCAGGACCGCGGGCACGCCCGCCGTCGAAAGGGCGAGTGCCGGCCGGAGCGAGTAGCAGCGCTTGCGGATGAACCGGCCGCTCGCGATCGGCATCAGGAACGCGCACGACCCCATCATGATCGGAAACGCCGCCGTCGGGTTCATCCCGAGCAGCGAAATCATGATCAGGCACGGGGCGTACAGCCCCACGCCGATCGTCATCAGGGCGCCGAGCACGAAATTGCCGATGAACCCCACGACGAGTGGCAGGCCCGCCAGCGCCATCGCGGTGCCGCCGGGAATCATCGGCGTTCCGCGCATCTCGTCCAGGTTCTTGAGCACGAAGAGGCCGGCCATGATGAACAGCGTGATGCCCATGCCGAGCTGGACGTTCTTCTTCGACCACGTGGCGACCACGCCGGCGCCGAGCCACGCGCCCAGCACCGACGCCGCCAGCAGCAACGCGAGCGTGGTGAAGTCCACCTCGACAATCGCGATGAAGATCAGCGCCTCGGCGATCGTCGGAGGCGTGTGTCCGACGGTGAGGGTTCCCGGGATCAGCCGGTCGTCCACGATCTTCCATGCCTTCCACATGGCGGTGGTCGGCGCGTACGAGCCGATGCCGAGCGTGTCGAAGAAGTTCGTGATGAAGCCGATGAAGTATTCGATCGGGCGCGGCCAGCCGCCGCGCCCCTTCGCCAGCAGGTAGGCCACCGATCCGCCCACGATCATCATCGCGATCACGGCGACGGCCATCGTGAGCATGCCCGAAAAGTCGCCACCCGCCTCGGGCGGCATCATGAACGGCCCGAACACGCGCAGGTGATTGTCGATGATCTGCACGCCGCCGCCCATGATCCACCCGCAGATCGCGCCCGCGATCACGCCCGCCACGAGCATCGCGAAGCTCGCCGCGCCCCGCGCCGCATGCGGGTCATCGCCGTCGCCGCCGTCGGGCGGATGCTGGCCGAGGCTGCGCGCCCAGGTCAGGGCGTAGTACGCGACGAACAGTCCAAGGACAAGAAACAGCCAGGCTTTGGGCTTCATCGGCGGAATACCTCTTGGCGGGAGTCCGGCTGCGTTAGGTTGGGGTACAATCTGTGGCCACGGCAGTCGATCCGCAGCCGGTCTGCTGCCCCCGGGCGCGCCCCCCCCGCGCCTCGAACCCGCACGGGCCGGCCCTGAAATCGCCCGGTTCACTTCCCGATACCCCGGAGCACAGGCATCATGCATCGTTCGACCCGTCTCGTCCTGGCGCTCGCCGCGACGATGGCCATCCAGCTTCCGTGGAGCGCCACGCAGGCGCAGCGACCCACGCCCGCCACCGGATTCGACCGAACGGGCGTCGGCGACACCTCGATGTTCGCGCCGATCGACCTCGGCGCCATGGGCCGCCCCGGCGCCACGCGCGCACCGAGCGGCGCGCCGGGACACGAGTACTGGCAGAACCGGGCTGATTACGACCTGCACGGCACCCTCGACACCGCCACGAAGACCGTGGCCGGCGAGATGACCATGCGGTACACCAACAACTCGCCCGACACGCTGACATTCCTCTGGCTCCAGACGGAGCAGAACTACTTCCGGCCCAACTCGCTCAACGGGCTGATCTTCCCGCAGGACTCCCGCTTCGGGAACCGGGGATTCGAGGGCGGCTACCACTTCTCGCGCGTCGAGCAGGTCGTCGGCACGGGAGCCGCGGCGCGCCGCACGACGCTCCCCATGCGCAGCAACGAGACGCTCACCAAGCTCGACCTCGCGCAGCCACTCCCGCCGGGGAAGACCACGACGATCGAGATGGCGTGGACATTCCTCGTGCCGGAGCACGGTGCCGACCGCATGGGGCGCGACGGCGCGCTGTACGAGATCGCCCAGTGGTACCCGCGCGTGGCCGTGTATGACGACGTGCGCGGCTGGAACCTCGACCCGTACCTCGGCCAGGGCGAGTTCTACCTCGAGTACGGCGACTTCAACCTCTCGGTCACCGTGCCCGCGGGCTACGTCGTCGCGGCGACGGGCACGCTCACCAACCCGCGCGACGTGCTGACGCCCGCCGAGATCTCGCGGCTCGCCGCCGCCGCGCACACCGACACCGTGGTCCGGGTGATCACCGCCGCCGACCTGGCGAGTGGCGCCGCCCGCCCGAAGCGGACCGGCATGCTCACGTGGAAGTTCGCCGCGCACAACGTGCGCGATGCCGTGTTCGCGGCGTCGCCGGAATACCAGTGGGACGCCACGAGCTACAACGGATCGCTCGCGTTCGCGTACTACCGGCCGTCGGCGGCCGACCTCTGGCACGAAGCAGCCGACATGTCGCGCATGTCGATCCAGGAATACTCGGAACGCTGGTTCCCGTATCCGTATCCGCAGATCTCGGCGGTCGAAGGCCCCATCAGCGGCATGGAATATCCCATGCTCGCGATGGAGACGCACAACCGCGACAAGTACGGGCTCTACAACGTCGTCACCCACGAAATCGGCCACAACTGGTTTCCGATGATCGTCGGGTCCAACGAACGCGTGTACATGTGGCAGGACGAGGGATTCAACACGTTCATCAACACGTTCTCCGAGGCGCGCCGGTATCCGGACCAGGGCAGCCAGGCGGCGCGGTCCGATGCGTATCGCGCGACGATCGACACGCTGATGCGGCTCAACCAGGACGAGCCCGTCAACATCGGCGCCGACCGCATCGCCCCGCGGCTCTTCGGCGTGTCGTCGTACTTCAAACCGTCGCTCGGCCTTCAGCTCCTGCGCGAGGAGATCCTCGGCCCCGACGCGTTCGACGATGCGTTCCGCACGTACATCCGGCGCTGGGCGTACAAGCATCCCACGCCGGCGGACTTCTTCCGGACGATGGAGAACGTTGGCGGGCGCCGGCTCGACTGGTTCTGGCGCGAGTGGTTCGTCGAGAATGTCCACTTCGACCAGGCCATGGGACCGGTGGCGCTCGAGACCCGGGGCGATACGACGCTGCTCACCGTGCGGTACGAGAATCGCGCGCGCGGCGTGCTGCCGATTCGCGTGCGCTTCACCTTCGGCGACGGCTCCACGCAGGACGTCCGTTACCCCGCCGAAGTGTGGAGCACCAACACCACCGAATACCTCCGGCGGTACAGCTTCGTCGGGAAGTCCCCGGTCAGGATTGAACTCGACCCCGACCACCACCTCGTGGACACCAACCGCGCGAACAACGTGTGGGTGCGCGCCGGCGCAACGCCATGACGGCCTCAGTGCTGGCTGGTTGAAGCGCTCCCCGCGTTCTTGAGGAACTTG
>CAZKYG010000045.1:0-12188 GCA_964556915.1 uncultured Gemmatimonas sp.
TCCATCGCCTCGACCTTCGCGTCGAGGCGATGGTGCCGGTAATCCTCGACGAACTCGCGGTACCGCTCGCGTGACGTGTGCGGGCGCATGGGGGAGGAAAGCTTAATCATTCCGCGGCGCGCGGGGGCGCCGCCGGAGGCCGCGGGCGCCGGCTACAGGTAGCTGAGCCACCGGGCGTGGTGCGTCGCCTTGTACCGCGCGTACCACCGGCACGCAGGATACAGGACGCCCGCGAGCACGACGGCGTAGACGACGTAGAGCAGCCACAGCGGCCACCGATGCTCCGGCGGCACGAAGTTGTACGGCGCCGTCTGATGCCATTCCTGGTGGAATGCGCCCTCGCGCACGTAGTTGGTCACGAGACCCGCGGCGTGGATGACGGGAATGTGCAGGAGGTAGTAGAACAGCGGCACGCGGCCGAACATGTTCAGCGTGTCGGCCACAAAGCCCTTCGCCCGCTCGGCCCACGGCATGAGCGCGATCATCGGGCCGAGCGTCATGAGGAGGAACGGGACGGAGGCGGGGTACTTCTGCTGGTTCAGCAGCCGCATCCAGAACGGCACCGCGGCGCCGCCGCGCGCCGGCGGGCCGCCGGCGACCATCGCGCTCCCGACGAGCAGGAACAGCGCGGTGAACCCCAGTCCGATCCGGAGCAGGACGCGGCGGCGGGGCGCCTCGTCCCGCTGGAGGAGCACGCCGAGGCCGTATCCCGCGGCCATCACGCCCACCCACGGCACGATCACGAACAGCACGGCCATTCCGGGCCAGGGCTGGTTGCCGCTCGGGTAGATGAACTCCCAGACGAATCCGGCGTAAATCCGGGCGTCGCCGCCAAGCCAGTTGGGCGGAAACGCGAACACGGGCTGGAGAACCACGATTGCCACGCCGATCCATCCGACGATCCGCGCAGGCAGGCGCACGAGCGCGGCGAGCAGTACCATGCACCAGCCGAGCATCCAGATCACGCCGGCGAGCACGAACTGCGTGTAGTGGAAGTTGAAAGTCCAGGCGAACCGGATCACCGTCAGCTCGAGTGCCACGAGGAGCAGGCCGCGCGAGACGAGGAACCGGGCGAGCCTCGACGGATCGCCCAGCTTGCGACCGAGGAAGAACGCACCCGTGCCCGCGAAGAGGGCGAACGCCGGGGCGACGAAGTGCGTCACCCAGCGCGTGAGGAAGATGCCCGGCGTCGGTCCGCCCGCGGGAAGGCCGGAATAGACGCGCACGTGGTCGATCGCCATGAGCACGCACGCGAGCCCGCGGATGATGTCCACCGAGCGGAGCCGACCGCCGCCGGGTGATGCCGGCGCCGCCGCGCGAGGGGGAGCCGTTGGCGGCGCCATGGCCGGTGCTGTCGCGCCCATCGTCAGCCTCCTGGAGTCGGGGTTTATGTTGGCTGACCTTGGACACCGCGCGCAAATCCCGCGGTCGCTCCGGTACGGGAGCGGCGCGCCCGCGTACGCGGACGGCGGGCCGCGGCCTGCGCGGGTCGCGCGCCGATTGCGGGCGACCGCGGCGCCGCGTAGCGTGGACGCGTGACGACATCGCGACGCATCAGGCCCTGGATGTGGGTCGCCGCCATCTGGGTCTGGCCCGCGATCTTCAACGTCGTCGAGCGCATCGGCCAGGTGAAGCTCGGCGGGTGGGACCCGCCGACGGCCGCCGAGCTGTTCTTCAGCGCCGGCGACTGGCTCATCTACGCCATCTTCACGCCCGTCATCTTCCGGATCTCGCAGCGCTGGCCCGTGGTGCGGCCGCACGTCGGGCGCCGCATGCTCGTGCACGTGGCGTGGGCGCTGGTGTTCTGCATCGTGTGGGCCACCGGTGGCAAGCTGCTGCAGTTGCTCATCGCGCTCGTCGGATCGCCGGACAAGGTGCAGGCCGCCATCTCGGCCGCCGGGCCGAACCTCGGTGAGCAGCTCGCCAGGAACGTCGGCAGCTGGATCCTCACCACGCTGCCCTTCGGCGCCGTGGTGTACACGACGGTGGCGGGCATGGCGCACGCGATCGAGTACTTCGGCGAAGCGCGGGCGCGCGAGCTGCAGATGGCACGGCTCAGCGAACAGCTGACGGGTGCGCGCTACGCGGCGCTGCAGGCGCAGCTCAACCCGCACTTCCTGTTCAACACGCTGAACACGATCGCCGTGCTCGTGCGCGACGGCGACCGCGCCGGTGCCGTGCGGATCGTCGAGGAACTCTCCGACATCCTGCGTCGCACCCTGTCGCGGCATCGCTCGGCGGAGGTGACGCTCGGCGAGGAACTGCAGCTGGTGGAGACGTACCTCGACATCGAGCGCATGCGATTCCCCGATCGCCTCCGCACCGACATCCAGGCCGACGCCGTGCTCCGCGCCGCCGCCGTTCCCGGGTTCGCGCTGCAGCATCTCGTGGAAAACGCCATCCGCCACGGCGTGGCGAAGCGCGAGGAAGGGGGGCGCGTCGTCATTGCCGCGCGACGTGACGGTGATGCGCTGGTCCTGACGGTCACCGACGACGGGCCGGGCATCGGCGGCGCGACGTTCGCCGCCGGGCACGGCATCGCCAACACGCGCGAGCGTCTCGCGTCGCTGCATGCCCGCGCCGCGTCGCTCGAGTTCACCGGCGCGCCCGGTGGTGGCACCGTCGCGACGCTCCGCCTTCCATACCGCGAGATCGCCGCGGAGGCGCCGGATGCCGGCGACTGAGGCGGCCTGGCGCGTGCTGATCGCCGACGACGAACCGGCGGCGCGGCGCGGCGTGCGACAGCTCCTCACCGCGCACCCGGCGTTCCGGGTCGCAGGGGAGTGCCGCAACGGCGCCGAGGTGCTTGCGGCGCTCGAGACGCTCCAGCCCGACGTGGTGTTCCTCGATATCCAGATGCCGGGCATGGACGGATTCGAGGTGATCCGGCGCCGGACGCCCGAGCGCATGCCGATCGCGATCTTCCTCACCGCGTACGACGCGCACGCGCTGCGGGCATTCGACGCCCAGGCGCTCGACTACCTCGTGAAGCCGGTGAGCGAGGCGCGTTTCGCCGCGGCGATGAAGCGCGTCGCGCGCACGCTGTCGGCCGGTCGCGGCGCCGTGCGCGAACCGACCATCGCCGTGGGCACGTCGCGCGGGACGATGGTGTTCCGGCTCGCCGACATCGAGTGGATCGAGTCGGCCGACAACTACGCGCGCGTATGGGCCGGCGGCAAGGGCTGGTTGCGGCGCGAGTCGCTCAATGCGCTGGAGCGGCGCGTGCGGGCGCACGGATTCGTGCGCGCGCACCGGCAGGCACTGGTGCGTCTCGCCGCGGTGCGCGAGCTCGTGCGCGGCCCGGGCGATGCCATGGTCGCGGTGCTCGCCTCGGGCGCGCGCATTCCCGTGGCGCGCCGCAGGCGCGCCGCGTTCCGGGTCGCCGTGCGCCGCTGACCGGCGCTGGAGCGCCGCGCGGCCCGTCCCAACCCTTTCGGGGTTCAGGGTGTCTGATCTATACATAGACCTGACTAGTATGGAGAGGACCCCATGGGCGACACCGCACCGCTCCTCGCCGGCACCCTCGACCTGCTGATCCTGAAGACGCTGTCCGTAGGCGTGCTCCACGGGTACGGCATCGCGCAGAACATCCACCGCCTGTCGAAGGAGGCGCTGCGGGTGGAGGAGGGCTCGCTCTATCCCGCCCTCCAGCGCATGCAGGTGAAGGGGTGGGTGGCGTCGGAGTCGAAGAAGACGCCGACGGGCCGCATGGCGCGCTACTACCGGATCACGGCCGCGGGGCGAAAGCAGCTTGCCGCCGAAGAGGCCGCGTTCCACCAGAGCGTCATCGCGACGACGCGCGTGCTCAGGAGCGCCGAGTCGTGAGCCCGCGCCGCGAATCCGGCGGTCGCATGGGGCTTCGCGAGATCGCCGGGCGGCTCCTGGCCTGGCGCCGGCGTGCCACCCTCGACCGGGACCTGGCCGCCGACCTCGAGACGCACATCGAGCTGCTCGCGCGCGACCTCGAGCACGACGGCCTGTCGCGCGCCGACGCGCTGGCGGCCGCCCGGCGCCGCCTCGGAAATGTCACCGGCGTCCGCGAGCGGAGCCGCGATGCGTGGGGATTCCCTGCGCTCGACGCCGTCGCGCAGGACGTCCGCTATGCGATACGCGGCCTGCGTCGCTCGCCCGGCTTCACGGCGACCGCCATCATCACGCTCGCGCTCGGCATCGGCGCGAACGCGGCGATCTTCGGCGTGATCGACCGCGTGATGTTCCGGCCCTACCCGTACCTGCGCGACCCGGGGGCGGTGAACCGCGTGTACACCGAGACGACGTACCGCGGCCGCGTGGGCGCGAACATGGTGTTTCCGTGGCTGCGCTACACCGACCTGCGCGACGCAGCGCCGATCGGCACGTTCGGCGCGGAGACCGAGTGGCGCTTCGCCGTCGGCACGGGCGTGGAGTCGCGCGTGAAGAAGGTCGCGGGACTCTCGGCGTCGCTCGTCGCGTTCTTCGACGCGACGCCGGTGCGCGGCCGCTGGTTCCAGCCCGCGGAGGACGTTCCGCCGTCGGGAACGCCGGTCGCGGTCATCAGCTACGCGATGTGGCAGTCCGACTTCGGCGGCGCGGAGGTGGTGGGCAAGTCGCTCAAGGTCGGCATCATCGACTACACGATCATCGGCGTCGCGCCGCCGGGTTTCGTGGGAGCCGCGGCGGGTGGTGCGCCCGACGTCTTCGTGCCGATCACCACGATCCCGGGGAACCTCGGTGCATGGAGCGTGGACAGCTACCGCGTGAACTACAGCTGGGATTGGGTGCAGGTCTTCGTGCGCCGCAATCCCGGGGTCGGCGAAGCGGCGGCGACTGCCGCCCTGACCGATGCCTACAGCCGCAGCCGGGCGAAGCAACGCGTGCTGGTGCCGACGGTACTGCCGGACTCGATTGCGCATCCCCACGGCATCGCCGGTCCGGTGAAGCAGGCCGCGGGCCCGGGCGCCGGGCGCGAGTCGCGCGTGCTGCTCTGGGTGACGGGGGTGGCGTTCATCGTCCTTATCATCGCCTGTGCGAATGTCGCGAACCTGATGTTCGCCCGCGTCATCCGGCGACGCCGCGAGGTGAGCGTACGGCTCGCGCTGGGCGTGCGCCGCGGGCGCCTCGTGATGCAATTCCTGGTCGAGGGGCTCGTGCTCGCCGTGATCGGCACGGTCGTCGGGCTCGCCGTGGCGCAATGGGGCGGCGTGGCGATCCGCACGCTCCTGCTCCCTGACGGCACGCCGTTCAACCTCGCCGACGACTGGCGCACGCTTGGCGTGGCGGCGGCGTGCGCGACGGCCGCCGCACTGCTCACCACGATCGGACCGGCCCTGATGGCCGCCCGCGGCGATGTCGCCGCGTCGCTCAAGGCCGGGGCGCGGGAGGGCACGTATCACCGCTCGACCACGCGCGCCGCGCTGCTGGTACTGCAGGGCGCGCTCTCGGTCCTGCTGCTCGTGGGTGCCGGGCTCTTCGTGCGCAGCTTCGGCAACGCGCGCGCCGTGCCGCTCGGCTACGACGCGCACCCGGTGCTGCAAGTGGTGCTCGACTACCGCGGGTACGCGATGGACAGCGCGAAGGCCGTTCCCGAGCGCGAGCGGATGCTTGCCGCGGCCCGCGCGATCCCTGGTGTCGTCGCGGCGGCGCGCGTGAACAGCAATCTCTTCGGCACGAACACGTCGGAACTGTTCGTGGATGGCGTCGACTCGCTTGGTGCCCTCGGGCGTTTCAACATGCAGGTGGCGTCGCCGTCGTATTTCGATGTGATGCAGATCCGCATCCTCAGGGGACGCGCGTTCGACGAGCGCGACCGTGATGGCGCGCCCCTCGTGGCTGTCGTCAGCGAATCCATGGCGCATGTCCTGTGGCCGAACCAGGACGCGCTCGGCAAGTGCCTCTACGTTGGCGGCGGGGGCATGCCGACGGGCGCGCGCGGTCCCTGCCGCACGGTGATCGGCGTGGCGGAGAACACGGCCCAGCAGAACATCACCGACGACCCGCGCTTCATGTACTACATGCCCGTCGCGCAGCGCTGGCCCAACTCGGTCTCGACGATCTACGTGCGCGTGGCGGCGCCCGACGCGCGCGGCGAGATGGAACGCGTGCGCCGCGAGCTCACGCGTGCGATGCCGGGTGACGGATTCGTGGTCGTGCGACCGCTGCAGGAGGTGGTGGACGACCAGAGCCGGTCGTGGCGCCTCGGCGCATCGCTGTTCGTCGCGTTCGGCGGGCTCGCGCTCGCCGTGGTGCTGGTGGGCCTCTACGGCGTGATCAGCTACAACGTCGCGCAGCGCACGCACGAGATCGGTGTGCGGGTGGCCCTCGGCGCGCGCGCCGCCGATGTCGTACGCCTCATCCTCGGGCAGGGCATGCGACTCGCGGGCCTCGGCGTGGCCATCGGGCTCGTCGTGGCGCTCGGCGCGGCGCGATGGGTGCAGCCGATGCTGTTCAATCTCTCGGCGAAAGACCCGGCAACCTACGTGGCCGTGGCGGGCGCGATGCTCATCGCCGCGCTGATGGCGTGCCTCGTGCCGGCGATGCGCGCGGCTCGCGCCGATCCCAACGTGGCGCTCCGCTCGGACTGAACGACGGGTCGTCGGCGCTTCTCGGGCGGCCTGCCACCGGCGCCTGTGCCGCGGCGCGGCCTGCCGCCTACACTCGCGGCCGACCGCGCAGGTCGAGCCGCATGTCGCCGGTCGGCGCGAAACCGAGTGACGCGTACAGGCCGCGCCCTTCCGGCGTCGCGTGCAGGAACAGCGTCGTCAGCCCTTCGGCGACGGCCCAGTCGATCACGCGCAACATGAGCAGGCGCGCAACGCCCCGCCGCCGATGCGTGGGCTCGGTATAGACGTTCACCACCGTCGGGTGCCGGCCGGGCTCGACCCGGGTGATTCCGTCGTGGCCGCGGACGGGGAGGGGAAGCACGTGGCGGAAGTGCACGCCTGCGCCGCCGACGACGGCCCCGGGCGCGTCGGCCTGCGCCGCGAGCCACCCCACGTATGCGCCGGTCTTCAGGTGGCCGGCGATCGCCGTCGTGCAGTCGTGATGGAGGTGCGTGACCACGTCCGGCGTTGCGACGCCCATGTCGACCCACATCGCGACACGCTGGCGCGCGATGAGATCGGCATCGTCGATCGTGGCGGCCCGGATCACGAACGCATCCGTCACGTCAGGACACCTCCGGGCGGCGCGCGCCGACGCCGGTCGCCTGCTCGAACGCGAACGCCAGCTGCAACAGCGCGAAATCGTCCCGGTACCGGCCCACGAGCTGGATGCCGACCGGCAGGCCCTCCGGCGTGAATCCCGCCGGCACCGAGATCGCGGGCCGCCAGGTGGCCGAGATCCAGTATGCCGACTGCATCCACTGCACGTAGTGCTCCATCCGCGTGCCCGCGACCTCGTGCGGCCAGTCGATCCGTGCGTCGAACGGCGGCACCTGGTTCACGGCGCAGGCAATCACGTCGAACCGCTCCTCGAAGCGGCGCATGCGCTCGAGCAGCTGGCCGTGCCGCATCATCGCCGATGACACGTCGCTCCCACTCAGCCGCCGCCCCGCCTCGATTTCCGCGACGGCCTCGGCCTTCAGCCTGCCGGGGTTGGCATCGAGCACGGGCCCGAGGACCGCGGCGGTGCGAAACGCGCGCAGCGTGAGAAACACGGAATCGGCGTCGCGCAGGTCGGGGCACGCATGCTCGACCACACAGCCCATCGCCTCGAACGTAGAGCGCTGGGCGTCGAGCACGTCACGCACGCGCGCGTCGAGCGGCAGGGCGCCGAGGTCCGGACACCACGCCACGCGCAGCCCGCGCACGTCGCGCTCGAGGCTGCCGGTGAACACAGCGGGATCCGACGGATGGCAGCCGGGATCGCGCGGGTCCGGGCCGGCCATCACGCGCATGAGGAACGCGATGTCGCGCACGGTGCGTGCGAGCGGGCCGTTCACGGCGAAACCGAGCAACGGGAGGAAATCCGGGGCGGTGGGGACGAGCCCCACCGTGGGGCGGAACCCGACGACGTTGTTGAAGTTGCCGGGATTGCGGAGCGACCCGCCGAGGTCGCTGCCGTCGGCGATGGGGAGCATCCCGGTGGCGAGGGCGACCGCCGCGCCGCCGCTCGATCCCCCGGCGCTCTTCGTCAGGTCGTAGGGATTCAGGGTCGTGCCGTACACGGGGTTGAACGTGTGCGAGCCCATGCCGAACTCGGGCACGTTCGTCTTGCCGATCGGGATGGCGCCGGCGGCCTTGAGCCGCTCGACGAGCACGGAATCCTCGGCGGGCATGAAGTCGCGAAACACCGGTGAGCCGCGCGTGAACGGAAATCCGCGCGCGGGCTGCAGGTCCTTGAAGGCGATCGGCAGCCCGTGCAGCGGCGGCAGCTGGGCGCCCGAACGTTCCGCGTCGGCCGCCTCGACGTCCGCGGCGTCGGCCAGGGCGAGGCACGCGTCGTCGTCGAGCTTCGCGACGATGGCGTTGACCTTCGGGTTCACGGCGGCGATGCGCGCGAGGTGCGCCGCCATCACGTCACGCGCCGACACCTCCCGCGATCGGAGCATCGCCGCGAGTTCCGTGGCGGGCGTCAGCGTGAGGTCGGTCATCGTCATCCGCCCGCCGCGCGCGGGCGGGTTCGCCTACCTGATGCCCTTCACGAACGCGACGAACCGGTCGTGCTCGGCGCGCACGCGCGCCACCGGCCCGAACAGCTGCACGAACAGCGTGCCCTTCGGCGTCTCGACGATGGCGGCGGTGAGTCCCTGGTTGGCGCGCACGGAGTCGGCCGAGCCCGCGCCGATGCCGCGGCGATACGAACCCTCGTACTCGGCGATCGTGATCGGGAACGCGCCGCTCGAGTCGCGCGTGACCTTCTCGGTGGGCGCGGGCGCGCCGGAGTTGGTGAACTGGTCGCGCCAGCGCGCCGTATTCGCCGCGACGTTGCCGCCCTGCGACGCGCCGAAGAAGAAGACGACGACCTCAGTGGCCTCGCCGTGATCGTCGGGCGGCACGGTGAACATCGCGAGCCGCATGGATGACGTCGGCGGTCGCGAGACCCAGTGTGCGGGCGGCGTGGCGTGGTAGCCGAGGAGCGTGAGCGGCCCGCCCTGGAGTACGGTCGCGAGGAATGTCAGCGGAAGGAGCGAGCGCATGACGGGTGAGGTTTCGGCGTCGCGTGCTGTCATCCGCCCTCTGCCTTCTGCCGTCTGCCTTCTCCTACGGCACGTAGGCAACACAATCGATCTCCACGCGGAGCCCGTCACCGGGCAGCCCTGCGACCTGCACCGTGGTGCGCGCCGGACGGTGCGCACCGAAGGTCTTCGCGTACACCTCGTTCATCTGCGGGAACTCCTTCATGTCCATGAGGAAGACGCCGCAGCGGAGCGCGTACTTGAGGTCGGATCCCGCAGCCTGCAGGATCGCCTGCACATTCTTGAGGCACTGGGCCGTCTGTTCGGGCACGCCCGGGCCGACGAGCTTGCCGGTGGCCGGGTCGGTGGCGCCCTGGCCGGAGACGAAGACGAGCCGTTCGAAGCCCATGCCGGCGGAGTAGGGGCCGACCGGGGCGGGGAGATTGGCGGCCTGGACAGGGCGATGCGAATGGTTGGTCATGGCGCACAATCTACGCCGCTCGCGCACGGTCCGCCGAAAACGAACGGGGCGAGCCGTGCGGCTCGCCCCGTCGCGACATGCGCGCTGGCGACGATCAGCCGCCGGTGCCGTTGGTGATGGTCACCGTGCCGAGGGTGCTGGAGCCGATGGCCACGGTGCCGTTGGAGTCGATCGTGACGGACACCTCAATGGGGTTCGACAACACACCGCCGAGGGTCAGCGTGGCACCAACCGTGGCGGTCCCGCCGACGGGGGTGCCGCTCGTGTTGAAGGTCATGTTGCAGTTGGGGATGGTATAGACGCCGTTCGGCAGGCCGGCGATGGTCGACCCGGTCACCGTGAAGGTGCATGAGCCGTACGCAACCGCCGCAGACGCCGTGCCGGTACCCACCGCGAACGTGGCGGCCGAGCTGGACGTGAACGTGAGGGCGAAGGTCTGCCCCGCGAGGCTCGACGTGAGTGCCGCGCCACCGCCGGGAAACGTGAACGTCTTGCCGACCGCGGCGCTCGCGACGTTGCTGCTCATCGCGACGTTGAGGTTGCCGGCAGCCACCTTGACCGGCGCGGTTGGCTCGCTCTTGCACTGGGTAAGCATGAGCACTGCGGCGCCCGCAACAGCAACGGCCGCGAGCCGCGTGCCCCGCTGCCCTGATCCAAGCCTTCGCATCTGAAATCTCCGGTGGTTATCGGTGGACTAACATATCGCATCCAACCCTGCCGTACCCGGCCGCTCGCAGCACGGCGGCGGTCCGCCGCAGCGTCTCCGCGGCCGGGTGAACCCAATACAGGAATCTACGATTCCCACCGTGTTCCGGCGCAAGAGGGCGCGTATTCCACGGACGGGGAGCCTGGCTGCCAGACGGAGGCCTACGGGTGCGGCGGGAGGTCAATCCGGACGAATGTGCCGTCGTCCACCACACCGCCGCGGACGCGGTACACCGTGACGCCCGAGGGGAACGCCAGGGGGGCGCTGCCGCCTGGTCCCACCACGGCGGCCGTCTGGTAGAAACGCGTCGGGATGCCGGCGTACCGAAGCTGTTCGCGCACGTGCATGTGCCCGGCGAGCGCGATGGGGTAGCGTGCCGTGCCGATCGCGGCGATGACCTCGCGCGCGTTCGACACGACATGCCGGAATTGCGCCACGCCGCGCACCGTGATCACGGTTGGGGCGGGCGGCCCGTCATCGTACCCGTTGATGGTCTCGACCGCCGTGAAGAACGGGATGTGCTGGAAGGTGACGACCGGCATCGTGGCGGGGATGGTCGCCAGGTCGCGCTTCAGCCACGCCACCTGCACGCTGTCCACATGGCCGTAGTACGACTGGTCGTCGATGTCCACGCTGTTGAGCCCCACGAAGTGCACGCCGCCGTACGTGAACGAGTAGTAATCGGGCCCGCGGAAGTGGTGGTACATGGCGCGGCCGTAGAGCGGGTTCGACGCGCTGACGTGCGACTTGTCGCGCTCGATGCCGAAGTTCTCATGGTTGCCGGGCACGGTCCACACGGGCCCGCGGAACGTGCCGATCTCCCTCTGGAACAGCTCGTAGTATCCGGTCGCCTCCGGCTCGCCCACCCGCAGCGCGTCCTTGACGAGGTCGCCGGTCACGATCGTGAAATCCGGCTTCACCGAGTCGACGATCGCGCGGAACCGTTCCGTGCGCGGCACCACCGGCGCCGAGATGTGTGTGTCCGACGCGTGGATGAACGTGAACGCCGTCACGCGTGGCGCGGGCTGCATGGCGAAGTCGCGCGCCGGGCCGGACTCCGGGTGCCAGAACGTCCGCACGGCGCGGTATCCGTCCGGCACGGACACGAACACGATCCCGGTCGGACCGGGCGCGACGCGATAGGCCCCGCTCGCGTCCGTGCGCGCGACGGCGTCCTGGTTGGACACGACGACGTTCGGGATGCCCCGCTCGCCCGCGTCGCGCACGCCGTTGCCGTTCGCGTCGGAGAACACGACGCCGGTGACGTCGCCGGCCGGCTCCTGCGTGCCCGCCGCATCGGCGCGGCCCCGCGCGGCGCCCGCGACCACGAGTGCGGCCGCGAGCGCGCCGGCGATCACGCGCCTATTCACCGGGATGATACGTCCGCTCCGTGTGTCCCTTGAGCTGGTTCGGGTAGAAGTACACGGGGCGGAGGTTGCCCGTCACGAAACGCTCGGCCTGGTCGTTGAAGTGTTTCGAGGCCGGGTCCCCGCTCTCGCCGCCCGCCGTGATCGCGATCGCGCGCACGCTGTCCTTGCCGAACTCGATGACCGCCACGAAGCTGTTGCCGCTCGTGCCGTACCACTTCTTCGTGTTCGGGTACGGGCGCGCGCCATACGACGCGAGCGACCCGTACGTCGCCGACGGGAACCCGACCGGGATGCTCGGCTTCGCGTCGTCGAACGACGGGTTGATGTCGTCGTTGATGCGCTGGAAGCGGTTGATCTCGCCCCACGGTGTGTCGCACGTGCCGAAGTCCTCGGTGAGCTTCGCGCAGGCGTCCGCGAGGGCCTGCAACTGCGTCCCGGCCGAAGGCTCGCCCGGTGCGCCACGGCCGCGCCCGCCGCGCGCACCGCCGCCGCCTCGCGCGCCACGGCCGCCGCCTAGCGCGCCGCGACCGGCCTGCT
>CAZKYG010000046.1:0-8367 GCA_964556915.1 uncultured Gemmatimonas sp.
GGTGGCCGCCGGCCAGACGGCGTCGGCGATGTCGGACGTCACCGACGGGGCGGAAAAGCAGGTCGCCGCACTCCAGGAAGTGGACGAGTCGCTGGCGCGCATGCGCGTGCGGGCGGGCGGCATGCGGACGGGCGCCGCCGAGGTGCGTGCCCTCGCCGAGGAAATCGAGCGGTCCGCGCAGGAGAAGCGCGAGGAGGTCGGGCGCAGCGTCGGCCTCCTGAGCGACGTCCGCACGTCGGTGAACCGCGCCGCGTCGGAGGTGCACGAGCTCGACGCGACCATGGACAGCATCAACCGCTTCGTGAACGTGGTCGGGCGCATCGCCGAGCAGACGAACCTGCTCGCGCTCAACGCCGCCATCGAGGCCGCGCGCGCGGGGAGCGCGGGCCGGGGCTTCGGCGTCGTGGCCGACGAGGTGCGCAAGCTCGCCGAGCAGGCGCGCGAGGCGGCGGACGATGTCGTGCAGCTCACCGCGGTCGTGAGCGCCCGCGTCGCCAGCACGACCGACGCGATGCGCGCCGGCAGTGCGCGCGTGAGCGACGTGGAGAAGATCGCCACGAGCATCGATGCGGCCCTGACGACGATCACGCGGGCGGCCGAACGCACGCGGTCGGCCGCGGCCGCGGTCACGGTGGCCGCGAACGACAACGCCACGGCGGTGGAAACGGCGTCCGCGCTCGTGTCCGAGGCGGCGCGTACGGCCGAGGGGCACGCCGCGGCGGCCGAGCAGGTGAGCGCGTCGACGGAGCAGCAGAGCGCGGCCTGCGAGGAGATGAGCGCGGCATCCACGGCCCTCCTCGACGGCGCGGGCCGGCTCAAGCAGATCGTCGCCGGGCTGCGCACCGGCTCGTGAGCGGCGGCACGACGCCGCGCGCCGGGGCACGCGGCCCGGCGGTGGTGCTGCTCTCCGGCGGGCTCGATTCGACCACCGTGCTCGCCCTCGCCGTGCGCGACGGCTGGACCGTCCACGCGCTCTCGTTCCGTTACGGTCAGCGGCACGCGATCGAGGTCGACCGCGCGCGGGCGATCGCGGCCCGGTACGGCGCCGCCCGCCATGTCGTGGCCGACATCGACCTGCGCGTGTTCGGCGGATCGGCGCTCACGGACGCCATCCCCGTGCCCCGGGATCGCACGACCGCCGGGATGGGCGCGAGCGTGCCGGTCACCTACGTCCCCGCGCGCAACACGATCTTCCTCGCGTACGCGCTGGCGCTCGCGGAGGTCACCGGCGCGGCCGACCTCTTCATCGGCGTCAACGCGCTGGACTACAGCGGCTATCCCGACTGCCGGCCGGCGTTCATCGAGGCCTTCGAGGCCCTGGCCAACCTCGCGACCCGGGCGGGAACCGAGGGCGGGACGCGGTTCACGGTGCACGCGCCGCTGATGCGGATGCGCAAGGGCGAGATCATCGCCCTCGGCACGTCCCTCGGCGTGGACTACGGCGCGACCGTCAGCTGCTACGATCCGTCTCCCGAGGGCGCCGCGTGCGGACGCTGCGACTCCTGCCAGCTGCGGCGCGAGGGCTTTGCCGCGGCGGGGATCCCTGACCCGACGCGGTATGCGCGCGTCGGCGACCGCGGGGCGTAGTCGAGTGGCGTACATCCTCCGCGAGATCTTCTACACGCTGCAGGGCGAGGGCTTCCACACCGGACGCCCGGCCGTCTTCGCGCGATTCGCGGGCTGCAACCTGTGGAGCGGCCGCGAAGCGGATCGCGCCACGGCCACCTGCACCTTCTGCGACACCGAATTCGTGGGCGTCGGCCCGGACGGCGGGAAGTTCGCCACGGCCGACGCGTTCGCGGACGCGGTCGCGTCCCGCTGGCCCCGTGATGCGGCCGGCGGCGAGCCGGACGTGGTCTGCACGGGAGGCGAGCCGCTGCTCCAGCTGGACGGCGCGGCGGTGGACGCGCTGCACGCGCGGGGCTTCGCGGTCGCCGTCGAGACGAACGGCACGCAGGCGCCACCGCGCGGCCTGGACTGGATCACGGTGAGTCCCAAGGCGGGCGCGCCGCTCGTCCTCGATCACGGCGACGAACTCAAGCTCGTGTACCCGCAACCGGAAGCGGAGCCTCGCCGGTTCGAACAGCTCGCGTTCACGCATTTCTTCATCCAGCCGATGGACGGTGCCGCGCGTGAGGCGAACGTGGCGGCGGCGACGGCGTTCTGCCTCCGTAACCCGCGATGGCGCCTCTCGCTCCAGACGCACAAGCTGCTCGGGATCCGTTAGGGGCGGACGGTTCCGCGCCGGGGCCCGGCGGAGTATCTTGGAGGCTTCCCATGGCCTCGAACCGCCGACCCGTTTCCGTCGCGACCCCGCGTTCCGCGTGGGCCACGGCGCTCCTGCGCGCCCTCTGCGGCGCGGCGTGCATCACGGCGGGCGCGATGACCGCGGGCGCGCAGGCCGGCGGCCCCACCGCGGCCCCCACGCACGCGGCGGCGCGGACGCCGCGGATCACGCCGGTGCGCAAGGCGCCCCTGGAGGCGATCGAGGCCCGCGGCGCCAATCCGGCGGGCCCGTTCGCGCGCCTCAACGAGGTGCAGCGCGACTCGATCGTGGAGAACCTGCGGTCGATGCTCGGGGTCCGGTACAAGTGGGCCGGCGAGAAGCCGGAGCGCGGCCTCGATTGCAGCGGCCTCGTGCGCTATGTGTTCGCGCGACTCGGGATCGACCTGCCGCACAGCTCGCAGCAACTGGCCCGGCTCGGCGCGGCCGTGGGTCGCGACACGTCCGAGATGCGGCCCGGGGACCTGCTGGTGTTCAGCAAGAAGCAGAGCAAGCGCATCTCGCACGTCGGCATTTACGTCGGCGACGGCATGATGATCCACGCCTCGTCCACGTCGAAACAGGTCGTCGAGACGCCGATCGTCGAGTACAAGGGCCTGCTGCTCCGCAGCGTGCGCCGCGTGTTTGCGGTGGATACCGCGGCGTCGCCCTCGGCAATCCGCCAGTAGTCGCAGATTCGCACACCGCGCCCGGGCCGCCCGCCCGGGCGTTTTTTGCTGCCCGCTCGCGCCGGGAGTGCGGTTACGCGCCGCACCGGTCCGGCCGCCCGCAGCATCCCTGTCTTGCAAAGCTTGACGTCTGACCCAAAGTTGTAGCCCACCATCGGGAGCACGATGCGCCCGGCGGTGATTCGCGCGGACGCCGATCGTCGGCCCGCCGCACCACTCGCTCTCATGAGGTGCACATGATCCGCAGGATCGTTGGCAGGCTGCTCGCAGCGGCGCTCGTCCTGGCCACGGCACGCGCGGCCCAGGCGCAGGGGGGGACGCTCTCCGGCAAGGTGACCGACGGAGACAAGGGCACGCCCGTATCCGACGCGAATGTGCAGGTGATGTCGGGCCTCACGCTCGTGGCGCGGGCCACCACCGGCGCGGACGGCACGTACCGCGTGACGGGCGTCGCGAACGGCACGTACGCCGTGGTGCTCACGCGGATCGGCTACGTGGCGCGCCGCATCGAGGGCATCGTGATCGGCGGTGCCGTCACGATGGACTTCACGATGGTGGAGTTCGCGGCGCGACTCAATACCGTGGTGACGACGGCCAACCGCGGCGCAGCCCCGCAGAAGGTCCTCGACGTGCCGGCGTCGCTCTCCGTCGTGAACGCGGACGAGCTCGGCGACCGTCCCGCGCCGACCGTGGCGTCGTACCTGTCATCCGTGCCTGGGGTGAGCATTTCGCAGGGCGGCATCCTGCAGAGCAACATCGTCTCCCGCGGGTTCAACAACGCGTTTTCGGGCCAGATGCTGAACCTGCAGGATTACCGGTTCGCCGGCGTGCCGTCGCTGCGCGTCAATGTGCCCGCACTGTACACGGGAACGAAGGACGACATCGCGCGCATCGAGGTCCTCAACGGACCGGCGTCGTCGCTGTACGGACCGAACTCCGCCAATGGCGTGCTGCACATCATCACCAAGTCGCCGTTCGAGTCGCAGGGCACCTCGCTGGCCGTCGAGGGCGGCAACCAGTCGCTCTTCCACATCAGCGGGCGGCATGCGGGCGTCTTCGGCGCCGGCAAGGAATGGGGCTACAAGCTGTCCGGCGAGTATTTCAGCGCCGAGGACTTCAACTGCATTGAACGTGTGACCGGGGCCGGGACGCACTCCTGCGCCGCGAACGACCCCAACGAGCCGGCAACCTTCCCGGGCACGGCGCCCGCCGGCCGCGCCGGCCAGCCGCTCGCCCGCGACTTCGGCCTGCGCCGCACGGCGGCCGAGGCGCGGCTCGACTACCGGCCCAACGACCACCTCGAGAACATCCTCACCGCGGGCTATTCGGAACTCGGCAGCGGCATCGAGATCACCACGGCGTTCGGCGCCGCGCAAGGCAAGAACTGGAGCTACCAGAGCCTGCAGGACCGCTTCAAGTACAAGGACTTCTTCGCCCAGGTGTTCTGGAACGGCAGCAACTCCGGCAACAAGGACTCGACCGACCTGAACGGCACCTACTACCTCCGCACCGGCATCCCGGTCGTCGACAAGTCGAACGTCCTCGTGGGCCAGGTGCAGCAGTCGTGGACGCTCGCGGACTGGAAGATGGTCGGGGGGTACGACTACATCTCGACGCAGCCCCGCTCGGCCGGCACGATCTTCGGCCGCAACGAGGGCAGCACGGACATCCACGAACAGGGTGCGTACGTGCAGGGCGCCTACGCGTTTTCGCCGACGGTGGACCTGACCGTGGCGCTGCGCGGCGACCAGAACGACCGCATGGCGGGCACGCAGTTCTCACCGCGCGTCGCGTTCACGTGGAAGCAGAGCGAGACGCAGAACTGGCGCGCCACGTTCAGCCGCGCGTTCAACTCCCCGGCGAGCTTCTCGTTCTTCCTCGACCAGATCGCGAACCCGCAGCAGGCGCCGGGCTTCGCGCTCCGCGCGATCGGCAACCCGCCCAAGGACGGCTGGCACTTCAACCGGACGTGCGACGCCACCGTCAACAGCGGCCTCTGCATGCGCACGCCCTGGGGCGCGAGCGCCACGACGGCGGTGTCGGCCACGCCGGCGGCCGCTTTCCACGGGCTCATGACGAACCTGCTCACCATCACGCAGGGCCTGCCGGACGCGACGTTCGGTGGCGCGACGCAGAAGGCGCAGCTCGTCGGCCTCATCCAGCAGATGAACCCGGTGCTTGCGGCGCTCACCCCGACGGCCGCGCAGACCGGCAGCCGCCTCATCCTGAACGGCGCGCCCGTGACGGCCGCCAACCTGACCGACGTCGGGCCGCTGGTGCCGTCGTTCAACAACACGTGGGAGCTCGGCTACAAGGCGATCCTGAACGACCGGTTCCGCGTGGCCGTGGACATGTGGTACCAGATCCGCGGTGACGTGGGTGCGCCGATCGGCCAGCTCAACCCGACCGTGCAGTCCGACTCGGCCACGCTCAAGGCCTACCTTCAGGGCGCGATTACGGCGGCGCTGACGCCGTCGCTCGGTGCCGCCGTCGCGGCGGGCACGGCCGCCCAGGCCGCGCCCCCCCTCGCGGGCTACATCTCGAAGCTGCCGTTCGGCACGGCGGCACTGATGAACACCAAGCTCGCCGGCGATCCGTCGATCATCGCCACGTACACCTCGGGCATCGGCACCGTGGACATCCATGGCATCGACGTCGCCCTCGACTACCAGGCCAACGACAACTGGCTCTTCTCCACGACCTTCTCGCACCAGGGCAAGATCGTGTTCCCCGAGATCGGCGGCGCGACCAACCCGCTGATGTCCAACTCGCCGAAGTACCGCGCGACGGGGTCGGTGAAGTACACGAACGACGTGCACGGCATCTCGTGGGAGATCGGCACGCGGTATTCGGACGCCTTCCCGGTGAACTCGGGGCTGCTCAACTCGCTCGGCACGACGCCGAACGGCCCCAACCCGGCCGGCACGGCGCTCTACCCGGCGGTGCCGGCGCAGACGCTGTTCGACGCCAGCGCCAGCTGGCGCCTGCCGATCCGCTCGAACGTGACGTGGTCGGTCAATATCCAGAACATCGCGGACACGCCCGCCCCGACGTTCGTCGGCACGCCAAACATCGGCCGCCTCATGATCACGCGGCTGCAGTGGAATTTCTGATAGACGATAGACGATCGACGATCGACAGAGAGCGGGGCGGGGCCGGGTCGGCCCCCCCCCGCTCCGTCTTTCGAGGGTGCGCCGGCCACGGGCTGCTGTCTCCCGGCTCCCGCCTCCGACTACCTTTCCTTGGTGACCGCTCCCACGCCTCCAAAGAAGAAAGTCAACTACGCCAACGCATGGGCCGAAACCCGTGAGCTGCTGCGCAAGCATCGCGGCAAGCTCGTCCTCGGGCTCGGCCTCATGCTGATCAACCGGCTGGTCGGCTTCGTCCTGCCGTACACGTCCAAGCTCCTGATCGACGACGTGATCGGCAAACACCGCGCGGACCTCCTCGTGCCGCTCGCCCTCGCCGGCGCCGGCGCCACGGTCGTCCAGGCCGGCACGTCGTTCGCCCTCTCACAGGTGGTGAGCATCGCGGGGCAGCGCGCCATCACCGACCTCCGGCGCCGGGTCCAGGCCCGCGTCCTCCGCCTGCCGGTCGCCTTCTTCGACGCCACGCAGAGCGGCATCCTCATCCAGCGCGTCATGTCCGACGCCGAGGGCGTGCGCAACCTCGTGGGCACGGGCATCGTGCAGCTCGTCGGCTCCCTCTTCACCGCCACGATCGCCCTCGGCGTGCTCTTCTGGCTCAACTGGAAGCTCACGGCCTCGACGCTGGTCGTGCTCGCCGTTTTCGGCGGCGTCATGGCGTACGCGTTCAAGAAGCTCCGGCCGATCTTCCGCGAGCGCAGCAAGATCTACGCGGAAGTCTCGGGGCGGCTCGGGCAGGCGCTCGGGGGCGCGCGCGTCGTCAAGGTGTACACGGCCGAGAAGCGGGAGGAAGCGGTCTTCACCCACGGCGCGCACCGGCTGTTCCGCAACATCGCGAGCACGATCACCGGCACCTCGGCCGTCACGACCTTCGGCACGGTGTTCATCGGCGCGATCGGCGTGCTCATGACGATCATCGGCGGGCGCGACATTCTCGCAGGTCGCATGACGCAGGGCGACTGGGTGATGTACGTGTTTTTCATCGCCCTCGTCACCGTGCCGGTGATGCAGCTCGCCTCCATCGGCACGCAGATCACCGAGGCGTTCGCGGGACTCGACCGCATCCGCGACATCATGCAGACCGAAACGGAAGACGCGGGCGACGAGCAGCGGGCGCACCTCGACAACGTTGACGGCGACATCACCTTCGAGCACGTCTGGTTCGAGTACCGGGCCGGCATCCCGGTGCTCAAGGACATCTCGTTCACCGCGCCCGAAGGCACCACGACGGCGCTCGTCGGCTCGAGCGGCAGCGGCAAAAGCACGCTCATCTCGCTCATCATGGCGTTCGCCCGCCCGCTCAAGGGCCGCATCCTCGTCGCCGGGCGCGACCTGGGCTCCGTGCGCCTGCGCGACTATCGACGGCAGCTGGGCGTCGTGCTGCAGGACAACTTCCTCTTCGACGGCACGATCGCCGAAAACATCGCCTTCTCACGGCCGGGCGCGTCACCGGATGAGATCAGGGCGGCGGCCCGGGTGGCACACTGCGAAGAGTTCATCGCGCAGTTCCCCGACGGCTACGAGACGATCGTCGGCGAGCGCGGCGTGAAGCTCTCGGGCGGCCAGCGGCAGCGCGTGGCGATCGCGCGCGCCATCCTCGCCGACCCCAAGGTCCTGATCCTCGACGAGGCAACGTCGAGCCTCGACTCCGAGGCGGAGCAGCACATCCGCGACGGGCTCCGCGCGCTGCGGCGCGGCCGCACGACGTTCGTCATCGCGCACCGGCTCTCGACGATCACCAGCGCCGACCAGATCCTGGTCCTGGAAGCCGGCGAGATCGTCGAGCGCGGCACGCACGCCGAGCTGCTCGCGAAGAACGGCCGTTACCGGCAACTCTACGACAAGCAGTACCAGATCGAGCGCGACCAGTTCGTGAATCCCGGCGAGGACTTCACGCCGGATCCGGCACCCGTCATGGTCGGCCGGCCCGCGCCCGCGAGCCGGCTCTAGGCGCGGTTACTGTATCTTCTTGCCCCGCATGGCCGAGCCGTCGCCGGCCGACGAGCTCCAGTTCCCCGTCAGCGTCCCGGCGTCGATCGTGAAATCCATGGTCACGTTCGCGCCGTCGGGCGAGCTGAGCGACGCCGTCACGTGCTTGCCGTCCACGTTCACCGTATTGAACGGAATCGTGCCCGCCTGTTCGACGTAGATGGAACCAGCCATCGTGCCGTCGTCCTTCCTGGCGAGCGAGAGCGTGATCTCGAGCGGCTGGCCGCCGTACGCGATGGACACGCCGTAGTCACCGGCCAGGTCCGCGGCGGCCGCCGCG
>CAZKYG010000047.1:0-32007 GCA_964556915.1 uncultured Gemmatimonas sp.
CACGGCCACGGGCAGGCCGCGCGCGGGCCGCGCCGCGCCATCGTTGAGCGGGCGAACGCACGTGGCGCCGCGAAACGCCGCGCTCGCCGCGTCGTGGCCCAGGCGCGTGAGCGAGTCCGCGGCCGACCGCCGGAAGTCGAACACGCCGAACGCGTACGTGGGATTCACGACGTCCACGTCGCCCGGGCCGAGGCGCGTGGTGTCGTCCTTGAAGAGCGTGTTGATGAGCGTCTCGGACAGCGAGAACGGATCGTCGAACGTGTTGGGGTCGGGCGGCGCCGACGGCAGCCGCGACACCCACAGGCGCGCGGCGCCGAGCGCCCGGGCAACGGCGATCGGCGTGTTGGCCGCGAGCCCGCCGTCGCTCAGCCACGTGGAGTCGGCGTGCACGGGCTGGAACACGAGCGGCAGCGCGACGCTGGCGCGCACGGCATGGCCGAGGTCGCCGGACGACAACACGTACGGCCGTCCGTTCACGAGATCCGTGGCCACCGCGCGAAACGGGATCGGCAGCGAATCGAACTCGCCGCGCGCGAGCAGGTTGCCGCGCAGCGTGACCGACGCCAGCAGCGCGTTGACCTGTCCGGCGTGTGACGCGCCGGTCTGGAGCCGGTAGCCGGTGGCGCCGCGCTCCCACACGGCGAGCGGCTTGAGCAGGCCGATGGACGTGGACACGGCGGGATCGTAAGTGCGCACGAGGCTTTCGAACGGCAGCTGGCGCATCACCGAGTCCACCTGCCGCGCGGAATACCCGCTCGCATAGAGCGCTCCCACGAGCGCCCCCACGCTGGTGCCGACGATGAGGTCGGGCTTCACGCCGAGGCTGTCGAGCACCTCGAGCACGCCGATGTGCGCGAACCCCTTTGCCGCGCCGCCGGAGAGCACGAGCGCCGTCCGCGCGGGTACGCATGCCGCGGATTGGGCCCATGCGCTGCCAGGGGAGGCGAGCAGGGCGGCGGGCAGGGCGGCGAGCAGGGCCAGGCGGCGCATCTATATAGTATGCTGGCGTCTGCCGCCCGGGCCTGCGGCTACGCACCCTCCGGTGAGAACGTGTAGCACCACGCCTCGCCTTCGAGCACCACGGTGCCGTCATCCCTGGTCACGCGAATGCCGAGCTGCGTCACGGGCTTCGAGGGGTGCACGCTCAGCACTTCGGCAACCGCCGTGATCGTGTCGCCGATGAACACGGGAGCGGTGAACCGCCAGTCCTGGCTCAGGAACACCGTGCCCGGGCCGGGCATGTCCATCGCCACGAGCGCGTGCAGGATGCCGGTGGTGAGCCCGCCCTGCACGACGAGCCGCCCGAACTTCGTCCGGGCGGCGAACGACTCGTCGAAATGCAGCGGGTTCCGGTCGCCGGTGATGTCCGAATACAGCCGGACGTGCTCGGCGGTGAGGTGCAGCGAACGCATGGCTTTCTGGCCGACGACGGGGCGCATGGATCCGGGCTATCGGTTGGCGAGGCGCATGACGGTGGCGCCGGCGCGCGCGGCAAGGGCGCGGGGGGCGCGGTCCATGAGCCACAGGTCGAGCACCGCAAAGTCCTCGACTTCGCCGCCAAGCACCGCGAGCGAGCCGTTCGGGAGCAGCGCGCCGCGGGGGCTGTAGCGCGGCAGCGGCGCATCGTCGCCCGAGGGAACGTGCACCCACGCGCACTGGCGACCGCCGTCGCGAAGCCCCGTCGCCATCCAGGTGTCGTTGCGCGGCCGGCCGGATGCGCCGAAGCCGCCGAACAGGATGAGCGACCCCGACGTGGTGTCATACGCGGCGAGCTGGCTCGTGAGCGCGGGCGCCGCTCCCGTGCAGCGCACCGGATGCCAGCTCGGGGCGCCGTCGGCGCCGTCGGCGTGGTCGAGGCGCCAGAGTTCCGTGATCTCGTGCTCGGCGCCGGTGTTGCCACCCTGCACCCACATGCGACGCGCCGACGGGTCGTACGCAACGCCGTCCGCGTTGCGGCGCGCGGGCGCACCGGCGGAACTGTCCGGCAGCAACCGTTCCCACCGCCCGCTGCGCATCGTGGCGTCGTCGAACTGCAGCACCCACACCTCGGCGAGGTACGTCGCGAAGCAATCGTTGCCGGCGAACGTGACGATGCGATTGCTGCGCGGTTCGTAGAATCCCTGTGCGTGGGCGCGCGGCGGCGGCAACACGTTCGTGGTGCGCACCTCCCACCAGCGCGGCGCTCCGCCGACGCCGGACGCGCGGTCGAGGATCCACGTGTCGTTGGCGCACGGCGACGAGTGCCCGAGTGCGCCGCCATGGAGGATGGCACGGTCGTGCGCTGCATCGTAGGCGCTGAAGGCCTGCCAGCGCGCCTTCGGTGCGGTACCGGCGTCGGGCACGAGGCGGGTCCACGTGTGCGACGCGTGGCGCGAGAGCCCGGTGAGGCGCCAGACGTCGCCGAGCACCGGGCTCGAGTCGGCGCTTTCACCGCGCGAGACGATGCCGCCGATGAGGATGAGCGCATCGGACGTCGAGTCGAGCACCACGACGCCATGCACACGCGGGCTGGGCCTGGCGTCGGCGTTGACCACGAGACGATGCCACTGTGCCGAGGCGATCGGCTGCGGCGGGGACTCGTTCGCGGGTCCCGGGCGCGTCGCGACGAAGACGCCGAGCATGATCACGATCACGGCCGCGGCCGCGACATACCACGGTGTGCGCCGCTGACGGGTGAGCAGTGGTGCGGCACCGGCACCCGCCACCCGCGGCGCACCGGGTGCGGTTCGGGCGGGCTCGATCGCGGCCGGTGCGGCCGGTGCGGCAGGTACGGCAGACGCGGGAGGCGCGGGCCGGCTCGCCAATTTCGCGTCGTCGCTGCGCGCCCCTGACAGGAGCGCCGCGGTCTCGTCCGACGGAAGCACGTCGAAGTCCTGCCGCAGGTGGCGTGCGAGGTCGTCGTATGCGCGCATGGCGCCACCGCGATCGCCGGCGGCGAGGTGCACGGCGATGAGGCGGCGCGCGACGGGTTCGTCGGTGGGCGCGAGTTCGGCCGCGCGGCGCGCCGCGTCGAGGGCGGCCGGGATGTCGCCCCGCGCGGTGGCCGCGTCGGCGAGCGATGCGAGGGCGCGCAGCGCCGCGGTCAACAGCCGCGAGCGCTCGGCGCCAACCCAGCTCTCGAACGCCTCGCCGGTGCCATCCACATGGACGCCGTCGAGGAACGTCCCGCGGTAGAGTGCGGCGGCCGCGGCGAACCGGCCGTCGGCGATCGCGTCGTCGAACTCGGCCACATCGCAGCGGAGCAGGTCGGCATCCACGGCGATCTCATCGGACCCCCGGCCCCGGATGAGCTCCACGCCGCAGTCGGCGCGCAGGCGCGACAGGGTGGTGCGGAGGGCGGCGCGCGCCCGGTCGTCGGCCAGTTCGGGCCAGAAGAGGGCGGCGATCTTGTCGCGGCGGTGGAACCCGCGCGGGCGGGCGGCGGCGAGATAGCCGAGCAGCGCCACCCGCTTCGCACGGCGCAGCGCCACGTCCAGGCTGGCGCCGTCCGTGCCCCGCAAGTCCAACGCACCGAACAAACTGAGCCGGAACACGCTCAATCTCACTCCTGTAACGCTCAAGACACGCTGCCGGGGCCGCCCGGGAAACGCCCCAGAGTCAATGATGCCGGGGTCAGAAACGCAGTCTCCCCAGCCCGGAGTGGAAACATGCAGTCACGCTGGCTCAGGCGCACGTGGGTGCTGGGCGCCGTTGCGGCGATCGGATGCCCGGACCTCTCGAGCATCACGGACACGTCGACATCCGGCTTTCAGGCCGTCATGATCACGGCCACGTGGTCGGGCGGCGCGACCGGTGCGCCGATTGACGTGAAATCGGTGACGCCAACGAGCTACGACGGCGCGCTGTGCCCCGCGAGTTCGCTCAAGATGGCGAACCACTCGCACGACTACGACGGGATCTTCGGCACCGGGTCGAGCGATCTCGTGCTCACCAACAACTGCACGACAGGCTATTTCGCGGCGATCTGCGTGGCGTCGGGGTCAGGCGGCGGCGGCACCGACCTGCCGACCTGCGCCACCGACCCGCGCAAGTCGAGCCCGGACCAGCTCTACTTCACGCGGCTCAGTCCCGGTTCGCCCAATCCGGTCGGCACGACGGGCGTGAACCTCACGGTCGTGATCCAGTATTGCTCGACCACCACATCGATCAAGGCGTTCGTGAGCAACGCGGCGTCCACGGACTGCGTGGCGCAGTAGGGCGTACATGAGCTAGTCGATCATCGCGGCGCCGCGGGCGGCGAGCATGGTCACCACGGCGTGCGGGTGGCCGCACGGCACGGTGGGCATGACGCTCGCGTCGCAGACCCAGAGGCCATCCACGCCGCGCACGCGCAGCCGGGGATCGCAGACGGCTCGCGCATCGACGCCCATGCGGCACGTGCCCGCGGGGTGATAGATGGTCTGCAACCGTTCGCCGAGCGCCGCGTGAATGGCTTCATCCGAGGTGGCGCGCGCGCCGGGCTCCATTTCTTCGACGCATTCGGCGGCGAGCGGTGCGGTGGCGGCGATGCGGCGCGCGAGTCGCACGCCGGCATACAGCACCTTCGCGTCCACGCCGCCCGGGTCGGTGAGCATGCCGAAGTCGATCGCGGGCGCGGCGAGCGGATCGGCGCCCCGGAGGCGCACCGAACCTCGTGAACGCGGCGCGAGGGCGATCACGGCGATGGTCATCGCGTGCGCCCGGGGGCGCTCGAGTCCTTCGGCCCGCCATTCGACCGGCGCGAAGAGGAGTTCCACGTCGGGCGCGGCGTCGCCGGTGACGCCGCTGCGGGCGAACGCGAATGCCTCGGCGACGTTCGACGCGAGCGGCCCGCCCTTGCGCAACAGGTAGCGCAGCAGGTTGGGGAGCGACTCGGCGCGCTTGAGCGTGTTGGTGGTGCGCGTACGGATGAGCACGCCGGCGACCGGATGGTCCTGGAGGTTCGCGCCTACGCCGGGCGCGTCGCGCACGACGGCAATCCCGAGCCGCGTGAGGTCGGCCGCGGGACCGACGCCGGAATGCATGAGCAGGTGCGGCGAGCCGAACGCGCCCGCGCACACGATCACGCCGGCGCGCGCCGGGATGGTCTCCGTGAGGTTGCCGCGACGAACGCGGACGCCCGTTGCGCGGCCATTCTCGATCACCACGCGCGTTGCGTGCGCGCCCGTGAGGACCTCGAGGTTCGCGCGCGCCCGCGCGGGCGCGAGGAACGCGTCGTATGCGCTGAAGCGCCGGCCATCCAGCACGGCGAGCTGCGCCATCCACGCGCCCACGTAGTCGTTGCCGCCGTTGTAGTCGGGGCCGCCACGGAGCCCGGCGTTGCGCGCGGCCTCCACGAAAAGCCGGGAGAGCGGCCGCGCGTTCGGGTTTGGCGATGCGACGAGCGGGCCGCGGTCGCCGCGTGCCGGCGCGCCGCCCGCGCCGGTCCACCGTTCCTGGTCGGTGAAGGTCGGCGCCACGTCCGCCCAGCTCCACCCCGCGGCGCCGGCGTCTGCCCACCCGTCGAAGTCCGCGGGATGGCACCACTGGTGGATCATGGCGTTCATGTTCGAGCAGCCGCCGAGCATGCGGCCACGCGGCGTGAACACGCGGCGTCCGCCGACCGAGGTCTGCGGCTCGCTGGTGAACGCCCAGTCGAGCGGGCCGCGGAACAGGCGCGCGAACCCCGCCGGGATCTTCACGAACGGACTGCGCGGCTCGCCGCCGGCCTCGACGACCAGCACGCGGCGCCGCCCCGACCGGGTCAGGCGTTCGGCGAGCACGCAGCCCGCCGTGCCGCCGCCGACGATGATCAGGTCGGGCTCAGGCACGGGTGTCCGGCCCGGCAGGCTCGCGGCGATACCGGAGCGGAGGCATCGCCGAAAAGGTAGCGAACCGGCGCTAGGCCGGCTGCGCGCGCACGGGGAGCGACACGGACCACACGATGGGCAACGCCACGGCCGGAATGTGGCCGAAGAACTGCACCCACCAGCGGAAGTTCAGCGCCACCGGATTGTGCGTGAAGGTGTGGATCACGCCGAACGACATCACGAGCCAGATGCACGGTCCGTACACCGCGGCCACGACGAGCACGCCGCCGCGCGTGGCGGTGGCGCGGCGGATCCACGGCGTGACGGAGTAGAGCACGAGGAACACCACGGACCAGGTGAGGGCGACGCACACGTGCAGGCCGATGCCGATGAGCACGCTGCGGTCGCCGTCGTTGAATGCGTACGGGCCGACGAGCACGGAGGCCACGCCCTGCCAGAGGCGCGCGAACGTGGAACCGTAGAAGACCGTGCTCAGCACGGTGGCGAACACGAAGTCCACGCCGGCGATGAGCAGCCAGGTGCGGAGGAGGCGGCGGAGCCACGGGGAAGGCATATCCTTGAATACCTCGCCCGGCGCGGCGGCGTCAAATGCCTGGCGCTACGGCCGGGCGGCGCGTCGCGAGGCCAGCCAGCGGTCCACCGACCACGGCGCCGGGCCGCTCAGGGCAAGCGTGGCCAGGGCGACGATGTACAGCAGGCTGAGCTCGTACCCGACGGGCCCGAACTCGGCGCCGGCGGGCGTCACGGCCGTGAGGCGCACGGACGAGAATCCGTACTGGAGGTGCACCGAGACGATGGCCGTGAGCATGACCACCACGAGCGGCACGCTCAGAAGCGCGACGAACGCGCCGGCCATCACGGCGACGCCGCCGAGCAACTCCAGCAATGAGGTGGCCCACGCCATGACATGCGGCTGCGGCACGTGCAGCGCCGTGAGGATCGTGGCGAACGCGTCGGGGCCCCGGCTGAGCTTGGCGTATCCGTGGGAGGCGAACCCGAACCCGACGATGAGGCGCAGTGGCAGCATCTGCCAGCCCGCGCCGCCCTGACCACGCGGCATGCGAAACGCTCCGGAAACGGTGTGGGGCGGCCGGCACGGCACCGCGCCACCGACGAATCCCGCGCGCGGTCAGGTGGTTCCCGTGCCCTCGCCGCGCGCGCGCACGGGCACGCGCTCACCGGGGCCCACGGCCCGCACCTCACCGCGCTCGACCATCGCCTGCGTGAGGAACCGCTGGCCCTCGCCGATACGCTCGACCTCCAGCGCGATGGCCTCGACGCCGCGCTCGAGGCCCTCCATGCGCTCCACCATCTCGGGCGGCAAGCGCACCTCGGTGCGGGCCGAGCGTCGCCAGATGCGGCGGGCGTACGCGATGGTGATCGGGATGGCGATCACGAGCAGGAACGTGAAGGTGAGCCCGGCCACCATGTCGGGGTCGGGGTTGGTGCGCGGCACGGCCGGAGGCTGGACGGTCGCGCCGGGCACCGCCGCGGCCTGCGCCACGGCCTGGTCGCTCGCCGCGATCTGTTTGTCGAGGTTCGCGACGCGTTCGTCCGTGGATGCGAGACGCTTCTCGAGTGACGCCCGCACGGCCGCCGGCAGGTTCTGCTCCTGCATCTGGTTGACGATGTCGCGCCGAAGCGACTGCACCTCGTCCATCTGGTCGCCGAGCACGTTGCGCTGCGCCCGGAGCGCGCGGTACACCTGCGCCGGGGAGCCCGCCGGCGCGCCAGCTACGCCGGGCTGGGCCTGCGGCGCGGGCACGCCGGACGGCACTGGTGCCACAACCGGCGCCGTGGCTGGTGCGGGAGTTCCCTGGATGTACGTCATGTGCGTGTGGCGGAATGGGGCTCCGGGCCGCCGAACGCGGCCCCGGACATGAACATACGGAATTCGCGGCGCAGGGGATTCGGAACCCGGCGGACGGGCTATGTATATAGATAGCGCTCGCCCCCTGTCCTCAGCCATCTGATAGCGTGTCCATCCGACCAGTCACCCGTATCACCGACGCCACTCCCACGATGGAGGGCGCGGGCGTTCGCCTGCGCCGCGCATTCGGCTTCGGCGAAAAGAACGAATACGATCCCTTCCTGCTGTTCGACGATTTCCGCGGCGACCGCCCGAGCGACTACCTCGCGGGCTTTCCGTGGCATCCACATCGCGGAATCGAGACCATCACGTATGTGCTCGCGGGCGACGTCTCGCACGCCGATTCGCTCGGCAACGAAGGCAAGCTGGGCGCCGGCGACGTGCAGTGGATGACCGCGGGCAGCGGCATCATGCACCAGGAGATGCCGCACGGCGACCCGCAGGGCCGCATGCACGGCTTTCAGTTGTGGGCGAACCTGCCGTCGCACCTCAAGATGACCACGCCGCGCTACCAGGACGTGAAGTCGAAGGACATCGCCGAGGAGACGGACGACGACGGCACCAAGGTGCGCGTGATCATCGGCGAGTTCTGGGGCAAGCGCGGTCCGGTGGAGGGCATCGCGGCCGACCCGCGCTACCTCGACGTTACCGTGCCGCCGGGAAAGATGAAGCGCCTCAAGATCGACACCCGGGCCAACGCCTTCGCCTACGTGTTCGAGGGCGACGGGCAATTCCGCGACGCATCGGAACCGGGCGGCGTGCTCACGGAGCGCCATGTGGAGGACGACAATCCCGTGCGCACGACGGCCGGCAACCGTTCGCTCGTGCAGTTCGGGTCGGGCGACGAGGTCGTGGTGCAGGCGGGCGAGCAGGGGATTCGGTTTCTGCTCGTCTCAGGCCGCCCGATCGAGGAGCCGGTGGCGTGGTATGGCCCGATCGTGATGAACACGCGCGAACAGCTGGCTACGGCGATCAGCGACCTGCGCGCGGGGACTTTCATCAAATAGAGCAAGACGATAGACGATAGACGATAGACGATAGACGATAGACCGATAGACGATAGATGGCAGGGGTCCCCTGCCATCTGTCTTTACACATCCGGAACAACGGCCCTCTGTGCAACGGGTGACGAGGCGCTGATATTCTCGGCCTCGACACTCACCGTCGTCATCTCGAGGCCGGCATGACCAGCGCACACTCCCGACCCGCGTCCCGTTCCCTGCGGGCGTTCACCCTGCTCACCGCCGCCGCGGCGCTTTCGTGCGGCGAGGGGCCCACGGAACCGCATGCCGGCGCCACGCGCTTTGCCGGCGTGCCGGCCGCGCTCACGCTCCCGGCCGTCCGCTTCAGCGAAATCCACTACGACAACGCCGGCACCGACGTCGGTGAGGCCATCGAGGTCTCGGGCCCCGCGGGCCAGGATCTCACGGGCTGGTCCGTGGTCCTCTACAACGGTTCGGGCGGCGCGTCGTACGGCACCACGACGTTCACGGCGGCCAACGGCATCATCCCGGCCACCTGCGGCGCACGGGGCGTGCTCGTGGTGACCTATCCGGCCAACGGCATCCAGAACGGATCGCCCGACGGCATGGCGCTCGTGGATGCATCGAACACCGTGGTTGAATTCCTGTCCTACGAAGGCACGTTCACCGCCACCAACGGCGCGGCGAACGGCATGCTCTCCACCGACATCGGCGTATCCGAGGCGGGCACGGAGCCCGCGGGCCAGTCGCTGCAGCGCAGCGCAGATGGCACATGGACCGGTCCGGTGGCGTCCACGTTCGGCGTGTGCAACGACGCGGGCGGCGCCACGCCGGTCGTGGCGAGCGTCACGGTCGCGCCGGCATCGGCGTCGGTCGCCGTCGGTGCCACGCAGCAATTCACGGCCACCGCGCTCGACGCCACGAACGCGCCGATCTCCGGGGTGACGTTCACGTGGACGTCCACGGCGGCGGCCACGGTGAGCGGCACGGGCCTCGCGACGGGCGCGTCGGTGGGCAGCGCGACGATCACGGCCACGGCCCCGAACGGCGTCGCGGGCACGGCGTCGCTCGCGGTCACCGCGGCCGGCCCGACGGTGAACCCGGGCGACCTGGTCATCAGCCAGGCGTACGGTGGCGGCGGCAACTCGGGCGCCACGTACAAGAACGACTTCATCGAGATCTTCAACCGCGGCACGTCGCCCGTCACGGTGAACGGGTGGAGCGTGCAGCACGCGTCCGCCACGGGCACGTCGTGGAGCGTGACACCGATCGCCGGGACGATTCCCGCGGGCGGCTACTATCTCGTGCAGGAATCGCAGGGCTCCGGCGGCACGGCGGACCTGCCTGCGCCCGACGCGACGGGCACCATCACGATGGGCGCCACGAGCGGAAAGGACCTCATCGCCACGACGACCGCCGCACAGTCGGGCGCGTGCCCCTCGGGCGCGCAGGTGATCGACGTCATCGGCTACGGCTCCGGCGCCAACTGCGGCAACGCCGCGGCCGCGCCGTCGAACACCACGGGCGTGCTGCGCAGGCACAACGGGTGCACGTGGACGCCCGACCCGTCGCTCGACCTCGTCGTGGGAGCGCCGGCGCCGCGCAACAGCGCGAGCCCGGTGCACTCGTGCGTGGCGGGCCCGCTCGACCACGTGAACGTGACGGGCACGCTGCAGGTGCTCGTGGGCGCCACCACGCAGCTGGCCGCCGAGGCGCTCGATGCCGGCGACAACACAATACCGGGCGCGACGATCACCTGGTCGTCCGGCGACGACGCCACCGCCACGGTGAGCGCGTCGGGACTCGTGACGGGCGTGGCCGCGAACGCCACGCCGGTCGCCATCACGGCGACGGCCACGGCCGGTGGCGTCACGAAAGTGGGGACGGTGAACGTGCAGGTGAACAACCCGGGCATCAACTGGATTGATATCAGCAGCTCGTCGGCGAGCCTGCCGCCCGGCTTCCAGACGCAGCTCTTCGCCACCGCGCGTGACGCGCAGGGCGGCACGGTGATTCCCGCCACGTTCCACTTCGAGGCGGCCGACCCGCAGTACGCGACGGTGGAGGACAAGGTGCAGACCGGCGGATCCAATCCCGGCGGCAACACCGGCATCCTCACGGGAGTCGCCGCGCCCACTGACGGTTCCAAGCCGGGTATTCGCGTCACCGCCACGCCGATCGGCGGCGGTACGCCGTACACGTTCGTCGCGCACCCGGTGACGATCGAACCACCGAACCCGGCGTCGCCGTCCATCTACGGCGTGAACGACGCGTTCGGCGACCCGACACCAGCGAGCGGCTCGACGCCCGACGACTTCCTCATCCGGCGCGACCAGTACACGCTCTCGTACAACCAGTCGCGCGGCACGCCGAACTGGGTGGCGTACGAGCTCGACAGCCGCCAGATCGTGCCCGGCCAGGATCGTTGCAACTGCTTCACCGCCGACCCGCTGCTCCCGGCCGCGAAGCAGGTCTTCACGTCGGACTACACCAACGGCGGATACGATCGCGGCCACATGACGCGCTCATTCGACCGCACCGCCGGCAACGTGGACAACGCGATCACGTTCTACCTCACGAACGTCGTGCCGCAGCAGGGCGACCTCAACCAGGGCGTGTGGGCGCAGTTCGAGAACGCGCTCGGCGATTCGGCCACGGCCGGGCGCGCGGTGTACATCGTCACCGGCCCGCTCTACAGCCGCTCGCACGGCCTCACGTTCCTCAAGGGCGAGGACAAGGTCGCCATCCCCGACAGCACGTGGAAAGTGGCGCTCATCGGCCCGCGAAACGGCGGCAACCCGTTCACCACCGGCGACGTGCAGTCGTTCGACGACCTCGCGGGTCTCACGCTGCTCGCGGTGAACATGCCGAACATCGCGGGCGTGCGGAACGACCCGTGGTCGAAGTACCTCACCACCGTGGACCAGATCGAGGCCGCGACGGGCTACGACATCCTCTCGCTGCTCAAGACGGGCTTCCAGGCCGCGCTGGACTACAAGGACCACAAGCCCGCGGCGCAGTTCTCGGTGACGGGCACGCCGAACGAAGGCCAGGCGCTCACGTTCGACGCGTCGGCGAGCAGCGACGCCGACATCGGCCGCGGTGACCTCGGCGGCCGCACGGAGGCGCTCACCTATGCGTGGCATTTCAGCGACGGCACGGACGCGACGGGCCCCGTGGTGACGCGCACCTTCGCCAACAGCGGCAGCGTCTCGGCGACGTTGACGGTGACCGACGTGTTCGGCTGGCCCGCGACCAGGACGCAGGCGCTCACGATCGCCAACGTTGCGCCGACGGCTTCGTTCGCCGCGCCCGCGAGCGGCGTGGAGCGCACGTTCTTCGCGATTGGCCTCTCCGGCGCGCACGACCCGTCGCCGCTCGACGAGGAGTCGCTGGTGTTCGCGTTCGACTGCGGCTCCGGCTACGGCGCGCCGAGCGGCGTACCGACGGCGACGTGCGCCGCGAGCGCGGCTGGCCCCGTGACGGTGCGCGGCAAGGTGATCGACCCCGACGGCGGTTTCACCGAGTACGCATCGGTGGTGAACGTCACGGGTGTGAACTACGCGATCGTGCGCCATGCACCGGTGATGAACGCGAGCCTGGACGGCTCGCTCCAGATGCTGCTCGGCGAGAGCGTGACCTTCAACGGCAACGCGTCGGTGAGCCAGTCGCTGTATGTGCCTGGCGTGCCGGCGGTGCGCCTCAACGGCCGTCCGGCCCTCGGCGCGACGTCGGACTGGACCGGCGCCGCGACCCCGACGAACTACACGCTCACGCTGAACGGCGGCGCCGCACTCGGCGCGCTCGTGCGGAAGACCGATCCCGTGGCGATGCCGGTCGTGGCGCCGCCGCAAGCCCCGGCGGGCACGCGCAGCGTGAACCTCAATCGCGCGACCGACGCAGTTGGCGACTGGGCGACGGTGCGCAACCTCACGCTCAACGGCAGCAACATCGTGGTCGCGATGCCGGCGGGTGCGTACGGCAACGTGACGCTCAACGGAAACAACCGGATCGTCATCGGCGTGCCGGGCGCCGCGACGCCCGCCGTGTATGACCTGCAGCAGCTCACGTTGAACGGATCGTCGTCCATCGAGGTCGCGGGACCGGTGGTGGTGACGCTCGCCAACGGCGTCTCGCTCAACGGGAGCATCAACGCGAACGGGAACGCGGAGTGGCTGACGTTCCGCGTGGCGCAGGGCGGTGTGACACTGAACGGCAACGTGTCCGTCAACGGCACGGTCATCGCGCCGAACGGCACCGTGACGATCAACGGCGGGAGCGCGCTCGCGGGCGGTTTGGCGGCGGATCGCCTGACACTGAACGGCAACGCGCTGCTGCGCGTGACGCTGCCCGTCACGCCGTAACGGGCGGAGGAGGGGAGGGGGGCGCGGGAATCGGGTCTGGCGGATTCGCCGCGTTCCCCCTCAGACTCCGCCGCCGCGCCTGCCGCGAGCGCCCATGCCGCCGCGCGGAAGCTTGTCGAGCATGTCGTTGTCCTGTTTCTGCAGGAGCTCCGCCGCGCGGTGGCGCTGGTCCTCGGACTGCATGGCCGCCAGCGCATCGGCCACATCGATCGCCCGGCGCGCCACGAGAGAGTCGGCGAGCCCGCGCAGCTGCTGCGCCTGGGCGAACGCGGCCCGCATGGCGGAGTCCGGCCCCTGCTGCTCGCGGTTGCGCGACCCGTCGAACGTCGGCGGCCTGTACTCGCGCTGCAGCGAGTCGTAGCGCGCCATCAGGTCGCCGTTGCGCTCGAAGATGCGCGTGCGCAGCGCATCGAGGGAGTCCACCTGCACGTCCGTCAGCTTGAGGTCCTTGCGCTTGTCCACGAGCAGTTGCGCGGGGTTGAACTTCTGCAGGTCCGACGCGCTCGGGAACTTCATCGCGTCCGCCATGGCGCCGCCGCGCCCGCCGCGCATTCCCCCGCCGCCACCGCGGCGACCCATGCCGCCCATCCCGCCACGGCCCATGCCGCCCATCCCGCCGATGCCGCCGATCTGGGCCGACGCACTCGACACCGGCGCCACCACGACCGGTGCGGCGAGCACCGCCACCACCATCCACGCGCGCATTCGCATGTGACTCCCCCAAGGTTCTCCAGGACGCCCGGACCTGCTACACCCGGTGCTGGTACGACGTTCGGCCGCTGCGGGCGTTAGCCCGGGGGGAGCGGCTGGCTGCGATCCACCCGCTAGAACGTGCCCCGGCGGACGTTCGACCACCGCGCTGCGCCCTCGACGCAATCGTTGGCCGAGCCGTTCGAGCCGGTCAGGGTCAGGCTCCACGTGCCGTGCGAGCCGGCGGGCGGCACGGTGCCCGCGGGAAATCCGCTCGTGGCGCCAAGCTCCGGCATGTCGAGCAGGAAGATGCCGCTGCCCGCCGTGGCGAGCGCCGCGGCGGAGCTCGCCACGGTCACGGACGAGAACCCGTCGCTGAACTGGAACGTCAGGTCGCCGGTGTAGCCAAGGGGCGCTGCTCCCATGGAGAGGCGCAGCCGCTGGTGCGTGCCCGGCAGCGTGACGATCGTGTATGACGGCAGGTTGGGCGGCAGGTCCACGCTCTGCGTGTTGTCCGCGTCCACCGCGTGGAACGACTTCGTGGCGGTGCGCGTGCCCGAGGCGGACGACGCGCTCGCCTCGATGTGATGGAAGTCCGTCTCGCGCTGGAAGGGCGCGGGGATGCCGACCTGCGTGAACGTGAATGAGCCGGTGACCGGGCTCGAGATGCCGGTCGTGTAGATGTCGTTCTCGGTGCACGCCGCCGTGGTGAGGTACGACTCGGTGATCGCGAGGCGCTCGGCGAGCGTGGCGCCGACGCGCACGCGGCCGAGGATCGCCGTGAGCGAGAACTGGCCGATCACGGGGATCGTGCCGATCGAGCCCGCGGCCGAGGGCGTCAGGTCGCGCACGATGACGAACGAGCTGATCGACGTGAGCGACACGCCGACGAGGTCGTGCGTGCCCGGCGTGACGCCGAGGATCGTGAAGTTCGGCGCGTCCACCGACGAGCCGCCGTTGCCGCCGCCGAAGTTCCAGGTGTACGGCAAACCGTTCGCGAACGTCGTCGGGTACTGTGCCGTGCCGGTCACCGTGCGGAGCTGCACGGCGGGCGTGGCGGGGTCGCACATGTCGATCGCGCCGGCGCTCAGCTCCGCGCCCGTCGCGAAACGTACCGTGAGCGAGGTCGGGCCCGTGGAGTACGCGACGCCGCCGCGCACGGACGACACCGCGAAGCGGAAGCGCCCCTGCACGCCGGCGAGGCGCGTCCAGGGGCCGGTGCCGTCCTGGCCGGCCACCCAGTCGGGCACCGTGCACCGCGACCAGTCGAGGACGACGTTTCCTTCCGTGGTCGGCGCCTCGAGCACCGTGACCGTGAGCGGCGCGGAGACGGCGTCGAGGGCCGGTGCGCCCGTCGAGCCCGGCAACGGCACGGCGCGCACGGTGAGCCCGTACGTGCCGGGGCGCAGGTCCTTCGATGCCGTGACCAGGATCGTCGTGGTCGCGCCCGTGACCGTCGGGTCGCTGGCCTCGACCGAGATGCCGTCGGGCACGCCGGCGAGCTGCACGGACACGGCGCCCCCGAACGACGTGCGCACGAGGGTCAGCACGGAGGCGGCCGAACTGCCCTGGAGCACGGCCACGTCCTGCGGCACGAGCGTCATCGCCACGTTCGACGCGGCGATGGTGAGCACGAACGACGTCGAGGCCGTCGCGCCCGCGCCCGATCCGCGCAACGTCACGAGATACGCGCCAGGCGCTGCGCCCGCGCCCACCGCGATCGCCATGGCCGCGGTGGTGCCCGCGACGGGCGCCGCGCTGAACGTGACGCCGGACGGCAGCCCATCGGCCGAAAGCGTGACCGTGCCTGGCGCGCCATTGCGGTTGACGATCACGCTGCGCGTCACGAGCGACGCCTGCGCCGTGGCAACGTCATCGGTGATGAGTTGCAGCGGGTCGGGCGCGACCACAACGGTGAGCGGTGCGCTCGCGTCCGGCACGCCGGGCGCCGAGCCGCGGAGCGTCACCGGGTAGGTTCCCGGCGCGACGCCCGCCGCCACGGCGAGCGTGAGCGTTGCGGTCGTGCTGTCCACCGGGCTGTTCGTGCCGGCGAGCGTGATGCCTGGCGGCGCCGCGAGCGACAGCGCGACCGGGTCCGTGACCACGACGCGCGACACGGATACGGCGAGCGGCGCGATGCCGCCGGGGATCAGCGTGATGAGCTGCTTGACTGGGGTCACGCCGATGCCTGGGTGCGGCGCGACGACGAGCGTGAGCGGGACGGACGCGCTGCCGGCCGGGTCGGCGGTGACGTGCACCGTCGCGAAGTACGTGCCGGGCGCCACACCCGGGCCGGCGCTGATCGTGAGGGTGGCGGCCGTGATGGCGCCCACCGTGGCGCCGGGCACGACCGTCACGGTGAACTGCGACGGGACCGACGCCGAGAACGTGACCTTGCCGTGGGAGCTGTCGGCGCGGGTCGCCGAGACGCCGAGCGTCGCGCTGTCGCCGGGGGCGACGTCGAGGCTCGTCGCCTGGAGGGCGAGGTCGAGGCGCACGGGTGTGGGTGGCTGCGGCCCCTCGAGCGCCGCGTCGATGTCGCACGCGACGGCGAACAGGGCGAGGCCGAGCATGGCGAGGCGACGCATGTCTTCATACTGTCGCCTGACGGGCCGGGCGTAAAGGTCCGGCGCCCATGGCGTTGACACCGGCCCCGGGGACGCACACATCTAAGGCCATGCGGCCTCCCCCCACCGTAGTTGCCGCCGCGGCCGTGGCCGTGGCCTGCGCCGCGATTACGGCCCGCGCGCAGGATGTTCCGCTCGGACCTGTGCACGAGCGTGGCCAGACGGTCACGCCGGCGTTCGAAGGCTGGTACCGGAACCCGGACGGCACGATCTCGCTGTCGTTCGGCTACTTCAACCGGAACGCCGCGGAGACGCTCGAGATCCCGGCGGGGCCGGACAACTACTTCTCGCCGGGCCCGCCGGACCGGGGGCAGCCCCAGGTGTTCTATCCGCGGCGCAACTGGGGTGTGTTCACGATTGTCGTGCCGGGCGACACGAAGCCCACGGAGAAATTCGTGTGGACGCTGGTGGTGCGCGGCGACACGTTGCGCGTTCCCGGCCATGTGCGCCCGCAATGGCAGATCGACGCCCTCGAGGGCGAGGCGGGGAGCAACAATACGCCGCCGGTGCTGAGGTTCGCCGAGGGCGGGCCGGGCGGCGCGGGGCCGGGTGGCATCACGGCCGGACCCGTGCGCGCAAAGGTCGGCCAACCCGTCGAGCTCCGCGCGTGGGCAACGGACGATGGGAATGTGCGCAACAGCGTGGCGAGCGGCGGGCGCCAGGGCGTGCCCGTGACGCTCCGCTGGTTCAAGCACTCGGGGCCCGGCGCCGTGACGTTCGCGCCGCCCGCGCCGCGGCCGGCGCCCGGGACGGGTCTCGCGACGACGACGGCCACGTTCAGTGCGCCAGGCGAGTACGTCGTGCGCCTCCGCGCGAACGATGCGTCCGGCGTCGTTGCGGGCGGTCACTCACAGTGCTGCTGGACGAACGGATTCGTGCGGGTGACGGTGGCGCCGTGACGGCAGGGCAGAGGCGGCAGGCGGCAGATGGCGGACCCCCAACCGACGGCTGGTGAACCATGAGCGCACGGCGCATTGGGTCTTACCTCATGATCGCGGGTGCATCGGCGCTTGGCGCGCAGGCGCCCGCCACGCTCGCCTCCAACGTCGCGTCACCGCATCGTGGCGATCCCCCCACCTGGTCGAAGGACGTCGCACCGATCATGCAGGCCAGGTGCCAGGTGTGCCACCAGCCGAACGTGATCGCGCCGATGTCCCTGCTCACGTACGCCGACGCCAGGAAGGCCGCGCAAAAGATCGAGGCGCGTGTGGCCTCGCGGCGCATGCCGCCCTGGCACCTCGACAAGACGGTCGGCATCCAGGCGTACAAGAACGACCGCTCACTCACGGACGCGCAGATCCGGACGATCGTCGACTGGGTGGAGGCGGGCGCGCCCCAGGGCAACCCGGCCGATGAACCGCCGCCGGTGAAGTGGCCGGATCCCACGCAATGGCAATTCGCCGACCGCTTCGGCCCGCCGGACCTGGTGGTGAAATCGCCGCCGTTCACGCGCACGGCGCGCGGCGAGGACAAGTGGTTCCGCCCGGTGAGCGAGACGGGCCTCACCGAGGAGCGCTGGGTGAAGGCGATCGAGATCAAGCCGAGCTTCCCCGACGGACGGCGCGTGGTGCATCACGTGCTGACGATGCTCGAGCAGGACGAGATGGGCGTCACGGGGCTGGCGAGCACCGCACAGGAGATGGGCCCGATGTCCGCCGGCCTCTTCATGGAATGGGCACTCGGCAAGACGGGTGAGATCTACAATGCCGACGCCGGCAAGCTCATGCTCCCCGGCGCGAAGATCCGCTGGGAACTGCACTACTACGCCGTCGGCAAGGAAGTGAAGGACGACCAGGTCGAGCTCGGCGTCTGGTTCTATCCGAAAGGATACAAGCCGAAGAACCGCACGATCCTCAACATGTTCAACGTGGCGCCGAACTCGGAGCTCGACATCGCGCCCGGCGCGAAGACCGTGACACAGAACTTCTTCGTGCTGCGGGCACCGGCGCGCATCGAGAACTTCCAGCCGCACATGCACATGCGCGGCAAGGCGATGATGATGGAGGCGATCTACCCCGACGGGAAGCGCGAAGTGCTGGCGAACGTGAACAACTTCCAGTGGAACTGGCACAACAACTACATCTTCGCGGACAGCGTCGCGCCCCTCCTGCCCAGGGGATCCACGCTGGTGTTCACCGCGTGGCACGACAACTCGAAGGACAACCCGAACAACCCGGACCCCGAGCAGTGGGTGGGCTGGGGCGACCGCACCGTGGACGAAATGGCGCACGCCTGGGTGGACGTGACGTACCTCGAGCAGGCGGACTTCGACCGGCTCGTCGCGGACCGCAAGGCGAAGAAGACGCAGCCGTAGGCCCGGCCCGCCGGCCGGGATGCAGGGACGGGTTGACAAATCAGTTTTTATTGATATGATTGTCTCATGCCCGCCGTCGCCCGCGCCACGACCCGCAACCTCGATCGCGCCGTCACGCTGTTCCACGCGTTGTCGGACGCCACGCGCCTGGCGATCGTGGACATGCTCGGCGACGGCGAGCGATGCGTCTGCGAGCTGCAGGACGAGCTCGACGCCGCGCAGTCGCGCCTCTCGTTCCACCTCAAGGTGCTCAAGGACGCCGGGATCGTCAGCGACCGGCGGGACGGGCGGTGGGCGTACTACCGTCTCGTGCCCGACGCCCTCACGGAGGTCCACGACCTCGCGGTCGGCATGCAGCCACGGAAGCGCGGCCTGCCGACGTTGAGGTCCGTGACCTGCTGCGGGTGAGTCGTTTCGTGTGCCATAAACATCAACTTTTCTTGATTACCAGTCACTCCGGAGTCTGCGATGCCCGCTGCCAACGCCCCTGACACATCCGCCGCCGGCGCGATGACGCTCGACGAGATTCGCGCGACGGTTCAGGCCCGCTATGGCGCGGCCGCGCAGCGCGTGGCCGACGGCGCGGCGAAGGCCGGCTGCTGCGGCCCCGCGGACGGGTCGAGCGGCTGCTGCGGCTCCACGAGCGAATCGTGGGACCCGATCACGGCGGACCTCTACGATGCCGGCCAGACGGCCGGCATTCCCGCGGACGCGCTGCTGGCGTCGCTCGGCTGCGGCAACCCGACCGCGCTCGCGGAACTCCGCGAGGGCGAGGTGGTGCTCGACCTTGGGTCCGGCGGCGGGATCGACGTGCTGCTCTCCGCGCGACGCGTGGGGCCGACGGGCAAGGCGTACGGGCTCGACATGACCGACGAAATGCTCACCCTCGCGCTCGAGAACAAGGCGAAGGCGGGCGCCACGAACGTCGAGTTCCTCAAGGGCCACATCGAGGCGGTGCCGCTGCCGTCGAACACGGTGGACGTGATCATCTCCAACTGCGTGATCAACCTGTCGGGCGACAAGCGCAAGGTGATCGCCGAAGCGTTCCGCGTGCTCAAGGCGGGCGGGCGGTTCGCGGTGAGCGACGTGATCGTGCGCGACGGGCTGCCCGAGCCGGTGCGCCGCAGCATGGCGCTGTGGACCGGATGCGTCGGTGGCGCGCTCGAGGAAGGCGAGTTCCTCGCGCTCCTGCGCGAGGCGGGGTTCGAGCAGGCGACGATCGAGCCGACGCGCGAGTACACCCGCGAGGATGCCATGGCCCTGATCGACGGCACCGGCCTTGATGCGTCGCTCGCCGAGGCCGTGCACGGCAGGATCTTCAGCGGGTTCGTCCGGGCCACGAAGCCGGGCGGGCCGCCGAACGCCGCGGAGGCGCCAAAGCCGAGGCGCGCGCTCGCGTCGCTCGGCAGCGCGCCGGCCGCGGCCCGCGAGTGTGGCTGCGCCGATGACTGCTGCACCTGACCGGGGCCCCGACATGACCAGCGAAATGGGCGGAACGAAGCCTGCCCCGCGGCTGCGCCGCGCCGCACCGCCGGACCTTTCGGCGATTGAACGCCTGCTCACGGCCAGCGACCTTCCGCTGGACGGCGTGCGCGAAGCGATCGGCGGGTTCCACGTCGCCGATGCGGGCGGTGAGATCGTCGGCGTGGCGGGCCTCGAGACGTGTTGCGACAACGCCCTGCTGCGTTCGGTGGCGGTGAAGCCGGACTGGCGGTCGCACGGGGTGGGACGCGCCCTGGTGCACCACGTCATCGCGGACGCGGAGTCGCGCGGGATCCGCGCGCTCTACCTGCTTACGACGACAGCCGAGCATTATTTCCCCAGCTTCGGGTTCCGGCAGGTGGAGCGCGCCGAGGTGCCGCAGGACGTGCGGGAGACGACGGAGTTCGCGTCCGCGTGCCCCGCCTCCGCGGTGGTGATGCGGCGCGACCTCGGACTGGTGCCGGCATGACGGTCTCGGCGCCGACGCCAGTCGTTCGCCAGCTCTCGACGCTCGACCGCTGGCTTCCGGCCTGGATCTTCGGCGCGATGGCGCTCGGGATCGGCGTGGGGAGGGTGTTTCCGGGGCTCGGTGCCGCACTCGACGCGGTGCAGGTTGCGGGCGTTTCGGTGCCGATCGGCATCGGGCTGCTGTGGATGATGTACCCCGTGCTGGCGAAGGTGCGGTACGAAACCATCGGGCGTCACGTGGCCAACGCGAAGCTCCTCGGCACGTCGCTCCTCTTCAACTGGGTGATCGGGCCGGTCGTGATGCTCGCGCTGGCCTGGCTGTTCCTGCCCGACCTGCCCGCGTACCGCAACGGGCTCGTGCTGATCGGGCTTGCGCGGTGCATTGCCATGGTGCTCATCTGGAACTCGCTGGCGTGCGGGTCGGGCGAGCTCGCGGCGGTGCTCGTCGCGCTCAACTCCCTGTTCCAGATCCTCACGTACAGCGTGCTCGGGTGGCTGTTCCTCGGCGTGGTTCCCGGGTGGTTCGGCGGCCAGGCCTCGGTCGTGCACGTGTCGATGTGGGCGATCGCGAAGAGCGTGCTGATCTTCCTCGGGATTCCGCTGCTCGCGGGGTACGCGACGCGGACGGCGCTCGTGGCCCGCCGCGGCGAGGCGTGGTACGAGCGCGTGTTCGTGCCGCGCGTGGGACCGACGGCGCTCGTCGGGCTGCTGTACACGATCGTGCTGATGTTCGCGATGCAGGGCGACCGCATCGTGACGCTCCCGCTCGATGTCGCGCGCATCGCCCTGCCGCTCGTCGCGTACTTCGCGGTGATGTTCGGTCTCGCGTTCTGGCTGTCGTACCGGCTCGGGTTCGACTACGAAGCGTCGGCGGCGCTCTCGTTCACGGCGGCGGGCAACAACTTCGAGCTGGCGATCGCCGTGGCGATCGCGACCTTCGGCATCGGCTCCGGCGAGGCCCTGGCGGCGGTGGTGGGCCCGCTCATCGAGGTGCCGGCGCTCGTCGGCCTCGTGTACGTCGCCCTCTGGGCCAGGCGCAGGTACTACACGGCTCCCGCGGCCGCGGCGTGACGTGCGATACGCGCTGATCTCCGACATCCACGCCAACCTGCCGGCCCTCGAGGCGGTGCTTGGCGACGTCGCGCACCGGGCCGACACCGGCGCGACGTACCATCTCGGCGACCTCGTCGGGTACGCACCGTGGCCGGACGAGACCGTGGCGCTCATCCGTGAGCGCGGCATCGCGGGCGTGGCCGGCAACTATGACTCGACCGTCGCCACCGGCTACAAGCACTGCGGGTGCAAGTACGAGGACCCGCGCCAGGAGGCGCTCTCGCACGAGTCGTACGCGTGGACGCGCGCGCACGTGAGCGACGCGACGCGCGCGTTCCTCGGCGGGCTCCCGTTCGCGCTCACGCTGCGACCCCTCGGCGGGCATGTCGCCGGCCCGCGCGTGGTGCTCGTCCACGGTAACCAGGCGCTCAACACCGTCTATGTGCACGAAGACCGCACGGACGACTTCCTGCTGAAGATGGCGGCGAGCCTGGGCGCTGCCGCCGGCGATGTCGTGTGTTTCGGCCACACCCACAAGGCCTGGCACCGCGTGGTGGCCGGCGTGCATTTCGTGAACACGGGAAGCGTGGGACGCCCGAAGGACGGCGACCCGCGCGCGGGCTACGTGGTGCTCGACCATGCCGGGGGCGACGTGTACGTCGAGATTGTGCGCGTGCCGTACGACGTCGAGCGCGCAGCCGCGGCCATCGCGCAAAGCGGATTGCCGGTCGCGTTCGCGGAATTCCTGCGCACCGGGGGTCGGCTCGCGTCGCCCTGACGCCGCCCTGGCGCCGTCCCGACGCCGCCCGCAGGAGTGCCGCGAATCCCCCGCCTGGATGCAACCGTAAGAGGGGGCATCGTGTCACATTTACCAGGTTGTCCATCCCCTCACTTCCCCTCCCGACCATGAAGCTGCGAACCCTGCTCGCTGCGGCGCTGCTCGCCGTCGCGTCCTCGGGCGTCGTCGCGCAGAAGGCGCCCGCCAGGGCCGACGCCGCGGCGATCAACATCCCGTTCGAGCGCTACACCCTCCCGAACGGGCTCACCGTGATCCTGGCGCAGGACCACTCCGTGCCGCGGGTCGCCGTGGACGTGTGGTATCACGTCGGGTCGAAGAACGAGAAGGCGGGCCGCACGGGCTTCGCCCACATGTTCGAGCACGTGATGTTCACCGGCTCGGGCCACGTACCGTACGGCACGCACGACCGGTACACCGAGGGCGTGGGCGGATTCAACAACGGTTCGACCACGAACGACCGCACGAACTACTACGAGGAAGTGCCGTCCAACTACCTCGAAACCAACCTGTGGATGGAGTCCGACCGCATGGGCTTCCTCCTCGACAAGCTCGATGAGGCCAAGTTCGTCGCGCAGCGTGACATCGTGCAGAACGAACGGCGCGAGCGCACGGACAACCAGCCCTACGGGCGGTCCTTCGAGATCATCACGAGCCAGATGCTGCCCGAGTCGAACCCGTACTCGTGGCCCGTCGTCGGCTACATGAGTGACCTGCAGCACGCGACCGTGGACGACGTGAAGGAGTTCTTCCGCCAGTATTACGCGCCCAACAACGCGACGCTCGCGATCGTCGGAGACTTCAACCCGGCGCAGGCCAGGCAGTGGGTGACCAGGTACTTCGCGGACATCCCCCGCGGCAAGCCGATCGAGCGCCCGGCGGTGACGCCGGTGACCATGACCGAGGTGCGGCGCGTGACGTTCGAGGACCGGGTGCAGGTGCCGCGCCTCTACCTGGCGTGGCCGACCGTCGGGGAGGACTCACCGGACGACAAGGTGCTCGACATCATCACCTCCATTCTCACCGGCCCGCGCACGGCGCGCCTCACCAGGGCGCTCGTGTATGACGCGCAGTCGGCGGCCAACGTCGGCGCATTCGAGGCGACGAACGAGAACTGGTCGCAGTACTTCATCCAGGTGACGCCGCGCCCGGGACACTCGCTCACCGAGCTCGAGGCGCAGGTGGACTCGGTGCTGGAGCGATTCAAGCGGGAGGGTCCCACGGCCGAGGAGATGACGAAGGCCACGGCCGGCACGGAGTACGGGTTCGTGTCGGGCCTCGAATCGAACCTGAGCAAGGCGGAGCTGCTGCTGCGCGGCTCCGTGTTCCATGGCGACGCCGGCTACTACAAGTCGCTGTATGCCGGCATCACGTCGGTCACCGCGGCCGACGTGAAGCGGGTGGCGAACCAGTACTTCACCCCGGGCCGCGTGGTGCTCTCCGTGGTGCCGGTGGGCAAGGCGAACGACGCCGCGAACGCGGCCGTGAGCCGGAAAGTCACCGTGGCGGCCGACGGCGGCCACTATGTCGTGGAGGGCAAGTAAGATGACCATCCCGTCCATCGCGACCCGGGCGCTGCGCGCCGCCGCCATCGCGGGGCTGGCCGTTGGCGTGGCCCGGCCGGCGAGCGCCCAGAAACTCGACCGCGACAAGGTGCCCGCGCCTGGTGCGGCGCCCACGACGAAGATTCCGTCGTGGAGCAAGTCGAAGCTCGCCAACGGCGCCGAACTCGTCGTGAGCGTCAAGAAGGACCTGCCGCTCGTCTCGTTCAACGTCGGGTTCGTCGGCGGCACCACGACCTACGAGCCCGCCGACAAGACCGGCGTGGCCTCGTTCACGGCGCAGATGCTGAGCGAGGGCACGGCGACGAAGACGGCCGACGAGCTCTCCAACGCGCAGCAGCTCCTCGGCATCAACATCACGGCCAACGTCACGGACGAGACCGGCGTGCTCGGCTTCACCGCGCTCAAGGACCGGTTGCAGCCGGCGGTGGAGCTGCTGGCCGACATGATGCTGCATCCGCGGTTCCCCGCCGAGGCGCTCGAGCGCATCCGGGGGCGCACGCTGGTGAACCTCCAGACCGGCCGCGACAACCCCAACCTGGTCGCGAGCAACGTCTTCAAGGAAGTGACGTACGGCGCGGACCATCCGTACGGGCGGTTCCAGACCGAGGCGACGGTCAAGGCGATCACGCTCGACGACATCAAGGCGTTCCACCAGGCGTTCTACACTCCCGGGCACGCGGTCATTTCCGTGGCTGGCGACGTGGACCCCGCGGCGGTGAAGGCGATGCTGGACAAGGCGTTCGCGGCGTGGCCCGCCGGCGGCGCGAAGCCCGACTTCAAGTATCCGGCCCCGCCGCCGCACAAGGCGCGCACGATCTACCTCGTGGACAAGCCCAAGGCCGCGCAGTCGGTGTTCCAGCTTGGCGAGACCGGCCCTGATCGCTACACGCCGGACTACTACGCGCTCGAGGTCATGAACACGATCCTCGGCGGGCTCTTCCAGTCGCGGCTCAACCACGACATTCGCGAGGAAAAGGGCTACAGCTATGGGGTGGGCTCGACGTTCGAGTATGGACGCGGCCCCGGCGCATTCCGCGCGGGGGGAGGCATCGTCACGGCCAAGAGCGACAGCGCGCTGATCCTCTTCATGCAGCACTTGCGCGGCGTGCAGGGCAGCGAACCATTCACCGATGACGAGCTGAAGCAGGGCAAGGATGCGCTCGTACAGTCGCTCCCGCAGACCTTCTCGTCCGTGGCTGGCGTGCGGAGCGCGATCTCGGGCATCTACCTGCGCGACCTGCCGGAGAACTACTACCAGCAGTACGCGGCGAGGGTGAACGCGGTGACGAAGGAGGACCTCGTGCGGGTGGCGAAGAAGTACCTGGACCTCGACAACATGAACCTGGTGATCGTCGGGGACCGTGCGGCCATCGAGGAGGCGCTCCGCAAGACGGGGATCGCGCCGATCGTGCACCTCGACGTGAACGGGAGGCCCGTGATCACGCCCTAGGAGTTGCAGTAGAATTAGGGCATGTTCTCCCTCACGACGCAGGACTTCGAGGCTGCGCGCGCGCGCATCGCGCCGCACATCCACTGGACGCCGCTCCTCTCGTCGCAGACGCTCGGTGAGCTGACGGGCTACGAGACGCGGCTCAAGGCGGAGTGCTTCCAGAAGGTCGGCAGCTACAAGATCCGCGGGCCGCTGAACAAGTTCGCGCAGATGCCCGAGGAGCAGAAGCGGCGCGGTGTCGTCTGCTCGAGCGCCGGCAACCACGCGCAGGGCGTGGCGCTCGCGGCGCGCATCCACGGCATTCGCGCGGTGGTGTGCATGGCGACCAACGCGACGCCCGCGAAGGTGGCCGCGACGAGGGCGTACGGCGCCGAGGTGGTGCTGCACGGCAGCATCTGGGACGAGGCGAATGAGAAGGCCAGGGAACTCGTCGCGAAGGAAGGCCTGACGTACGTCCATCCGTTCGACGACGAGCAGCTCATCGCGGGGCAGGGCACGCTCGGGCTCGAGGTCGTCAAGGACTGGCCCGAGCTCGACGCGATCGTCGTGCCGATCGGCGGTGGTGGGCTGATCGCCGGCGTGAGCATGGCGGTGAAGGCGCACAACCCGAAGGCGAAGGTGATCGGCGTGGAGTCGAGCGACGGCCCGGCCATGAAGCGGAGCCTGGAGGCGGGCTCGCTCCAGACAATCGAGTGCAACACCATCATCGACGGGCTGCGGGTGCGCACGGCGGGCACGCTCAACTTCTCCGTGGTGCAGCGATACGTGGACGAAATCGTCGCGTTGCCGGACAAGGACATCTTCGATGCGATGCTCTGGACGTGGGAGCGGTGCAAGATCGTGGCCGAGGGCGCGGCGGCCGCGCCGGTGGCCGCGCTGCTGCACGCACTCGTGAAGCTGCCGAAGGGTTCGAGAGTGGCCGCCGTGATCAGCGGTGGGAACGTGAACCTCGACCAGATCCGCGGCCTGAAGTGGAACTGATCTTCGCCCCCGCCGCCGCGATGATCGAGTGGCCGTGGATCGCGGCCGTGATCGGCGTGGGGTTCACCGTGCTCTTCATCCGACGCCGGGGCCGCGCGGTGGCCTGGGCGGCCGTGCTCTGGGTCGGCTACTCGGCGTACGAGTACGGGATGAAGGCGCGGGTGCTGTGCAGCGGCGAGTGCAACATCCGCGTGGACCTGCTGCTTGTCTGGCCGGTGCTGGCGGTGGTGAGCCTCATGGCGCTCTGGCGCGCGTGGCGCCTGTCGCGGCCGCAGGCCGCGCCGCCGACGGCATAGCCCCGAGAGTCCGCGCCGCGCCGTTGGCGGCGCAGGTTCCGCAGTCAGCGGCGGATCGGCCGCCCCGCCATTGCGCCGGTGTACTTGCCATCGTCAACGGTCACCACGCCGTTCACGAGCACGTACTTCATGCCCGTCGCAAGGAGCTCCGGCTTCTCGTACGTCGAGTTGTCGCGCACGTCGCCCGGGTTGAACACGATCACGTCGGCCGCCATCCCGGCGGCGAGCGTCCCGCGGTCCCTGATATGCAGCATCTGCGCGGTGAGGGCGCTGCTGCGGTGGATCGCCTGCTCGAGCGTCAGGACGTGATCGGTCTCCACATACTGGTGGATCAGCTTCGCGAACGTCCCGTACTTGCGCGGATGCCCGTCGCTGCCGTCGCTCCCGGTGGCGACCCACGGCTGCACCATGAACTTCCGGATGTCGTCCTCGTTCATGTTGAATGACGCCACGCCGGAGCCGCCGGCGAGGATGATGTCGATGGCCGTCTCGATCGGGTCCTTGTTCCGCTCCTTCGCGATCTCGTCGAGGTTCTTGCCGAGGATGCCGGGCACGCGCGTCGAGACCATGAGCAGCGACGCGGCACCGCCACGCCGACGCATGTTCTCGGTCATCTCGGCGACGATCTTCGCGCGCACGTCGGGATTGGCGAACCGCGCCCGGAGCGAATCACCGCCGCCTTCCTCCACCCACCGCGGCAGCAGCGCCGCGCTCACGCTCGTGCCGGACGCGGTGTAGGGGTACTGGTCCGCGGTCACCTCGAGCCCCTGTGCGCGCGCGGCCTCCACGAGCCTGATGACCGTATCCGACTGGCCCCACACATCCACGCCGAGCGCCTTGATGTGGGAGATGTGGACGGGGATGCGGGCCTCGCGGCAGATGCGCAACGTCTCGTTGATCGACCCGATGAGGCCGATCGTGTACGAGCTTTCGTCGCGCATGTGCGAGTCGTAGATGCCGCCCTTTTGCGCTGCCACCTTCGCCAGCTCGATCACCTCGTCGGTCTCGGCGAAGCTCCCCGGCGCGTAGTAGAGGCCCGTGGACATGCCCATCGCGCCCTGGTCGATCGAACCAGTGTCTTGCCGGGCGGCCCCGATCAAGTCGTCATTTTGCTTGTTCACAGAATAGCGGTCGCCTGGCATGTGCGACCGAAGTTGCACGCGCGCACGGGTTTGCGAGACCGGCAGCCGTCGCTGACCTGATTCGGGTTATTGACATCAGGAATATCCACTACTACCCTCGCACAAATCCCGACTATCGAGGCGCCCGTTCATGGGCTGGTCGCGAGCTAGCACAAGAATCCGCAATGCTATGCTGGCTATGGTTAGCTTGGCCGTCGTGCCACTATTCGGCGCGGCAATACCCATCTCGCGATTGCCGCACGTCGAACTTCACCAGGTCGGCTCCGTTCGGCTGCCCTCCGGCCAGCCGATAATTGATGGCCGCCTCGGCATATCCGGCGAAGTGGTCGTCTGGTCAAAAACAACTCTGTGGTGGATCGCCTCGCCGCAGTCGGCGCCGGTCGCGATCTGTGCCGGAGTTCTTGACGGTATTCGCTTGGCTGTCTTTGACGACACGGCCGCGGCACTAGTCGTTGTCGAATCAACCGGCACCGTGAGTCGTGTCCCGCTGCACAGGCCGTGCGGCCGGAGTCGAATCGGAAAGGTTGTCGTGGATGAGGCTATCTTGGCCGCGGGGGGCGGCGGTGTCGCGGCCGTAATCCTAAATCACGGTCATCCCCCTCGGGTGATGCCCCAGTCACAGGGCGGTCAAACTCGACTTGTGCTAGGACCAGGGCGGCATGTACGTCGCCTCGGTGCGCCTGTTGACTACGGAGCGCGGTTGGAAGTCAATCGGCTCCTCCTCACCGAAACGACCTTCCCTTTTCGAAGTTGGGCTATTTCACAACAGGGTGACTCGCATCTCGTCCTTGACCCTAGCAGTATGTTCGGCGCGGCCGATCGCGCCAAAATGCTGAACGGTTGGACATCCGGGCACGCAGTGCTGCTCGACAGCGTGTATTTGCAGGTTCTCGCGGACCCGCGGTCGGACGAACGCCGGCTAGTGACGTTCAGCGCTACCACGGGGAAGGCACTGAGGAGCCTGCGCCTTGACGTCGCAGCGGGGATCATCGATGCCGTATCGGGCATCCAAACTGCCATAGCAATCCGCAACACAGGGCAGCTAGAGCTTGTGTACTACCGGTGGCGCTGGCGGCGAGACAACGACTCACACGGAGATGGAAAATGACTTTGAAACGGCTCTTCCAGGTCCTTGTCATTGCTGTCGGGTTCTTCGCAGTTGCAGCTGCGCACCCGCGTGACGGTCAAGCAGTACCGTGCTGGTCGTGCAGCGGGAACTACTGTCACATCAATGACGGCATGGCAGCCGGATGCTACATGATCGACGGCACCTGCTTCGAAACGGGGAGTTGCCACCCAGGGTTCGCAGGGTCTGCGGCGGATGGTTCGGCACTGCCAGCTGGGAATCGCATACGGTCACAAGACACAGGCGCAGATGGGCGATCGGTCGAGCGTGCGTGCGGTGGTGACATACTCGCTCGTCACTACGGAGAGGCCATCGTTCGGTCGCTTCGCCGTAGCAGCAGAACAATTTCGATCTAGGCAACATCACCAGTTGTCCGCCGCCAGTGCCAATCCAGCGTATCGTTCTTCTAGCGACCGGTTGTGGGCTGCTCCTGTACTGCCGGCCAACGGGAGACCGTCGAACGTCTCAGTCCACTGATCCGCCTAGCCTCACGACCAGCATTGGCGACCGCTTCGCTCTCCGCCAAGTCCGTGCAGCCGTCCTAACAGCAACCGGTCAAGTGGTAGCCGTTTCGAGCGACGACTTGGGATCGATTTGGATCACGAGTGGCGGTGAGATGCCCTGGGCGAGAATCCGTATTGGACGCGACACGGCAGACATTCGAACGGTGCTCTCACGCGGTTCGCGGCTGTGGGTGGAGGACGATAGATCGCGGCAGCTGATCTCCGTCGGCCCGGCATCGGTTTCCAACGCAGCGATCAACCTCCCATCGCTCTTGCCGCGCTGGCGGACTCAAGTCGTCACAATGTCACGAGGGCAGCCAGACCTGCTGGCCGCCCTCCCCACGGAGCGTGAGTCATCTGATACGTCCGTCACGCTGTTGTTCAGGAAAGACGCAGGCACCGGCGACGTGCTAGTAGTCGACAGTCTGTTGACCATCGGTAGCTTCGTTACTGCTCACTCACCAAGCGGCAGCGCTCGCACGACACTCGATGTGCCTTGGGGTTATCGCGACTTTCTGATTCCGAACGCCGATGCGACGACGTACTCGATTCTCAGGCAGCGTCCATGTTCTGAAGGACACAGCCGTTGTATGTGGATTGACGGCGACACGACGGCGCGGCTGCATCCGCTGCTCATGCAGAAAGCGCCAGCCGGCGTTGCACGCAGTGATGTTCAGCGCTTCGTATCTGATCGTCTCCCGCGCACGGTCGTTGACGCCCTGGGTGGGGTGAGTGCAGTGACGCAGGACCTCTGGGCACGCATCCGGCGAGGCACGAAGGCGCCAATGTACGACAGACTGATCGTTGACGCGGCAGGCAACATCTTCGTTGAACTTGCGTCGACAGACGCGGTGCGACACTGGCTACGCTTTGGACGTGCGAGTGGGCAAGTCGAGCCGTTCGATCTTCCTAGTCACCTCATTGTCGCCGACATCAGAGATCGGATGGTGCTCGCGATATCGCCCGGAGGCCAGGGTATCGACAGTCTGTATGTCCTAAGGCTCGCCGGTGGTTAGGTGTGCACATCTTGCACCGTGCATCGACGTGAGCACAGACGGTTCGTCCTTTTTGGCGCAGGGAGGATTCCATGTGGCGCACAGGTCTCGTGGCTGGCGGCATCAACGTCATGGCCGCGTGTCTATTGCTGGCGCAAGGTGGGGCGTCCGTCCGCCGTATCCCGGTGCTGGGGCGCGTGACAGTCGCCGGTGACAGCATTCGGCCCGTCGCTGGCGCCCTGGTTGGCACCGATTCAACCGCGGTGCTCGCAACGACGGACTCCAATGGCGGCTTCGTGTTGGCATTGCCCCGCCCAGGCAAGTACGAGTTAAGGGTTCGCAAGATCGGTTATACGCCGCTTGTCCGGTTCGTCGATGTCGACGACTCGCTCTGGCTGGCGCTCGCGCTGGAGCCGCAGGCGTCAACGCTTCCGAGCGTCACAATCGCCGGCAAGATGGTGACTTATCCGGCTCGGTTCGCAGAGGTATACCAGCGCGCAAGTCACGAGAACGGCGTGTTTCTCACCAGAGAGGAGATCGAGCGGCGCCAACCGCTCGACATGCGATCGCTGCTAGAGGGGATTCCGACGGTAATGGTCAACGACCGGGGCATTACCTTCCGGAAATGTCAGCAGGACTTGAACGGCTTGAAGGCGTCGACAATACAGGGGTCGTTTGGCACCACGGCGCCGCCCAAACTCGAGACCGTCACGGGCAAGGTTCAGGTCTACATCGACGGCGCACGCGTGACGGCATCCGCGGATGTCGATCGCACGTTTGGCGTCGACGCGGTTGGCGAGGCGCTGCGCATGGTCAACTGGAGGAACGTCCAGGCCATCGAGATCTACTCGGGAGTTGCGCGCATTCCCGCGGAGTTTCTGAACGATGCGTGCGCGGTCATCGCGATCTGGACGAAGAGCTACTGAATGACGGGACACCACATGCGGCGAACCACCACCATCAGATTTCGGTCATGAACGGCCGTCCGGGCGCGTCGAGTGATGGCGCGCGTGTTCGCCCGCCGGTTGCGGCCTCCTATCTCCTGAGCGCGCGGCCCGCCATCGCCCCCGTGTACTTCCCGCCGTCGATCGTCACGACGCCGTTCACCAGCACGTATTGCATCCCCGCCGCAAGGAGCTCCGGCTTCTCGTACGTCGAGTTGTCGCGCACGTCGCCCGGATTGAACACGATCACGTCGGCCGCCATCCCCGCGGCGAGCGTCCCGCGGTCCCTGATATGCAGCATCTGCGCGGTGAGGGCGCTGCTGCGGTGGACCGCCTGCTCGAGCGTCAGGACGTGATCGGTCTCCACGTACTGGTGGATCAGCTTCGCGAACGTCCCGTACTTGCGCGGATGCCCATCGCTGCCGTCTGATCCGGTCGCGACCCACGACTGCACCATGAACTTCCGGATGTCGTCCTCGTTCATGTTGAATGACGCCACGCCGGAGCCGCCGGCGAGGATGATGTCGATGGCCGTCTCGATCGGGTCCTTGTTCCGCTCCTTCGCGATC
>CAZKYG010000048.1:0-10554 GCA_964556915.1 uncultured Gemmatimonas sp.
GCCGCGCAGGCCGCTCGGGTCGATCTTGCGCGCAAGGCGGCGTTACCCGACTTCCACGTGTCGCTGCAGTACGGCTATCGAACCGGAGGGTTGCCCGGCATGGTGAGTGCCGCCGTGTCGGTCCCGGTTCCCGTCCATCGCAGGGAACGGCAGGGCCAGGGCGTGGCCGCGGCAGACGCCGAGCTGGAGGCGCTGCATGCCGAACATGTCGCGAAGGTCAATGCGATCCGGTCCGAGGTCGCCCGCCTCGTGGCGGATCTCGAACGGTCACGCGCGCAGCTCGCGCTCTACGCCCGCGCCCTCGCGCCTCAGGCGCGTGCGACCCTGACCGCCTCGACGGCCAGCTACGAGACCGGACGAGCAGAGTTCGCCACGGTCGTCGATGGGCAGACAGCGCTCTTTGCCATCGAGATGGAGTCCGCGCGGGCCCTCACTGACTTCGCGAAAAACATGGCCGCGCTGGAACAAGTCGTCGGCCAGGAGATGCTCCGATGAAACGCCTCCTTCCCAAGGTTGCGATCGGCGTTGTGGTGGTTGCGGTCGTTGCGATTGTCATCGCCAGGATGTCGCGACCACACGCCGACGGTGTGCCGCAGTCCCAACGCCCAGCCGACACGAGCATGGCGGGCATGGCAGGGACGCCGGGCATGAACTCTGGCGGCAACGGCGCTGTCACGCTGACGCCGGCCCAGATCACGCAGTTCGGCATCACGTTCGGCACCGCCGACGTGCGGATGCTGAAAGACGACATCCGTGCGATTGGCGTCGTGACCGTCGACGAGACCCGGCTCACGCAGGTGGTGCCGAGGTTCACCGGCTTTGTCGAACGCTTGTACGTCAACGCCACCGGACAGCACGTCAGGCGCGGAGAGCCGCTCCTGGACGTGTATGCGCCCGACCTTGTCGCCGCGCAGCGAGAGCTCCTCCTCGCCCAGCGGCTCGACGGCCAGATCGGAGAGAGTCCCGTTCCAGGCGCCGCCGGCAGGCCCGGCGACCTGATGGAGGCGGCGAAACAGCGACTTCGCCAGTGGGCGATCAGCGACGCGCAGATCGACACCGTCCTGCGCAGCGGCCAGCCGCAACGCGTGTTGACACTCTATGCGCCGAGCAACGGGGTCGTGCTGGACCGGAAGGTCGTGCAAGGGCAGGCGCTGATGGCGGGTGCTGAACTGTACACGATCGCCGATCTCTCGACGGTCTGGCTGGACGTCCGGGTGCGCGAAATAGACGCGGCGGCGGTCCACGTCGGTTCAGCCGCGGACGTAGCGATGACGGGGCTCGTTGGCCACGAGCTGTCGGGACAGGTCGCCTATGTCTATCCAATGCTCGACTCGGTCGCGCGCGCGGTGCGCGTGCGGGTCGCCGTGCCGAATCTCGGTGAACTCCTCAAGCCCGGTATGTACGCGACTGTGCGACTCGCGTCGCCGGTGCGCCGGGCACTGACGGTGCCGAACGACGCCGTGCTTCGCGGCGGCGACCGGAACATCGTGTTCGTCGACATGGGCGGCGGAAAGCTGATGCCGCACGACGTCGAGCTTGGACGCATCACCGACACGTTCACGGAAGTGCTCGCCGGCCTCGAACCTGGCCAGCGCGTGGTGACCTCCGCGCAGTTTCTGCTCGACTCGGAATCCAATCTGGGCGAAGTGATGAAGTCGATGATGAGCCAGATGAACGCCGGCGACATGTCGAAAAATGCCGGGACGGTTGATATGCCTGGCATGTCCGGTATGCCGGCGAAGGGTGCCGCGCCCAGCAAGGCGCCACCGGCGAAGAGGTAACCGACCATGCTCAAGCGGATCATCGCGTGGTCGGTGGACCACACCCTTCTCGTAACGCTCGCGACGGTCGCGGTAACGCTGGCCGGTATCTGGGCGCTCGTCCGGACGCCGGTGGACGCGATCCCCGACCTTTCCGACGTGCAGGTCATCGTGATGACGGAGTGGCCGGGTCAGGCGCCCCAGATCGTCGAGGATCAGGTCACGTACCCACTCTCCGCGGAGATGCTCAAGGTGCCGCACACGAAGGTCGTGCGCGGGATGAGCCAGTTCGGGCGCTCCGCCGTGTACATCGTGTTCGAGGACGGCACGGATCTCTACTGGGCACGGTCGCGCGTGCTCGAATACCTGAACGGCGTGCGAAACAAGTTGCCGGAGAGCGCCATGCCGATGCTCGGCCCCGACGCGACCGGTGTCGGGTGGGTGATGCAGTACATCCTGGCCGATACGACCGGCACGCGAACGCTTGCCGACCTTCGCGGCCTGCAGGACTGGACGGTTCGTCCGGCGCTCACGGCGGTGCCCGGCGTCGCCGAGATCGCGTCGTTCGGCGGGTTCGAGAAGCAATACCAGGTGGACGTCGATCCGGCGAAGCTCCTCGCGTACGACATTCCGCTCTCGCGGGTCACGCAGGCGGTGCGCGCGTCGAACGAGGACGTCGGCGGGCGCGTGATCGAGATGGGCAGTACCGAGTACGCCGTGCGTGGGCGCGGCCGGTTCGCCGGGGCCGCGACTATTCGCGCGGTGTCGCTCGGCGCGGGGCCGGGCGGTACTCCAATCACCGTCGGTGACGTCGCCGATGTGCACGTAGGGCCGGAGATCCGGCGCGGGATCGCGGACCTCGGTGGTCACGGCGAGATCGTCAGCGGGTGGGTGGTGATGCGGTACGGCCAGAATCCGCTAGCGGTGATCGACGGCGTCAAGGCGAAGATGGCTGAGGTGCAGCGGTCGCTCCCGACCGGCGTCGTGTTCGCGAATGGATATGACCGATCGGACCTGATCCATCGCGCGATCGCCACCCTGCGCAGCAAGCTCGTCGAAGAGTCGATCATTGTCGCGGCGGTCGCCGTCGTCTTCCTCCTGCACGCCTCGAGCGCGTTCGTCGCCATCCTCACGCTCCCGCTCGGCATCCTGATGGCGCTGCTGGCCATGCGTGCGCTCGGGCTCAACGCAAACATCATGTCGCTCGGCGGCATCGCGATCGCGATCGGCGCGATGATCGACGCCGCGATCGTGATGGTCGAGAACCTGCACAAGCACATCGAGCGCAATCAGCACGAGGCCCAACCGCGGTCGCACCGTCAGCTCGTCGTGGAATCGGCGCAGGAGGTCGGGCCGGCCCTGTTCGTATCGCTGCTCATCATCACGGTGTCCTTCGTGCCCGTCTTCGCGCTCGAAGCGCAGGAGGGGCGGCTCTTCAAGCCGCTGGCCTGGACGAAGACGCTGGCCATGGCGTCGGCGGCGCTCCTCTCCATCACGTTGGTGCCTGTGCTGATGCGGGCATTCATCCGTCGCGGCATCCGGCTCGAGGCCGCGAATCCCGTTAACCGCGTGCTGATCGGCCTCTATCGACCGGTGATCCACGCGGTGCTGCGGCATCGATGGCTGACGATCGGCGCGGCGCTCGTGGTGCTGGGCGTGACAGTCTGGCCGTGGTCCCGCATCGGAAGCGAGTTCATGCCCCCTCTTAATGAAGGGGCGATCATGGACATGCCGTCGCTCTTCCCGGGTGTTGGCGCAGCGCAAGCCAGGGCGATTCTGGCGCAGCGCGACGCGGCGCTCGCGCGAATTCCGGAAATCCAGACCGTGCTAGGCAAGATCGGCCGCGCTGAGACAGCGACGGACATGGCGCCCCTCTCCATGATCGAGACCATCGCGGTGCTGAAGGACAAGTCGGCGTGGCGCCCAGGCGTGACGTACGATTCCATCGTCGCCGAGGCGAACGCCACGGTGCGCACGCCGGGCGTGGCCAACATGTGGTCGATGCCGATCAAGAATCGACTCGACATGCTTGCCACGGGGATCAAGACGCCGGTGGGCATCAAGCTCTTCGGCCGGAGCCTCGACACGCTTGACGCGATCGGCAAGCAGATCGAGGCAGTCCTGCCGGCGGTGCCCGGCACCAGCGCGGTGTTTGCCGAGCGAGCGGTGGGCGGCCACTATCTGGACATCCGCGTCGACCGCGAGGCGGTAATGCGATACGGCCTGACGGTTGGTGAGGTACAGGACGCGATCGCGACGGCGGCGGGCGGCATCAATGCAGGCGAAGTGATCGAGGGGCGCGAACGGTACTCGGTGCTCGTGCGGTATTCACGCGACCTGCGCGCAAGCCCGGAGGCCCTCCGCGATGTGCTCGTCGCGACTCCCGGCGGGGCCCAGGTGGCGCTCGGCGAACTGGCCCGCATCGAGGTCACCCGCGGCTCGACGCTAATCAAATCCGAGGACGCGCTGCTGAACAACATCGTCTACGTGGACGTTCGGGGCCGCGACGTCGGTGGATATGTGGCCGACGCGCAGCGGGTGCTGGCCCAGCGACTCACGCTGCCCGCGGGGTACCGGGTTGAATGGTCGGGCCAGTACGAGGCCATGCAGCGGGCTGGGCGAACGCTCAGGATCGTCGTGCCAGTCACGCTCGCAGTCATCGTGTTGCTCCTCTACGCGAACTTCCGGACCGTCGGCGAGACCGCGATCGTCATGCTCTCGCTGCCCTTCGCGCTCGTTGGGGGCGTGTGGCTCATGTGGGCGCTCCACTACAACTTGAGCGTGGCGGTGGCGATCGGCTTCATCGCGCTCGCCGGGGTGGCCGCGGAGACCGGTGTTGTCATGCTGGTGTACCTCGATCACGCGCACCGGGCGCGCGCGCAGGCGGGGCAGATCGGGGAGCTTGCCGATATCGACGCGGCGGTCGAGGAGGGCGCCGTCGAGCGCGTCCGTCCCAAGCTCATGACCGTGACCGCGATCATGGCCGGCCTCGTACCGATTCTCTGGTCCGAGGGCACGGGCGCCGATGTCATGAAGCGGATCGCCGCACCCATGGTCGGCGGCATGCTCTCCAGCACGGTACTCACGCTGGTCGTGATTCCCGCCGTCTACTCCCTCTGGCGCGAGTGGCAGCTGGCGCGAAGCAACGCGGCAGCCCTCAACGTCAGCATTCACGCAGTCTCTCCGCAATCCGAACCGTTGAGGTCTGTATGAACGCACTGTCTCGCACACTCACTGCCGCGGTTGTGCTCAGCCTGGCCGCGTGCGGCTCTTCGGAGCAGGTACGCTCCGGCGCGGATGCCAAAGCAGCGCCCAAGGCCGACTCGCAGCCGATGGCCGGCATGGGCGACACGAACTCCTCGCCGAGCGCCGCCATGATCGCCCAGGTGGAATTGCATCTCAAAACGCTTGACGGGAAGACGGGCGACCAGCTCAAGGCGCTGCTCCCGGAACATCGACAACTCACGGCGAACCTGATCGCGTCCCTGAGCGACGAGATGCGCAAGATGAACATGCCCGCCGATGCGGCGTGGACGACGGTGGTGGATTCACTCCGGCAGGACCTGGTCAGGTTCCCGGAGATGAGCCCCGCCGAGCTGACGACCGCGATGGCTGCGCATCGCGGGAGAGTAACGCGGCTGATCGCGATGCACCGATCGATGATCGCGAAGATGGGGATGTAGCTCGGCCAAGCCAGACTCGGCGGGCACCAGAGGAGGGCACGCTCATGCGTGAGGTGTTGCTATGAACGCGGTGCACGACCACGGGCATTCCAGCGCGCATCCCGTCGCGCACGGGAGTTCCCATTCGCGTCCGGATGCGGGTGCCGGAGGCCACGGCATGCACGACATGTCCGACGCGTCCATGGCGCAGGCCATGGAGCGCGACATCCGGCGCCGCCTCTACGTCGCCTCGGCGTTCACGATCCCAGTCGTGCTGCTGTCCGGACACGTGCCGGGAGTACCCATGCTCCCGAACCACGCGCTCGCCAACTGGATCGAGCTCGCGCTGTCGGCGCCGGTCGTGTGGTGGTCCGGATGGATGTTCCACGCGGGCACCGTGTCGGCCCTGCGCCGTCGGACGCTGGACATGTCGGTGCTGATCTCCACCGGCGTCCTCGCCGCGTGGCTGAGCAGCACCTATCTCACGGTCATCGGGTACCCGACGGCGTACTTCGAGGCCGCGGCAATGCTCGTGACGTTCGTGCTGTTCGGGCACTGGATGGAGATGAAGTCGCGGCGCGGCACCACCGACGCCCTGCGGGCGCTATTCGATCTCACGCCACCGATGGCCCGAGTGCTCCGCGACGGCGCAGAGCGCGAGATCCCGACCGCGGACGTTGACGTCGGCGACGTCGTGATCGTGCGGCCCGGTGAGAAGATTCCTGTCGACGGGAAGGTGGAGGACGGCGAGACGGAGGCCGATGAGGCGCTCATCAGTGGCGAGAGCAAGCCGGTGCACAAGAGACCGGGCGACGCCGTGGTCGGCGGGTCCATCAATGGGAGCGGCGCGATTCGCGTCACCGCGAGGCACGTGGGTAGCGCCACGGTGCTCGCGCAGATCGCGGCACTCGTGGAGCGCGCACAGCGGTCGAAGGCGCCTGGGCAGCGTGTGGCCGACCGTGCCGCCGCGGTGCTCGTGATCGTGGCCGTCGGCTCGGGCGTCCTGACATTTTCGCTCTGGATCACAGCGGGGCACGCACCGTTTCTCCAGTCGTTGACCTTCGCGATCTCGGCGGTCGTGATCGCGTGCCCGGACGCCCTCGGTCTCGCCACGCCAACCGCGGTTGCGGTGGGCACCGGGCTCGGCGCGCGTCACAACATCCTCATCAAGGACGCGGCCACGCTCGAGGGCGTGAGCCGCGTGGATACCATCGTCCTCGACAAGACCGGGACGATCACGGCCGGCGCGCCCGACGTGACGGAGGTCGTTCCTGCCAACGGCGTGGACCGGGCGCGGCTCGTCACGGTCGCCGCCGCCGTGTCGTCCGGGTCGACGCACCCGCTGTCGCGCGCGACGACGCGGCTCGCCAAAGTCGACGGCATCCCGATCGCGCCTGCCGCGGGTGTCCGCAACGTGCCAGGCAAGGGCGTCGAGGGAGTCGTGGACGGGAAGCCCGCGCTCGTCGGCAGCGCCGAACTGCTCCGTGACGCCGGCGTTGACACCACTGCGCTCGATGATGCGGCACGCAGGCTCGTGGCAGCCGGCTCGTCGCTCACGTTCGTCGCGCACGACGGCCGCGCGCTGGGCGTTCTCGGGATCCGGGACGCCATCAGGCCCTCGTCGAAAGCGGCGATCGCCGAGCTCGAGCTGCTTGGCATCACAACCGTCCTCATGAGTGGCGACGTGAGGGAAACCGCGGAGCGCGTTGCCGGGGAAGTCGGCATCGGCCGCGTCTTCGCACCCGTGCGGCCGGCGGACAAGGCGGCGCGCGTCGCCGACCTGCAGCGCGAGGGGCACGTCGTCGCCATGGTGGGCGACGGGGTCAACGACGCGCCGGCGCTCGCCCAGGCCGACATCGGCATCGCCATTGGCGCCGGTACGGATGTCGCCATTCAAGCGGCGCACGTGGTGCTCATGAAGTCGGACCCAGCCGACATCCCGCGCGCCGTCCGGCTCAGCAAGGCCACGGTGCGCAAGATGCGCCAGAACCTCGCATGGGCCAGCGTCTACAACCTGCTCGCGATTCCGGTCGCGGCGGGCGTGTTCTATTCCAGGTTCGGATGGTCGCTGCGCCCGGAAATCTCCGCGCTGCTCATGTCCCTGTCGTCGATCATCGTCGCGCTCAACGCTGTGTCGCTCCGGCGCGCGAGGATCTGAAGGTCCCGCGTGGTAGCAGTAGGCGTCGAGTCAGCCTCGTGGCCTGGTAGTCACAAATCTGCCGAAATGCCCTGATGGGGTTCAGGGGGTCGCGGGTTCGAATCCCGCCGTCCCGATACGTAAATGGGCAGGCCGAAAGGCCTGCCCATTTTGCGTTCGGGACGGCGTTCGGCGACATAGCTTCACCATGCACGCCTACCGGAGACGCGCGATGCCGACCACTCGGCGAGTCCCACAGGTCGTTCCCACGGCGCTCGCCACGTTCGCGAACGCTCACGCCGTGCTGCTCGCCACGGCGCTGATGGCAGCCGCGATGCCGGCGGGCGCGCAGCGTGGCGGCCGCGGCGTGGCCCCGCCGCGCGGCGACACGAGCCGCTACGGCGCGCTCTCGTACCGGTTCATCGGCCCGCCGGGCAACCGCGTGGACGCGGTCGCGGGCATCGCCGGCGACGCGGACACGTACTACGTGGGCGCGGCGTCGGGCGGCATCTGGAAGACGACCGACGGCGGCATCCACTGGACGCCCCTCTTCGACAACCAGATGGTCTCGTCCATCGGCGCACTCGCGGTGGCGCCCTCGAACCCGCGCGTGGTGTGGGCGGGCACGGGCGAGAGCTTCCTGCGCAGCCACATCTCCATGGGATGGGGCATGTTCCGCTCCACGGACGCGGGCGCCACCTGGCAGCGCGCCGGCCTCGAGAACACGGGCCGCATCGCGCGCATTGCCGTGGATCCGCGCAACGCCGACGTGGCGCTCGTCGCGGCGCTGGGGCACGCGTACGGTCCACAGCCGGACCGCGGCATCTTCCGCACGACGAACGGCGGGCAGACGTGGACGCGCGTGCTGTTCGCGGGCGACAGCGCGGGCGGCGTGGACGTGCTCATGGACCCGAACAACCCCAACATCGTGTACGCCGCGACGTGGCAGATCGTGATGCACACGTGGGGCCGCGAGAGCGGCGGCGCGGGAAGCGGCATCTGGAAGTCCACGGACAACGGCGTCACGTGGCGTCGCCTCACGGCGCACGGGCTCCCGACGCGGCCGTTCGGCAAGGTGGGGCTCGGCGTCACCAGGGCGGACTCGAAGCGCATTTACGCGCTCATCGAGACGGGGAAGGGCATCCCATGGAACGGCGCGCCCACGGACACGGGCGTGCTCTGGCGCTCCAACGACGCCGGCGACTCGTGGGAGCTCGTGAACTCGCAGAGCGGCCTCACGTCGCGCCCGGCGTACTACACGCGCATGGCCGTGGCGCCGGACAACGCCGACGAGGCGTACTTCCTGAGCATCGGGTTCAGCGGCACGCGCGACGGTGGACGCTCGCTCGCGCGGCGCTCCACGCTCGAGAGCCCGGGCTTCGACAACCACGACATGTGGATCGACCCGGCGAACCCGCGCCGCATGATCGTCGGAAATGACGAAGGCGTGGGCATCTCCACCACGCGCGGCGCCACATGGAACCGCATCCGCCTCCCGATCGCGCAGATCTACCACGTGACGACGGACAATCGCGTGCCGTACAACGTGTGCGGCAACATGCAGGACGGGCCGAGCACCTGCGGGCCGAGCATGGTGAAGAGCACCGGGTCGGCGCTCACCGGCGGGTCGGACATCCCGCGCGGCGCGTGGTACGCGGTGGGCGGTGGCGAGAGCGGCTGGGCCACGATCGACACGGTGACGCCGAACGTCGTCTGGTCCACGGCGTCCGGGCGCGGGAGCATGGGCGGCATCGTCGTGCGCACGGAGCTGCAGGAAAAGCGCATGCGCGACGTCGAGGTGTGGCCCGTGAGCCCGAACGGCCACGCGGCGAAGGACGTGAAGTACCGGTTCGTGTGGGACTTCCCGATCGCGATCTCGCCGCACGACCACACGAAGGTGTACGTGGGCAGCCAGGTGGTGCACATGACCACGAACGGCGGCCAGAGCTGGACGGCGATCAGTCCCGACCTCACGCTCAACGACACCACGCGTCAGGGGCACTCGGGCGGCCTCACGGGCGACAATATCGGCGTGGAGTACGGCGACGTCGTGTACGCGATCGCCGAGTCGCCCCTCGTTGCCGGGCTGATCTGGGCGGGCACGAACGACGGGCAGGTGCAGCTCACGCGCAACGGCGGCAGCACGTGGACGAACGTCACGAAGAACATCCCCGGCATCATCCCGTGGGGCACGGTGAGCAACATCGAGCCGTCGCGCTTCAAGCCGGGCACGGCGTACATCACGGTGAACGGCCACCAGGAAGGGAACTTCGACCCGTGGGTGTACAAGACGGCCGACTACGGCGCCACGTGGACGCTCATCGTGAACGGCCTGCCGAAGTCGCCGGTCGGCTACGCGCGCTGCATCCGCGAGGATCCCACCCGGCCGGGGCTGCTCTACCTCGGCACCGAAAACGCGATCTACGTGTCGTTCGATGACGGCGCGCGCTGGGAGCCGCTGCAGATCAACCTGCCGCACGCGCCGGTGTCGTGGCTGACGGTGCAGCCGCACTTCAACGACCTGGTGATCGCGACGTACGGGCGCGGGTTCTACATCCTCGACGACATCGCGCCCATCCAGCAGATGACGCCGGCGATCCGCGCGCGGGCGGCGCACCTGTTCGCGCCGCGCGCCACGTACCGCCTGCGGATGTACGACGTGGCGGTGCGCGACGCGTCGGACGACCCGAGCGGCGGCAGCAATCCGCCGTACGGCGCGTTCATCGACTACTGGATCGGCGACGGCGCGGCGGCGGCGCCGCCCGCCATCGCGATCCTCGATTCCACCGGGCGCGTGATCCGCGACATGACGGGCCCGCGCGTGCCGGGCGTCAATCGCGTGGTGTGGGACCTGCGGTTCGACCCGATGTCGGCGGCGCGCGCCACGGAAACGGCGCGTGAGGGCGCCGCGCCGCCCACCGGCGCCGAGGAGGGCGCGATCGCGGGCCCGGCCTCGGCGGCGCCGCAGCGCGGCCGCGGCGGTCGGGGCGGCGCG